>DASRRB010000170.1:0-15278 GCA_035695985.1 Planctomycetota bacterium | reverse complement strand
CGTTCACGCCCGGCCTCGACCTGACGATCGGAGATTGAGACCCGAGCGTCCGCGCCTAGCGCGCCAAGCGCGACTTGTTCGATCCGGACCGCGATGGAAGTCGGCGGCGCTTGCTCGCGGTCGCCGCGCGCGGTCGTCGCGCCGTCTCGATCCGCCTCGTGCAGCTCGGACAGCCGTCGTCGAGCGGGCCCGCCCAGCGCGGAAGCGGCTTCCCGGTGGTCCAGTGGTAGAGCACGACTGGATCGACGTCGGCGTCGTTCGGCCACGCGATCGTCCCGGTCTCGCGGTCGACGCGGACCCGGCGGAAGTAGGCAGGTGCGAAGAGTGGACGGAAGACGCCTTTGCGAGGAAGCCAGCGCGCGAGGTCGACCTCGCCGGAGGCGCCGTCGTCGAACTTCAGCCGCAAACGCATCCCGCCGAGCGGGCGCACCGAAACGACGTCGACGAGATCAGGAGTCATGGCACGGCATCCTACTTCACCAACCCCAGCTCGCCCCCGAACGGCTTCAACGCCTCGATCACGAACCCCACGTGCTCGCTCATCTCGACCCCGAGCAGCTTGACGCCCGCCTCGATCTCCTCGCGCTCGACCTTCGCCGCGAAGCCACGGTCCTTCAGCTTCTTCAGGACGCTCTTCGGCTCGAGCGTCGTGATGCCGCCGGGCCGCACGAGACAGCAGGCGCCGACGAATCCGGTGAGCTCGTCGCAGGCGAGCAGCGCCTTGTCGAGGGCGCTCTCGTAGGGGACGTTCCACTTGGTGTAGTGCGCGCTGATGGCGTGGGCGAGCGCCTCTTCGCCGCGCTCGCGCAGCCACGCGACGATCCGCTTGGGATGCTCCTGCGGCCACTGCTCGTAGTCGGCGTCGTGGAGCATGCCGGCGAGGCCGAAGAGCTCGACGTCGCTTTCGCCGGCGCCGTAGCGCGGCGCGGCGGCGCGCATCACCACCTCGACGGCGCGCGCATGCCGGCGCAGCGCCTCGCCCGGCGTCCACTCGCAGAGGAGGCGCCACCCTTCGTCACGCGCGAGACGCGTCGCGCTCATCGGTCGAGCTCCTGCAGGTCGCCCTGCATCGCGTCGAGCATGCGCAGCACGAGGCGCACGACGCGGCGCGCCTTGTCGCCGTCGAGCTTCTCGACCTTGTCGGACGGCTTGTGGTAGTCCTCGTGCACGTTGCCGAAGAGGAAGAGCACGGGGATGCCGAGCTTCGCGAACATCGCCTGGTCGCTGCGCGTGTAGTACTCGTCGGCGTTCTGCAGATCGGTGAAGCCCTCGAGCGGGGCGAGCTTCTCGGCCAGCTTGACGATCCCGTTGTGTGCGGGGTGCGCCTGCGTCGGCGTCAGCAGGAGCTGGTTCCTGGCGTTGCGGCCGATCATGTCGAGGTTCAGGTTCGCGACCGCCTTGCCGTCGTTGGGGAAGAACGGCGCGCGCGCCCACGCTTCCGAGCCGAGCAGCCCCTTCTCCTCGCCCGAGACCCAGATCAGCATCACCGAGCGGCGCAGCGGCCCGTTCACGACGAGCGCCTCGGCCAGCGCGAGCAGCCCGCACGTCCCCGACCCGTTGTCGTCGGCGCCGTTGTAGACGATGCCGTCCGCGGTCGTGCCGAGGTGGTCGTAGTGGGCGCTGACGAGGAGGACCTCCCGCGCGAGCTTCGGATCGCTGCCGGGCCAGAAGCCGACCACGTTCTCGCACTCGATCGTGCCGTCGCCGACGAGGCGGCGCGTGTCGGTGAAGACGACGCCGAGGTCCTGCCCGACCGCGGGCTCGCTCGTGCCGGCCAGCCGGAAGAGCCGCTCGGCCGCGGACGCAGCGAGGTAGGCGCGCGGCAGCGTCTTCCCCTTCGCCTCGCGCGCCGGCTCGACCGGCTGCACGCGCCCCGTGCGCAGGAACGTGACGACGCGGCCGTACTGGTCGGCGTAGGCGGGCGCGCTCGACTCGGGCGCCGCGATCGCGAGCAGCCCGACCGCGCCGGTCGGCTGCGCGCGCTCCTCGGCGGAGCGGAGGCTGTCGCCGAGTTCCTGGCAGAGCGCCCAGCGGCCCCGGAGGTTTCCCGCCGCGGCGAACTCCTCCGTGCTTCCGCGGCCGCAGAAGACCACGCCGCCCGTGTACTCGGCGTTGTCGAGCTCGCGCGCCGGGAAGAAGTAGTCGCTGCCGACCGAGAGCGCGACCTTCTGGTCGCCGCGCGTGATCTGCGCCCGCGTCTCGGGCTCCTTCATCCGCCGGTACGAGAGCGGGTAGGTGAAGAACCACGGGTCGCGCGCGCCGGGCCGCCCCGCGCCGGGCCGCCAGCCGATGCGCTGCAGGCGGTTGCGGAGGAAGCGGGCCGTCAGCCGCTGACCGAGACTCGGCGTGTCGCGCCCGCCCATCTCGTCGCACGAAACGTAGGCGACGTCGGCGGTGATGCGCTCCGCGCGGATCGTGTCGAGCGCGCGCTCGAGCGCGGCGTCCTGCGCCGGCGCACCGCGCGCAAAGACCGCGAGCGAGAGGGCGAGCGGTGCGAAGAGCCCGAGCCCCGCTCGCCTCCGCGCCACCCTTCCCATTCCGCTCGACCTCCGCCGCGACCGGCGCGAATGCCGCGACCGCCGCGGCGCGCGGATCGTACGCGCGGGCTCGCTGCCGCGGGCATCAACCGCCGTCGGGCTTGCCTCCCGCCGGCTTGTTCTCGTCCGGCTTGGGTTCGGGGGGCTTCTTCTCGTCCTTCTTCTTCTTCTTGCCGAAGGGGTTGAGGTCCTTGAGGTCCCCGGGGAGGTGCTTGGCGTCGTCCTCGAGGCCCTTCACGTCGCCCGCCTTCGCCTTGTCGACGGCGCTGCCGGCCGCGCGGGTCGCCTCCTTCTTCAGCGCGTCGCCCTTCTCGGCCAGCTCGCTCTTCAGTTTGTTCGCGAGCTCGCCGGCGCCCGCTTTCGCGAGGTTGTCGGCGAACGCCTTCATGTCGACGCTCACGCGCGGGTTGTCGAGCGGGCCCTTGAGCGAGAGCGGGACGGCGAGCTCCTTCACCTGCGTCGCGCCGAGCTTCGGCAGCTCGACCGTCGTGTCCTTCAGGACGACGTTCAGCGGGTTGTCGAACGCGGCGGCCTGGCCCGCACCCCAGCCGAGGCGGAAGCCCGCGTCGAGCGTGCCGCCGTGCGCGGGCGCGTGGCCGAGCTTTCCCGCGAACTTCGAGACGACGTCGTCGGTCGCGAGCCCGGCGAGTTTCAGGTCGAGGAAGCTCTGGCCCGGCACGCGCGCCTCGCTGCCGAGCGACGCGTCGATCGCGCAGGCGCCGTCCTGCGTCCGGATCGTCACGCGCGGCGCGCCGTCGACGAGGCCGGGGTCGGTCGAGAGGTTCTCGATCCGGAGGTCGATCTTCTTTCCGAGGGAATCACTCTGGATGCCTTCCGCGACGACCTCGCCGATCTGCAAAGCGGGCGCGCCTTCGATCAGGTGGGTCGCCGCGACGTCGCGCCATCCCTTCGCCGCGACCTCCTTCTCGAGGCGCTCCTTCAGCGTCGCGTCGTCGGGCGGCGCGCCGGCCGGGCCGCGCGGGCGGCTCTTCAGCTTCTCGAGCCACTCCCGGCCCTGCTTCAGCCGCTCCTGCCAGACCTTCGCGTCCGCGAGGTAGTCGTCGAGGGTCTTGCTCTCGCCCTCGGGAGCGGGCGACGGCGACGGCTCGGTCGACGGCGTGACGAGGACGCCCGGCGTCGCGCGCGGCGCGCCGTGGCGCGCCTCCTTGGCGACGAGACGGTCGATCTTCAGGCGCTTGCGCAGCAGGTCGGTGCCCGAGAGGTCGCCTTCGACGAGCGCGGCGCGGAAGAGGTCGTGGTCGAGCGCCTGCTTGTCGCAGAGCGCGAGCCCGCGCACGGTGAGGCGGGAGTTCCCGAAGTCGAGGTCGACGCCGGCCACGTCGACGGTCGCGCCGTTCGCCGCCTCGAGGCCGCTCTTGAGCTCACGAGTGAGCAGCGGCCCGAGGAGGAAGCCCTGCGCGAAGACGACGCCGCCGATCAGGATGGCCACGACCACGACGCCGGAGATCCGGATCGGGTTGCCGACGCGGCGCGCCGTGATTTCCGAATAGGTGTCGAGCTTGTGCTTCTTGCCGAACAGCACCCAGAAGAGGAAGCGCATCACTGCCTTGTCTTTGTGGCGTGAATAGAAGCCCGAGCCCGACTCGACCTTGCCCATCGCGGCGCGGAACGCCTTCAGCGGCAGGCAGAGGAGGAAGCCCGACGCGATCCCGACGACGAGCCCCAGCACGACGCCGCCCGCGCAGACGTAGTACTCGAGGCCGCACCATGCGCCGACCGGCGCGTTGATGACGCGCGTGAAAAAACCGCGCGTCGGACCGTCGAGCAGGAAGCGTCCCATCGCGAACGCGACCGGCATCGTCGCGAGCGCCGCGAGGTGCGAGAGCCCGCCGATCAAGCCGGCGACGAACAGGTTCGCGTTCAGAACGACCAGCAGAGCGAACAGTGCGAGCACGAGCGCCGGCGCGCGCGCAATCCCCGGCGTGAAGCCGAGCAGCGCGCCGAGCCAGCACGCAACGTGGATCTGGAACGGCGTCGCCGAACCGCGCAGCAGCGCGCCGACGTTGCGGATCGAGAACATGGGTCGGGGCTTCTCCGCGCCGTCCGCGGAGCGCGGACGAAGCGCATGAGAAGGCCCGATTCGCCCCCGACAGTCAAGGGCTCTGGCGCGGATTCGACGCCCGCGCCGAGGTGCGACGCGCGAACGACTACTGGAAGGCGATCGTCTCGGGGATCGACTTGAGCAGCTGGCCCAGGGCGTCGAGCGCGAAGGCCTGCAGCACGAAGGTGTGGCCGGCGAGCCCGGCCGGGACGACGCCCGCGAGCGTGCTCGTGCCGTCCGCCGCGAACGCGACCGCAGGCCCGAGTGGGATGAACAGCGGGACGCCGTCCGCCACGACCAGCGCCGGCAGCGTCAGGTTGCCCGCGACGCCCTGCGCCGTCTGCAGCGAGAGCGTGTCGCCCGCCGCCGGAGAACGGAAGTTCGTCGAGAGGTAGAGCTTGCCGCCCTTGTACGCCCGGACCATGCCGTCGAAATCGCCGAGCTTCGGCCGGAACTTGCCGAGCGCGCCGACCAGCACCTCCGCGCGCCCGTCGCCGGTCACGTCGCCGAGGCTCGCGAGCGAGACGGTCGCGGTGTCGGTGGGCTCGCCCTCGAAGCGGTAGAGCGGGATCCTGCCCGCGCCCGAGAACAGCCACGCGCCGTTCACGAAGTCGTCGCGGTCGTCGTCGGCCGAGAAGCCGACCAGGAAGTCGCGCTTGCCGTCGCCGTTCACGTCGCCCGCGTCGGCCACGCGCGTCGCGTAGTAGCCGACCAGCGTCGGATCCTGGAGCTTCTGGATCAGCGCGCCGCTCGCGCCGGAAAAGACGTAGGCGGCGCCGAGCGAGGTGCCGGTCGAGGGCGCGCGCGCGGCGCCGATCAGGTGGTCGCTCGTGCCGTCGCCGTCGACGTCGCCGATCACCGCGCACGTGGTGCCGAACTCGTCGGTCGTGTCCTCGCCCTCGTAGGTGCGCAGGACCGACTTGTCGAAGCCGGAGTAGATGCGCGCCACGCCCGCCTCGACGTCGCCGGCGCTGTTGGTCGCGAGGAAGTCGCCGACCAGCACGTCGTCGTAGCCGTCGGCGTTGAAGTCCCCGACGCTGCAGCCCGAGACGCCGAAGCCGCGCGTGTTGGTGACGACCAGCGTCCAGACCACCTTGCCGTCGACGCCCGACAGGAGCGACATGCGGCTCGCCGTCACGTCGTCGGCCGGCACGCCCACCAGCACGTCGGGCTTGCCGTCGCTGTTCACGTCGCCGATGCCCGCGACCATCGTCCCGAAGAGGGCCTTCGGTCCGTACGTCGTGTAGAGCACCGCGCCGGTCTTGCCGGAGAAGCCCCACACGGCGCCGCGCGCCTTGCCGAGGCTGTTCACCGCGAAGGGGGAGCCGACCACGAAGTCGTTCACGCCGTCGTTGTCGACGTCGCCGGTCTTGGCGACCGCCGAGCCGAAGCCCTTGATGTCGCCCGTGATCGAGTAGATCAGGCTGCCGTCGAGCCCCGAGCGCACGTAGACCGCGCCGGTCGCGACGCTGGCGACCACGGCCGAGGGGGCGCCGACCACGAAGTCGGGCTTGCCGTCGTTGTTCACGTCGCCGAGCGCCGCGACGTAGGCGGCGCGATCGGCGTCGACCTCGCCGTCCACCGCAAAGAGCTGCTGCTGCGCGCGCAGGGACGTCGCGGAGGCGACGAGCGCGAGAACGTGCAGGACGGCGAGCGCAGATCGGGTCACGGGGGGACCTCCAGCGGGTCGGCGTGGACGGACCGGGCGCGAGAGACTACGCCCACGGTGGCGCTCTTGTCACGACGTCGCTCAGCGGTCCCCGTGCTTCTCGGGCTTGGGAGCAGGAACCCACTTCCCGTCGCGCTTCGTCTCCCCGAGGAGGGCGTGGGCTTTCTCGTTCTCCGGGTCGAGGACGAGGGCGGCGTGCGCGTGCGCCTGCGCCAGGTCGTCGAGCTTCTCGAAGCGGCACCAGGTCGCGAGCGCGACCTCGCTCTCGGCGCTCGCCGGATCGAGCGCCTTCAACTTGCCGAGGTAGAGGATCTGGGGGTCGGTGATGGTCCGGCCGCGCAGGCTCGAGCCGCCGCCGAAGTCCTCGGTCCAGAGCTCCTCGAAACGGCCGACGCCGATCTGTCCGTGGTTGCCGAGCATGTTGCGGTGGTGGCCCGACGAGTGGTACCAGCCGTCGAACGGGTCGCGCCCGCGACGTCCGCCTCCTGCGATGTTCTCGGCGCCCGCGCCCGGGTAGCCCTCGTGGGCGCAGCGCAGGCCGGGGCTGGCGTTGGCCGCGACCGGAGAGGAGTGCTCGAAGTAGCCGAGGCGGACCATCTCCTCGGAGTGCTTGCGCGCGGCGCGGACCAGCCGCTCGTCGATCTCGAGCAGACGCGCGCCCATCATCTCGCGGTAGTCGTTGGTGACGAGCATGCAGGCGCGCTCCTCCTCGTCGGCGGAGGTGAGCACCTCTTCGGCGTCGTACTTCCGGACCGCCTCGTTCCACTCGACCTGCGCCGGCGGGATCCCGATCTTCTCGCGCGCGAAGACCGCGTCCCAACGGGCGAGCCAGCGATCGACGGTCGGCAGGTCGGGCGCCGAGCCGCCCGCCGCCTCGAGGTAGACGAGGTCCTCTTCCAGGACGCGCCCGAAGGCGTCGAACTCGGGCACGGCCTTGCGCGCGAAGACGGTCGGCTGCTCCCAGACCTCGCGCACGAGCGCGACCAGCCGGTCGACTTCGGGCTGGCCGACCGCACCGTGGTTCTCGTCGGGGTAGCGCTTCCCGTCGAAGATGCAGGCGAGTGCGTCCTTGCGGCGGGCCGCCAGCGCCTCGTCGACGCGCTTGCGCATCACCCCCTGGTGGGACTTCACCCACTCCTCGAGCGCGCGCCGGTCGTGGTCGAGCTTCGCCGTGACGATCGTCTTCAGCTTCGCGACGCCGTCGTCGCCGAAGCGGAGCAGCTCCTCCCACGCCGCGAGGCGCGTCTTGTCGTTCCCGTCGGTGGCGTCGCGCGCCAACGCGAACAGGCGCTGCTTGCGCAGCTCCTCGGGCGAGGGCGGCGGCGGGGTCTTCTGGGCGTGCAGCGGGGCAGCGCACGCGCACAGGACGACGGCCGTCCACGCCCGGAGCGCGATCCGGGACGGCGGGAGGAGGACCAACTTCAAGCGGTTTCCAGGTGGGAGCGGATCCGGGGGCGGCGAGCTAAGCGCCTGCGCCCCGCGGCGTAAAGTCGGCGTTCCGCTCGAAGGAGCGGCTCGCCGTACAGGAGTTCTCCCATGTCGCGCCCGCCGTCCATCCCGATCGCCGCGTCGCTCACCCATGCGCAGCGGGTGGCGCTGTTCCCCAAGCTCGACGCCGCGGCGATCGCGCGCCTCGATACGTTCGGGAAGAAGCGCGCCGTCCGCGCGGGCGAGCTCCTCTCCGACGTGGGCGACACGAGCGTCGGGATCTTCGTCGTGCTCTCGGGCCAGATCGAGATCCTGAACCCGGGGCGGGCCGGCGAGGCGCTCGTCGTCTCGCTCGGGGCGGGCCAGTTCACCGGCGAGACGCCGATGCTCTCCGGCGCGCGCAGCCTGATGCGCGTGCGCGCCAGCAGCGACGGCGAGGTGCTCGAGCTCGACCGCGCGGCGCTGCGCCGCGTCGTCGACTCCGACGGCGAGCTCGGCGAGCTCTTCCTGCGCGTCTTCCTGCAGCGCCGCGCGCAGATCGTCGCGCGCAGCCTCGGCGACGTCGTGCTGGCCGGATCGAACCACTCGGCCGACACGCTGCGGCTGCGCGAGTTCATCACGCGCAGCGGGCACCCCTTCTCCTACCTCGACGTCGACGGCGACCCGAGCGTGCAGGCGCTGCTCGACCAGTTCCACGTCGGCGTCGCCGACATCCCGGTGCTGCTGCGCTCCGAGCCGCCCGCGCTGCGCAACCCGAGCAATGCCGAGGTCGCCGACGCGCTCGGCTTCAATCCGGTGCTGAGCGGGAAGGACGTCCACGACCTGATCGTGGTCGGCGCCGGTCCGGCCGGGCTGGCCGCCGCCGTCTACGGCGCCTCCGAGGGGCTCGACGTCCTGGTGATCGAGGGGGACGCGCCGGGCGGCCAGGCCGGGTCGAGCTCGCGCATCGAGAACTACCTCGGCTTCCCGAACGGCATCTCGGGCCAGGAGCTCACGCAGAGCGCTTACGTCCAGGCGGAGAAGTTCGGGGCGCGCGTGCTGCTCGCCAAGCGCGTGCGCAAGCTCTCGTGCGACGCGCGGCCGTTCACGGTCGAGCTCGACGACGGCAAGCGCGTCCACTCGCGGTCGCTGATCATCGCGACCGGCGCCAACTACCGCCGGCCGGCGTGCGCCCACCTCGCGCAGTTCATCGGGCTCGGCGTCTACTTCGGCGCGACGCACGTCGAGGCGCAGCTCTGCACGCAGCAGGAGGTCGCGGTCGTCGGCGCCGGCAACTCGGCCGGGCAGGCGGCGGCCTTCCTCGCGACGCGCGCGAAGCACGTCCACATGCTGGTGCGCGGCGAGGGGCTGACCGACTCGATGTCGCGCTACCTGATCGCGCGCATCGAATCGAGCCCGAACATCACGCTCAACACGCACACGCAGATCGAGGAGGTCCACGGGACCGACTGCTTGAAGCGCATCACGTGGCGCAACACGCTGACGCGCGCCGTCGAGACCCGCGACGTCTGCCACCTCTTCCTCATGACCGGCGCGACGCCCAACACCGATTGGCTCGTCGGCTGCCTCGAGCTCGACGACAAGAACTTCGTCGTGACCGGGACCGACCTGACGCCCGAGCGGCTCACCGCCGCCGGCTGGCCGCTCGCGCGTCCGCCCTACCCGCTCGAGACGAGCGCGCCGGGCGTCTTCGCAGTGGGGGACTGCCGCAGCGGCAGCGTGAAGCGCGTCGCGTCCGCGGTCGGCGAGGGCTCGGTGGCCGTGCAGTACGTCCACTCCGTCCTGGCGGAGTGAACCCGTCCGATTCGCGTCAGCGCGGGGCGCCGCGGACGCGCAATTCGCGGCGCGCTGCCGCGCGCGGGCTCACTGCCCGAAGACGAGCTCGAGGCCGGGGGTGAAGGAGAGACCCTGGCTCGCGCCGGGGTCGATCTCGATCACCTGGACGTCGAGGACGACGCCGAAGAGTTTGGCGTCGTACGGCACCGTGAATCCGAGCGAGAGGCCGGCGAGCGGCAGCCCTTCCGCCGCGATCGTCCCCGGCAGGACGAGCAGCGTCCCGCCCGCGACCGGCAGCGAGGTGCGAGCGGTCCCGACCACGAGGAACGCCACCGACCACGCGCCCGCCGAGTTGCCGACGTCGAGCGTCGGGCTCGCGCCGAATTCGGGGTCGGCGCTGAGCGCGATGGACGGGACGCCGAGGGTGCCGGCGAGGCCGGCGCCGTAGTTCGTCCAGCTGCCCTGGAGCGGGACGACGTTGCGGTCGAAGACGAACGCGTCCCAGGCGTCGTTCGTGTCGCCGTCGACGAGGTCGGCCGCGTAGCTCGCGAACGCGACCACCGAGCCGTCGCGGTTCGCGACGACCTGCTTGCTCGGACCGTCGCCGCTGTTCGTCGCGAAGTCGCCGCTGATCAGGTCGGTCGCGCCCGTGACGAGGTCGTGGCGGAAGCAGTCGGTCACGCCGTTCGAGTCCCGCGGAACGAGGTCGCCGCCGTCGCTCGTGAAGAAGACAGCCGTCCCGTCGCCCGAGATCGAGACGTCGTGGACGCCCGTACCGTCGAGAGACTGCGCGCCCGTGGAGCCGACGCTCGCCCGGACCGTCGTGCCGGCGGCGAGGTCGCGGACGAAGGCGTCCCATCGGCCGTTCGTGTCGTTGGCGACGAGGTTGTAGGCGCTGCTGTAGAACGCGACGCGGTTGCCGTCGTCGGAGATGGAGAAGGGGGACACGTAGCTCCGGCCATCGGCCTGATTGCCCGCCGAGTCGACGCTGACGCGGACCGTCGTCCCGCTCGCGCGATCGTGCACGAAGACGTCTTGGTAGTCGTTCGTGTCACCGGCGACGAGGTCGGGCGCGTCCGAAACGAACGCGACGACGCCTCCGTCGGACGAGATCGAGGGGAACCAGCTCGGCCCGAACGACTGCTTGCCCGCGGAGTCGACGTTCACGCGCTCCGTCGTGTGCGCCTTCAGGTCGCGCACGAAGACGTCGGTCTGCTGGTTCGTGTCGCCTGCGACGAGGTTGTCGGCGTAGCTCGAGAAGACGACGCAGGTTCCGTCGGCGGAGATCTGCGGATCGAAACTCCATCCCCACGCCTGCTTCCAGTTCGAGTCGACGCTCACGCGCCGCGTCGTGCCGTTGCCCTCGTCGTAGATCCCGTTGCCGTCGGGATCGCGGTCGTGCAGGAAGACGTCGGTGACGTAGTTCGTGTCGTGCGCGATCAGGTTGTCGGCGTCGCTGTCGAAGACGACGAAGCGACCGTCGGCGGAGATCGAGGCGTCGTACGACCCGAGGTCTCCCTCCGCGCCGGTCGAGGAGACGCTGACGCGCACGACGGCGACGGATGCGCGGTCGTGGACGAAGACGTCGGATTCGCCGTTCGTGTCGCCGGCGACCAGGTCGTCGGAGGTGCTCTCGAACACGACCCAGCGGCCGTCGGCGGAGAGCGCCGGATTCCCCCCGCCGTAGCTCGCTTGCGCGCCGTTCGCGTCGACGCTGACGCGGGCCATCGGCTGCTGCGCCCGCGCCGTGCCGGCGAACGCGGCGGACGCGACGGCGAGCAGGAAGGCGGCGGAGGCGGGGCGGGGATTCGCGGTCACGGGAGGTCCTCCGGATCAGTCGGCTCGGTTCGGATCGGCGCGGCGCGGCGCGGCGGCGGAAGGCGATTCGGCGACGTCAGTTCCCGAACGTCCACTCGATGCCGGGCGTGAAGGAGATGCCGGCGCTCGCGCCGGGATCGAGCTCGAGCGCCTGCAGGTCGACCACGAGGCCGCAGAGCGCGGGATCGAACGGGACGGTGAACGGGGGCGAGAGGCCGGACGGCGGGATTGCCTCGACGACGAAGTGCGGTGCGTCGACCAGCAGCGTCCCACCCGCGCGCGTCGGAATCGACGCGCGCCCGAGTCCGAGCGCGACGAGCGCCGGCGTCCAGGCGCCGTACGAGTTGCCGATCGAGAGCGTGGAGGGGACGCCGAAGACCGGGTTGCCGCTCGACGAGAGGCTCGGGATGCCGTTCGTGCCGGGCCAGCCGGCGCCGTACGGGACCGATGCGGCGACCGGCTCCGCGATCGAGCGGTCGTAGAGGAAGACGTCGTAGTCGTCGTTGTGGTCCTCGGGAACGAGGTCGGCGGCGTCGCTCGAGAAGAGGACGAAGCGGCCGTCACCGGAGAGCGAGACGGCGTATCCCTCCCGGCTCGCGAGCCAGGCCGTCTGGCTCACGATCGCGGTGGTGCGCGCTCCGAGGTCGCGGACGAAGGCGTCCTCGGCATAGTCGAGGTCGCCGGGGGAGAGGTTGGTCGCCTGGCTCGAGAAGGCGACCGTCTGCCCGTCCTCCGAGATGAAGGGGTAGTAGCTCGCGCCGTTCGCGGCGGCTCCGGAGGAGTCGACGCTCACGAGCTTGGTCGTGCCGGCGGCGAGGTCGCGCAGGAAGACGTCCCCACTGTTCTTCTTGTCGATCTTCGAGAAGTTGCCGGCCTCGCTCTGGAAGACGACGCGCGAGCCGTCGCCGCAGATCGACGGATACAGGCTCTCGTGGTTGCCCTCGATGCCGGCGGTGTTGACGCTCGCGCGCACCGTCGCGCCCGTCGTCAGGTCGTGGACGAAGACGTCGCAGCAGCCGTTGGTGTCGCCGTTCACGAGATTCGTGGCCAAGCTCGAGAACGCGACGAAACGCCCGTCGCTCGAGAGCGAGGGGGCGAAGCTGAGGTCGTCCGCCTCCGCGCCGTTCGAGTCGACGCTCACGCGGGTCGGCTTTCCGGTCGCGAAGTCCTTGACGAAGATGTCCGCCTTCCCGTTCGTGTCGCCGTTCACGAGATTCGTGGCGTCGCTCGCGAACGCGACGAGCTGCCCGTCGGCCGAGAGCGAGGGCCATCTGCTGGGGCCGTCGCCGCCGCCGCCGCCGGCTCGCTCGCTCGCGCGCGTCGTGACGCCGTTGCCCTCGTCGAAGACGCCGTTCCCGTCGGGGTCGCGATCGTGGACGAAGACGTCGAGGGCGCGGTTGTGGTCGACGGGGATCAGGTTGCCGGCGTAGCTCGCGAACGCGACGAAGCGGCCGTCGGCGGAGATCGACGGCTCGAAACTTTCAAGGTTGCCGCCGACGCCGTTCGAGTCGACGCTGACGCGGACGGTCGCGCCCGTCGTGCGGTCGTGGACGAAGACGTCCTCGTAGCCCCCGACGTCGCCGGGCACGAGGTTGTCCGCGCCGCTCGAGAAGGCGACCCAGCGCGCGTCGCGCGACAGGACGCCGCCGCCGCTGCCGAGATCCCCTTCCTCGCCGTTCGAGGCGACGGAGACGCGCGAGCGCGGGTCGGACTGCGCGGCGAGGGACGACGCCGCGATCGCGGAGGCCAAGAGACAACGGAACGCGAACGGGAAGCGCGATGAGCCGCTCATTCACGCACCTCGCGGATGTTGCAGAGGCACGCCGACGCTTGGCGTCGTCGAACGTGCGGAACGGGGGGCGCGCGCCCTGGCAAGCCGTGCGCCGGTCGTCTCCCGGGCGCGCGCCGCCTCGCGACCGCAGCACGTCACCGCGCGGTGCGGACTCGCGGGGTGTTCACTGTCCGAAGACGAGCTCGAGGCCGGGCGTGAACGAGAGCCCTTGGCTCGCGCCGGGGTCCATCTCGATCGCCTGGACGTCGAGGACGAAGCCGAACAGGGCGTTGTCGTAGGGGACCGTGCACGAGATCGGGAACCCGCTCGGCGGCAGTCCGAACGGCAGCACTTGCAGAGGGAGCACGAGCAACATGCCGCCCGCGAGCGGGAGCGACGCCTGCGTCGTGCCGACCGCGAGGAAGGCCACCGTCCACTGCCCTGCCGAATTGTCGACCTGCAGCGAGAAGGTCGCGCCGAACTCCGGATCGGCCGTGAGCGTGAGCCCGGGCACGCCGAGCGTCCCGGCGTGGCCGGCGCCGTAGTTGGTCCACGCGCCCTGTAGCGGAACGATCGAGCGGTCGAAGACGAACACGTCGACCCAGCTGTTGCCGTCGTCGGCGACGAGGTCGGTCGCGACGCTGTCGAACACGACGGCGACACCCGTCGCGTCGATGGCGGCGCGGCGGCTCTCGCCGTCTCCGCTGCTCGCCGTGAAGTCGCGGCTCACGAGTTCGGTCGTCCCGAGCGCGAGGTCGCGGACGTAGCAGTCGGCGCGGTAGCCGAGGTCACGCGCGCCGAACGAATCGGCGACGGTCGAGAAACCGACGACGTGGCCGTCGCCCGAGATCGCGGACTCGAAGGAGTCGCCGTTCCCCTCGGTGCCGCCCGGACCGAGGCTGACTCGGATCGTCGTTCCGCCGCCGACGTCGCGCACGAAGACGTCGCGAAAGCCGTTGAAGTCGTTCGCGACGAGGTCGTCGGCGAGGCTTTCGAAGACGACGAGCGAGCCGTCCGCGGAGAGCGCCCCCGCGCCCGAAAAGCTCGCGCCGTCCGCGTCGCCGCCCGCCGCGTCGCCGCTCACGCGGATCGTCGCGCCGGTCGTGAGGTCGTGGCGGAACACGTCTTCGAGCTGGTTCGTGTCGCCCACGACGAGGTCGGGCGCATCGCTGTAGAAGGCGACGAAGTTCCCGTCGCCGGAAAGGGCAGGCGAGAAGCTCGGCCTGCTGACCTGCCCGCCGGTGGAGTCGACGCTCGCGCGCACCGTCTTGCCGCGGACGAGATCGCGGCAGAAGACGTCACTCGTGCCGTTGGAATCGCCGGCGACCAGGTTGCTGGCAGTGCTCGAGAAGGCGACGCGGGAGCCGTCGCCCGAGATGCTGACGTCAAAGGTCCAGGAGTTCGCCTGGTTCCCGTTCGAGTCGACGCTGACGCGCGTCGTGACTCCGTTCCCCTCGTCGAAGAGGCCGTTGCCGTCGGGATCGCGGTCGTGCACGAACGCGTCGGCGACTCCGTTCGTGTCGTTCGGGACGAGATCGCTCGCGATGCTCGTGAACGCGACGAACCGCCCGTCGGCGGAGAGCGTCGCTCCGATCGAGCCGCTGTTCGCCTCCTGCCCGGCCGAGTCGACGCTGACGCGGACCGTCGCGCCGCTCATCCGGTCGTGCACGAACACGTCGACGGCACCGTTGGTGTCGCCGGGGACGAGGGTCGACGCGCCGCTGGAGAACGCGACGGTGCGTCCGTCGGCGGAGAGCGCCGGATGGCCCCCCCCGAAGTCGGCCTCGGCGCCCGCCGAGTCGACGCTCGCGCGCGCCATCGGCTGCTGCGCGGGCGCGCGGCCGATCGTCGCGGCGAACGCGATCGCCGCGAGAAGCGGCGTCCGCAGGCCGGAGATCAGTTCCATGGTCGCACCTCCTGCACGGTCCACGGCGTCAGTTCCCGAAGGTCCATTCCAGGCCCGGCGTGAACGAGATTCCGTACGGCGCGCCGGCGTCGAGCTCGAGGCACTGCAGGTCGATCGACACCCCGCACAGTGCGATGTCGAACGGCGTTGTGAACGGCATCGTGAGACCGTGCGGCGGAATCGCCTCGACGAAGAAGGTCGGCGCGTCGACCAGCAGCGTCCCGCCGGCCCGCGTCGGGATCGACGCGCGCGTCAGGCCGACGGCGAGGATGGCCGGCGTCCAGCTCCCGATCGAGTTGTCGACCGTGATC
>DASRRB010000169.1:0-12554 GCA_035695985.1 Planctomycetota bacterium | reverse complement strand
CGCCGCGTCGCGCTCGACCCCGCTCGCGACCTCCCGTCGCGCGACCGCGCCCTCTCGGCGCTCGGCGTCCTCGCGCAGAAGGACGACTTCGCGTGGACCGCCCCGATCCAGCAGGCGATCGACTCGGGCGCGGCGACGCCGTCGCTGAAGATGCTGCTCGACCTGTTCTGAGAGGGACGGCGCAGGCTGCCGACCAACGGACCCGGCCGGAGCCTCTCGCGTGGCTCCGGCCGGGTCTTTTCCGTTTCGATGTGCCGATGGATCCGACGAACGACGCTTACGGGAAGATCACCTCGAGACCGTTCGAGAGCGCGACGCCGCCCTTGGGGCTGCCGGGGTCGAAGCTCGCGAATTGGAAGAAGAGCGAGAGGCCGCTCGGGGTGGTGTCGGGCAGGGTGGAGCGCAGGTAGGCCTGCCGGTTCGCGTCGAGGGTCACGATCGCCGCGGTGACGAACGGGAAGCCGATCAGGAACTGGCCGGGTCCGAACGGGATCGCGTTCGAGGTCGTCGAGTAGAGCAGCAGCCCGGTGCCGTTGGCGACGCCCTCCGCGACCATGACCTGGATCGTCTCGCCCGCGGCCGGGACGCCGAAGCCGCCGAGCGCCGGGACGTGTCCGCCGGTTCCGGCGAAGCCCCCGCCGTAGGCGACGAAGTAGGCGGGATCGAGCCGGAAGGCGTGCGTCGCGCCGGTCGCGGCGACCTGGCCGAAGCCGGTGATCTGGCCGCGCTCGTTGATGTCGAAGGCGCCGCGCAGATTGAAGCCGAGCGCGGGGTCGATCAGCGTATTGAGATCGAGCAGCCCGAATCCGTCGGTGTAGAGCGCGGCGCTGGAGAGGAATCCCGACACGACGCCGGTCCCGACGACCTGCCCGAAGTCGTTGATCTTGTAGGCGAGGTTGTTCTGGCCGACGCCGCCGAGGACTTCCCAGCCGACGCCGTCGGTGTAGCGCACGAAGCGCTCGGAGTTCCCGCTCGCCGTCGACGCGCTGCCGCAGAGCTGGCCGGCGCAGTTGATCCCGTACGCGAAGGCGTTCGGGTACCCGCTCGGCGAGCCGAGGTCGAGCAGTCCGCTGCCGGCGTCCCATCGGAACGCGTGGTTGGTGCCGAGGTATCCCGCGACGACGTCGAACTCGTTCACGTCGCGCGCGTGGGAGTCGGTGCTCCCGGGGAAGAGGTCGGTCATCCCGACGCCCTCTTCCCACAGGAAGGCGTGCCAGTCGGTGCTGTTCGGGTTCGTGCCCGCGTCGCCGACGATCTTGCCGGCGCGGTTCATCTCCCAGCCGAGCGAGAACTGGCCGCCGAGCGTCCCGAGGTTCTCGACCGTGCCGTCGGTCTTGAAGCGGACGGCGCGCGCCGGCTGCGTTCCGTTGACCTCGATCCCGCTGTAGCCACAGGCGTTGCCGTCGGCGTCGAGCGCGCGCGCGAAGCTGAACGAATACCCCTGCAGGAACCCGAGCATCCGGAAGCCGGCACTGGCGTCCCACACCCACCCTTCGGGATACCGGAAACCGGCGATCTGCGCGCCGTCGTCGGAGAGACCCCAGCCGAAGCTGTCGTGCGTGGTGACGTCGAGATCGACGAGGCGATAGGGATAGAGCTGGGCCGACGCATTCGAGCTCGCGACGGCGAAGGCCCCGAGCGATGCGGCGACGAGAGCGACGAGTTTCGTGCGCATGAATCTTCCTCCTTGCGAAGCGACGCGCACGCGAGGCGGTGCGGGTCGGCATCGGCCCGGTCGGCTCGGCAAGCCCGGTGCCGCGAACTGCCGCCGGGGTCGCCGCCGCGACCGGAGCGGCCGCGACGCAAGGCGCCCCGTTCGGTGGTGGAATTTCCAAAGCCTGGAAAGTGCGTCGAGCCCGTCGGCGAGAGGACGCATGTTTGCGTCCCGCCTCGGACGAGTCCGCAGGCACCGTCGCGTGCAAGGCTCGTCCCGAGGAGAAGGACCGTGAACACCAGGAACATCGGGGTGCTTTTCGCGGCAGGAGCGGGAATCCTGCTCGCGCAGGAGCGGACGTACGCCCAGTCGACGATCCGGGTCAGCGTCGATTCGAACGGCGCCGAGGCGGATGCCACCAGCTACAGCGTCGGTGGATTCTCCGCGGACGCCCGCTTCGTGGTGTTCTCGTCCATGGCGAGCAACCTGGTGCCGAACGACTCGAACGGGTTGTCCGACGTCTTCGTCCTCGACCGATCGACGGGGCAGGTCGAATGCGTGAGCGTCACACCCGACGGCGTCCCCGGGGACCTGGGATCCGACAGCTTCGGGGCGATTTCGCCGGACGGGCGCTTCGTCGCGTTCAGTTCCGAGGCGAGCAACCTCGTCGCCGACGACTCGGGCATGTCGCGCGACATCTTCGTCCGGGATCGGCAGAACGGCACGACGGAGCGGGTGAGCCACGACCCGGACGGCCACGAGGCGCACGGCTACAGCGCATGGCCCAGCATGACGCCGGACGGCCGATACGTCGCATACTGGAGCGACGCGGACAACCTCGTCCCGGGCGTGCCCGACGGCAGGATCCACGTCTACGTCTACGACCGGACGAACGGCGTGACCGAGCGCGTGAGCGTCGACGACGCCGGGAACCCCGGGAACGACGACAGCCTCTACCCCGCGCTCTCGGACGACGGCCGCATCGTCGTGTTCGAGAGCTTCGCCACGAACCTCGTCCCCGGCGACACGAACGGCTGGTACGACGTGTTCGCGTACGACCGGCTCACGCACACGATCGAGCGGGTCAACGTCGACGCGCAGGGCGCGCAGGTGAACGGCGGCCACGCCCCGTCCATCTCCGCCGACGGTCGCACCGTCGCGTTCTGCAGCTTCGCGAACGACCTCGTCGCGGGCGACACGAACGGCTGCTGGGACGTCTTCGTCAAGGACCGTGCGACCGGCGCGGTCGAGCGCGTGAGCGTCGCCTCCGGCGGCGCTGAGGTCTTCGACGACAGCTTCAACTACAAGGACGGGCTCTCCGCCGATGGGAGCCGCGTCGCGTTCATGAGCAGGGCGTCGACGCTCGTGCCGAGCGACTACAACGGCGTCCAGGACGCCTTCGTCCACGACCGCGCGACCGGCGCGACCGAGCTCGTCAGCCGCGCGACGACCGGCCGCATCGGCGACGGCGCTTCCGATATCGCCGCGATCTCCCGCGACGGCGCGTGGGTCGAGTTCCTGAGCGCGTCCGACAACCTCGTCCCCGGCGACACGAACGCAGTCCTGGACGTCTTCGTCCGCCAGCTCGGCCCGGTCGCCGCCGCTTGGTCGAACTACGGCGACGGTTTCCCCGGCACCGCCGGCGTCCCGACCTTCGTCGCGAGCGAGAATCCCGTGCTCGGGACGGACCTCACGCTCGCGCTCGGGAACGCGAGCTCGCTCTACACCGTCGGCGCGCTGGTGATCGGGCTCGAGCCGGCGCACCTCGAGTCGAGCTGGGTCGGCGAGCTGGTCGTCCTGCCGGCCGTCACGAGGCTCGTCGGGATCTCGCCGTGGGGCGCGACGCTGAACGGGTCGGTCCCGGCGGACGCGAGCTTCGGCGGTCTCGAATTCGACCTCCAGGTGCTCGAGCTGGACCCGGGCGCCGCGAAGGGCGTGTCGTTCACGCAGGGCCTCGCGCTCGTCCTCGGGCACTGAGCCCGAGGAACCGCTCTCGTCAATAACCGAGGCGGTGCAGGTCGTCGTCGAGCCCCGCATTCGGGGCCGCCGACTCCTGCCGGGCGCGCGCCCGATCGGCCGCCTGCTGCATCGCGGCGAGCAGGTGCTCGAGGGAGCTGCGCGCACGGGCGAGGGCGCCCGCGTACTGCGCGTCCTTCGCGAGGTCGTGCGTCTCGCCGGGGTCGGCGAGCAGGTCGTAGAGGGCGTCGGTCGTCGCGTCGTCGCCGACGATGCGGATCAGCTTGAAGCGGGAGCCGATCAGCGCGGAATGGGTGACTTCGACGCGCGCGCCGTTGGCGGATTTGCCAGCGGGCGGGCAATCCTGGGAGAGCAGCAAGCGGTCGGGCGGCTCGCCGCCGCGCAGCAGCGGGACGAGGCTCACGCCCTGCGCCTCGTCGAGCGGCGCGGCGCCGGTCAGCTCGAGCAGCGTCGGCGCGAGGTCGATCAGGCTCACCGGGGCGTCGATCGTGGCGGGCGCGATCCCCGGCACGCGCACCAGCAGCGGCACGTGCAGAACCTCGTCGTGCAGGCCGTTCGCGTGGAAGAGCGTCCCGTGCTCGCGGAACGCCTCGCCGTGGTCGGCGACGACGACGACGATCGTGCTCTCGAGGAGGCCGCTCTCCCGGAGGCGCGCGAGCAGCGGCTCGAGCGCGGCGTCGGCCTCGCTCACCGCCGCGTCGTAGAGCGCGCGGTACCAGTCGAGCTGCGGCGAGCCGGCGACCACCTTCCCGAACTCACTGCTCGGCAGGTCGAGCGGCCGCGGCCACGGCCCCTCGGCGTCGGCGCCGCGCGCGCGCGCGAACGCGGGCGACGGCCAGTAGTCGTGCGCGAAGTAGGTGTGGAGGAAGAGGAAGAAGCGGCGGTCGGCGTGGGCCGCGAGCCAGCCGGCGACGCGCGAAAACGACATCGCCTCGCGCAGCTGGCGGTTGGCGGCCTCTTCGTGGCGGAGCGGGCCGGCGTCGTAGCGGGGGTTGCGCGGCGACATCAGCGGGTCGAGCGTGCAGTAGCGGTCGAAGTGCTCGTCGAAGCCGAAGGCCGGGTCGACGAAGCCGCCGCCGCTGAACGCGGCCGTGAAGGCCCCGGCCGCCTCGAGCTGGCCGGCGAGGCTCGGCCAGCGCCGGATCGAGACGCGCTCGTCGATGCGGTTCGCGCCGTGCACGACCGGCTGCAGCCCCGTCATGATCGACGCGTGGCCGGGCACCGTGAAGTTGGCGGGGCTGAAGCAGCGGGTGAAGCGGACCGACTCGCATGCGAGACGCGCGAGGTTCGGCGTGAGGCCGCCCGCGTCGCCCAGCCGATCCGCCCGCAGCGTGTCGATCGAGAGCAGCAGCACGTTCCACGGAGTCGAAGCCTCGCGGCGCGGCAGGAGCTTCGGGATCGCCGCGAGCACCGCGGTCGGCGCGCCGCCGGCGACGCCCGCCTCGACCGCAACCTCGACGACCGTCGGCTCGCGCTGCGCCTGCGGGAAGTGGAACACGACGTCCTCGAAGCGGCGCGGCGGCGCGGACGCGTCGCGCTCCTCGAAGCGCAGCGTCGCCGTCCCCTCGCTCGAGCCGGCGGCCGTCACGGTCGCGCGCAGCGGCGCACGCTGCCGGACCAGCCGGTCGGGCAGGCCGAGCGCGAGCTCGACCGTCGCGCCCGCCGGCGCGGCCGGCAGCTCGAAGCGGCGCGTCGTCCCCGCCGCGACCGGCGTCGCGGGGCGCGTCTCCCCGCCGACCGAGTGGCGCAGCGGCTGCGCCGGCACGAGCTCGTCGAAGCGCACGCGCGCGACGCGCAGCTCGCCGTGCCGCGGGCTCTCCAGCGTGACGAAGAAGCCGATCCCGTTCGGATCGTTCTCCAGGTCGGTCGCGGGCGGAGCGTCGAACGACTTGCGCGGCACCGGCAGCGTGCGCAGCAGATTCCCGAGCCTCCCGAGGAACTCGTCTTTCAGCCCGCGCGTGCGCGGCAGGTCGTCGAAGAGGTTCCAGAGCGCGAAGACGCGCAGCGTCCCGCCGTCGTCGAGCACGTCGGTGCGCACCTGCGCCTTGCCGGTGAGGCGCCCCGCGACCTGCAGCACCAGCGCCTCGCCGTCCTTCAGCACGAGCGTGCCGTCGACGACGCGCTCCCGCGCGGGGAGCTCGCGCGGCGGCGCGCCCGGATGGGGCCAGATCGCGCCCTGCTCGAAGAGGCCGGCCGCGTCGAGGTCGAGGCGCGGCACGCAGACCGCCGGCTCGTCCTGCGCGCCCGCGGGTGCGCCCGCCGGCTGGCCCGCGACCGACCCAGGGGCCGGACCCTCGCGCGTCTCGTGGTGGCAGCCGCCGAGCGCGGCCAGCCAAGAGAGCCCCGCGAGGGTGCCGGCGAGCGCGCGTCGCGTCTCACGAATCGGGGTCGCTCTCCAGCACGGGGGCGCTCGCGTCGGGCGGCCCGGATCCAACCGCGCCGCGCGCGCGCCGCTGGTGGATCAGCGCCAGCAGCTCGCGCAGCTCGACTCTTGCGAAAAACGCTGCGCCGGTGAAGAAGACCGCGAGGCCCACGATCATGCCGCCGCCGACCAGCGCGCAGTTCGCGGCGGGGAGCGCGATCCCGCCGATCTTCCACCACGCCGGGAGGGCGAGGTGCTCGACGCCGATCCGCACGCCGACCACCGCCGCCAGCATGAGCGACCCGCAGAAGGCGACGCGGACCACCGGCAGGACGAGTTCCTTGCGGAAATCGACGGCATGTCCGAGCTCGAGCCCGCGCGCGAGCAGCCAGGCGTTGAGAGCGGTCGAGATCGAGGTCGCCGCCGCGGTCCCCGCCGCCCCGAACGGCACGACCAGCACGAAGTCGAGGACGATGTTCACGGCGACCGCGATCAGCGAGATGACGACCGGGCGGCGCTGGTTGCCGCGCGCGTACTCGGCGCGCGCGAGGAGCAGCACCGCGGTCTGGAACAGGAGCGTCGGCGCGTAGGCGGCCATGCAGACGCCGCTCGACTCGGCCGCGTCGCGCGTGAACTCGCCGCCCTCGAAGAGCAGCCCCATGATCGGGCCGGCCAGCGCGAAGAGTCCGAAGATCGCCGGCAGGCAGAGCGTGCTCGCGGTGCGCAGCGCGGCAGCGAGCGCGCCGCCGAGCTCCTTCATGTCGTTACGGGCACCTGCGCGAGCGAGCACGGGATAGATGGCCGTGCCGAGTGCCACGCCGACGACGCCGAGCGGCAGCTGCATCAGCCGGTTGCCGAGGTAGAGCTGCGTCACCGCGCCGGCGCTCGGCACCATCGCCTCGGCGACGAAGCGGTCGACCAGGATGTTGATCTGGCTCGCGGCGAGCCCGAGCAGCATCGGCGCCATGCGGCGCGACACCTCGGTCACCTCGGAGGTGCGCAGCGGCGCCGGCGCGAGGCAGTTCTCCCCGATCCGCAGCAGCTCGATCCACTGGCAGACGACCTGGAGCACGCCGCCGGCGAGCATCCCGATCGCGACCCAGCTCGGATCGAGCGGCGCGCCGCCGGTCCCGAGCGAAAGGCTCCCGCGCGCGAGCCACGCCGCCAGCAGCGCGCCGAGGATCCACGTCACGTTGCCGATCGCGGGCGCGAGCGCCGGGAAGAAGAAGCGGCCGGCGAGGTTCGCCACCGCCTGCATCTGTCCCGCGACGCAGATGAAGATCAGGTAGGGCATCGTCCAGCGCAGCAGGCGCAGCGTCTGGTGGCCGGTCTCCTCGGTCTCGAACAGCGTGAGGAACCAGCGGTCGGGCAGGAACGCCAGCAGCGCGAGCAGCGCGATCGTCAGCGGGACGAGGAAGGCGACCAGCGACCAGATGACCGAGCGCGCCACGCGGTTGCGCCCCTCGCGGCCGTGCTTGCGCTCGGTCTCGGCGAGCACCGGCACGAGCGCCGCCGACAAGGCGCCCTCGCCGAAGAGGCGGCGGAAGAGGTTGGGGATCGTCCACGCGAGCAGCAGCGCGTCGGCGGTCACCTGCGAGAAGTAGTAGACGGTGACCTTGTCGCGCACGAGGCCGAGCACGCGGCTCGCCATGGTGGCGAGCGCGACGTTGCGCGCCGGCTTGACGGCGTCGGCGGCACTCGACGACGGCGCCGCGTCGTCCTGGCCGTGCGCCTGCGTCGCCGCGGCTCCCTCCATCCCTCGCGCGCCCCCCGACCCGCCCGCCGCCCTTTCTCCCTGGGCGCCGAAGGGGCGGGAGCATAAAGCTTCGGGCCCGAACTCCCCCGCGCGGCCGGAGGCGCGAACCGATCGGGCGGTGACGCGTACGATGTCGCCACAACTGCCCGTGACACGACGCTTCGGATGGCACCGCGGCGGGCGACGGGATCGAATCCATTCGAACACGGAGGCTGGAATGAGACGATTTGCTGCATGCCTGGTGGCGATCGCAGCGGCAGGCTTCGCCGCCGAGACGATCGCGGGCGGCCCGACCGCGGCCGCGCAGGACAAGCCGGCCGGCAAGCCCGACGACAAGGCGCCGCCGAAGAAGGACGAGAAGAAGCCCGAAGAGAAGAAGCCGGTCGCCGAGGAGTGGGGCACCGACTACGAGAAGGCGATCGCGACGGCCAAGAAGGAGAAGAAGGTCGTCCTCGCCGACTTCACCGGCAGTGACTGGTGAGGGTGGTGCAAGAAGTTGCATGCCGAGGTCTTCGGCACCAAAGAGTTCCAGGACTGGGCCAAGAAGAACGTCGTCCTCCTCACGGTCGACTTCCCGCACGAGAAGAAGCAGACGGACGAGGTGAAGAAGCAGAATCAGCAGCTGCAGCAGAAGTACAAGAAGGAGGTCCAGGGCTACCCGACCATCCTCTTCCTCGACGCCAAGGGCGAGGTGCTGGGTCAGATGGGTTACCAGGAGGGCGGGCCCTCCAAGTGGACCAAGGACGCCGACAAGCTCGTCGCGAAGGCGAAGCACTGAGCCGCGCGTCCGCGCACCGAACGTGAGTCGATGGCGCCCCCGGCGGACCTCTTCCGTCGGGGGCGCTCGTTTTCCCTATTGCGAAGTCGCGGCCGCTTGCCGCCTACGATGCAGGGGGGCCGGAAGGAACGGCCGAACGACGGCTCGAAGGACGGGAGGAGATCGTGGCTGCAATCGGATGGGGGACGAGTTACGACGCGGCGCTCGCGACGGCGAAGGCCGAGAAGAAGCTGGTGCTCGCCGACTTCACCGGCAGCGACTGGTGCGGCTGGTGCAAGAAGCTCAAGGCCGAGGTCTTCGACAAGCCCGAGTTCCAGGCGTGGGCGAAGCAGAACGTGGTGCTGCTCGAGCTCGACTTCCCGGCCGGCACGCCGCTGCCGCCGGAACTCAAGCAGCAGAACGACACCCTCCAGCGCAAGTACCGCATCGAGGGCTACCCGACCATCCTCTTCCTCGACGCCACCGGCGAACCGGTCGGGCAGATGGGTTACCAGCCGGGCGGACCCGCGCCATGGACGCGGGACGCCGACGCGATCGTCGCGCGCGCGAAGACGAAGAAGTGAAGCGCTGAGTCGAAGGGGGCGGTGATGAAGACGGCTTTCGTCCTGTTTCTGCTCGCGGCCGCGGCGAGCGCGCCCCTGGCCGCCGCACCGGCCGCCGCCGGACACCGCCAGGACGCGCCCAAGCAGGACCCCCCCAAGGACAAGCCGGCCGACAAGCCCGCCGACAAGAAAGACGAGAAGCCGGCCGACAAACCCGACGACAAGCCGGCAGACAAGAAGGACGACAAGAAGGACGTCAAGAAGGTCGTCGCGGGCGAGTGGTCGACGGACTACGAGGCGGCGCTCGCCGAGGCGAAGAAGCAGAAGAAGGTCGTCGTCGCCAACTTCGAGGCCGACTGGCAGGAGGGCTGCCGCAAGCAGAAGCTCGAGGTCTTCTCCAAGCCCGAGTTCACCGACTGGGCCAAGAAGCACGTGATCCTGCTCAAGGTCGAGTTCCCCGGCAACAAGCCGCTGCCCGACGAGCTGAAGAAGCAGAACGACATGCTCGCGGCGAAATACAAGGTCGAGAAGTACCCGACCACCGTCTTCATCACCGCCGAAGGCGAAGCGATCGGCACGCTCGGCACGGTCGCCGGCGGCCCCAACCCCTGGGTCAAGCGCGCCGCCGAGATCATCGCGGCGAAGGGGAAGAAGTAGGCCGCGCGGCGGCGCGCCTCCCGCCTACTCGCTCTTCGCGCCGATCGGCGTCGGCTTCCCGCTCTCGTCGATCGCGACGTAGACGACGTCGGCGGTGGTGACGTCGACCTTCTGCTCGCAGTCGGCGAAGCGCTCGGCCTCGACGCGGATCTGCACCGTGATCGACGTGGTGCCGATCTTCACCACCTTGCCCCAGTAGGAGACGAGGTCGCCGACGTAGACCGGCGCGATGAACTTCACCTCCTTCATCGCGATCGTGACGAGACGCTTGCACGCGACCCGGCGCGCGATGGCCGCGCCCGCGAGGTCGATCTGCGACAGGATCACGCCGCCGAAGATCGTCCCGCCGCCGTTGGTGTCGCGCGGCAGCAGGATGGTCCGGAGCGCCAGGGTCTCGGTCGGCGCGGGAGGTTTCATGGGGCCTTTCATCGGGGAGGTTCCGCGGTCCTTCACACGAGGCTAACCGCGGAGGCGGCGGCGCCTTGCCTCTCGGCACCCTTCGCGGAAAGCTGGCGGGTTCGCACCCGAGTTCCCGAACGCGGAGCCGTTCGATGCCCGCCGATCCGTCCCAGGTCGATTCGCTGCGCGAGGCGCTCGCCCACTCGCCCGACAACGTCCCGCTGCGCCAGCTCCTGGCCGAGACGCTGCTGCAGCTCGCCCGTCACGACGAGGCGGAGCAGGAGTTCCGCGCTGCGCTCGCGCGCGCGCCGCGGCAGAAGCGGCTCCAGGTCGGGCTCGCCCAGGCGTTCTTCGCCGCCGGCAAGTTCGACGAGTGCGCGGTGCTGGTCGAGTCGCTGCTGAAGAGCGTCGACCCGCCGCCGCGTGCGCACGTGCTCGACGCGCGGCTCAAGGCGCGGCGCGGCGACGCCGGAGCGCGCGCCGCCTACGAGCGCGCCGTCGCCGCCGACCCGGCGCTGCGCGACCCGTCGTTCGAGTCCGAGCTCCCGGCCGCCGCGGCGCCGCGCAAGGCGCCGCCGCGCCGCGTCCCGCTGACCGGCGAGGACCCGGGCCCCGGCGCGTCGACAGACGACGAGGACGACGACGAGGACGAAGGCGACGGCGGAGACGCCCCGGGCGAGGGTCGCCGCGCCGCCGCGACCGAGCACGACGCGGAGGAGCGCGCCTGGCAGGTCGAGCGCCCCGACACCACCTTCGCCGACGTCGGCGGCATGGACGAGCTCAAGGACGAGATCCGGATGAAGATCCTGCTGCCGCTCGAGCAGCCGGAGCTCTTCGCGGCCTACGGCAAGAAGTCGGGCGGCGGGATCCTCCTCTTCGGGCCGCCCGGCTGCGGCAAGACGCACCTCGCGCGGGCGACCGCGGGCGAGGCGAAATGCGGCTTCCTCGCGGTCGGCATCCACGAAGTGCTCGAGATGTGGGTCGGGCAGAGCGAGAAGAAGCTCCACTCGCTCTTCGAGCAGGCGCGCCGCCGCGCTCCGTGCATCCTCTTCTTCGACGAGGTCGACGCGCTCGGTGCGAGCCGCGCCGACCTGCGCCAGAGCGCGCTGCGGACCACGATCAACCAGTTCCTGGCCGAGCTCGACGGCATGCAGGGCAAGAACGAGGGCGTGCTCGTGCTCGCCGCGACCAACGCGCCGTGGCAGATCGACCCGGCGTTCCGCCGTCCGGGCCGCTTCGACCGCGTGCTCTTCGTGCCGCCCCCCGACGACGCGGCGCGCGCCGCCGTCGTGCGCGTGCTCCTGCGCGGCAAGCCGGCCGGCGACGTCGACGCCGAGCTCGTCGCGAAGAAGACCAAGGGCTGGTCGTGCGCCGACCTGCGCGGGATCGTCGACACGGCGGTCGAATCGAAGCTGCGCGACGCGCTGAAGGGCGGCGCGAGGAAGCCGATCACCACCGACGACCTGCTCGCGGCGACGAAGCGCCGCCAGCCGACGACCGGCGAATGGCTGCAGACGGCGCGCAACTACGCGGTCTACGCGAACGAGGGCGGCCAGTACGACGACGTGCTGCGCTACCTCGGCCTCGAGTGAGGGGCCGCGCCCGAGATGAACGAGCCCGACGCCGGCGGCGCCCATCGGGCGGCGGGCTGGCACTTCTTCCAGGTGAGCCGCTACGCCGACGCGGCGCGCGAGGCGCAGCTCGCGCTCGGGAGCGAGCCGGAAGACGCCGACGCGCACCGGCTGCAGGCGCTCGCGCTCTCGATGCTGGGGCGGCACAAGGAGGCAGACCGGGCGGTCGGCGCCGCGCTGCGCGCCGATCCGCAAGACGAGTGGTCGCACCGCATCCGCGCCCACGTGCTCCTCAACTCCGGGGAGCCGGCCGCGGCGCTCGCGTCGGCGCGAGTGGCGATCCGGCTGCTGCCGACCGCGCCCGAAGCCCACAGCCTCGCCGCCGAGATCCAGCTCCGCCTCGGCGAGCCCGCGGCGGCGCTCGGCTCCGCGCGCAGCGCGCTGGCCCTGCGGCCGGACCACGTCGCGTCGCTGATCCGCGCCGCGCACGCGGCGGAGCGCCTGGGGAAGGCGGACGAGGCGCTCGCGTTCGCGCGGCGTGCCGTTGCCTGCGACCCGCAGGACGGCGACGCCCATCGCGCGCTCGGCGTCGCGGCGTTCCGGGCGGGCGACCGCGCGACGGCGCGCGCGGCGCTGCGCGAGGCGCTGCGCCTCGACCCGATGAACGAGGCGGCGCGCGCCGAGCTGTTGCGGACGCTCCGCTCGCGCAGCCCGGTCTACCGCGTCGTCGACACGGTGACGCGCTGGTTCAAGGCGGAGGGCGCGATCGTCACACGCGGGCTCGGCTTCGGGTTGTGGATCGCGGCGCGCGCGCTGGCCGAGGCGACCAAGCACACGGGCTTCTCGCTCGCCTACCTG
>DASRRB010000168.1:0-5756 GCA_035695985.1 Planctomycetota bacterium | reverse complement strand
GGCGCGGTCCATCTTCGCGAGCAGCGCGCGCAGCTCCGACTCGCCCTCCTTCGTGATCGGCGCCGCGGAGGGGGCCGGCTCGAGGTCGTGGATCGGCGTCGGGCGCGTCGCCTGGATCACGACGCCCTGGTTCGCGACCGGCAGGAAGCCCGCGCCGAAGTTGCCGAGGTTGTTGTAGGGGAGCCCGCGCGGATCGGGCAGCACGACGAAGGAGGGGAGGTCGTCGCTCGAGGCGCCGAGCGCGTAGGTGATCCAGGCGCCCATGCACGGGAAGCCGGGCAGCGTGAAGCCCGTGTTCATCATGTAGCTGCCCGGCCCGTGGACGTTCGTCTTCGACGTCATCGACATCAGGAAGGCGAGGTCGTCGACGCGCGTCGCGAGCTTCGGGAAGACGCTCGAGACCCAGCGCCCCGACTCCCCGTGCTGCTTCCAGGAGAAGGGGCTCTTCAGGATCGGGAAGCCGTCGTGCGAGCCGGTGACCGACTCGACGTGCTGCCCCGGGTCGAACTTCTGGCCGTGCCGCTTCTCGAGCTCCGGCTTGTAGTCGAAGGTGTCGACCGGGCTCATGCCGCCGTTCATGAAGAGCTGGACGATGCGCTTCACCTTCGCCTTGTGGTGGAGCCCGCCGTTCAGGTCGGCGAGCGGCGCGGCCGACTCCTGGGCGAGCAGACCGTGACGGCCGATCAGCTGTGCGAGCGCGATGCCGCCGAGCCCGCCGCCGAGCCGCCAGAGGAAGTCGCGCCGCGTCGGGATCGCTCTCATCGTTCCACCGTCATTCCACGAAGACGAATTCGTTGCAGTTGAAGAGCAGGCGCGCCGCGCTCGCGAGGCCGCGGCGCGCGACGAACGGCGCGACGTCGGCGAGCTCGGCGGGGGAGGGGTCGCGCAGGAGGACGCGTCGCCACAACGCGCGTACCTGCTCCTCGTCGCCGCTCGCCTGCGCGGCGACCGCCTCGGCGAGGTGCTCGCTGCGCCGCACGACGAAGCGGTCGTTCAGGAGCGCGAGGGCCTGGAGCGCCGTCACCGACGCGCCGCGCGTCGGCGCGAGCTGCGACGCGTCGGGGCAGTCCATCGTCTCCATGAACGGGTCGGGCAGCGTCCGGAACAGGAAGCGCCAGATGCTGCGCCGCTTCATCTCGGGGCGGTCGGCGTCGAAGCCGTCGTAGTCGACGTTGGGCGTGACGTGGATGCCGGGGCTCTCGACGAACTGCTTGACCGAGGGCCCGCCCATGGAGAGGTCGAGCTCGCCCGAGATCGCGAGGAGCGCGTCGCGGAGCTCCTCGGCGTCGAGGCGGGTGCGGCGCATCCGCCAGAGCAGCGCGTCGTCGGCGTCGAGCGCGGACGCGCGCGGATCGGGGCGCGCCGACTGCCGGTAGGCGGCGCTCGTGACGAGGAGGCGGTCGAGCGCCTTCCAGCTCCCGCCGCCGTCGCGGAACCACGCGGCGAGCCAGTCGAGCAGCTCGGGATGGCTCGGCGCGGCGCCCATCGTCCCGAAGTCGCTCGGCGTCGCGACCAGCCCGCGCCCGAAGTGGTCCTGCCACGCTCGATTGACGATCGACCGCCAGGTCAGGGCGTTGCGCCGGTCGGTGATCCAGCGCGCGAGCGCGGCGCGCCGCGCGCCTTCCTCGTCGGCCGTGCCGCGCACCGCCTCGTCGACGGCGAGCTCGGGCGGGAGCTCCGCGACGCAGCCGAGCGCGCCCGGCGCGACCTCGGCGAGCGGCTTGCCGACCTCGCCGCGCGCGAGGACGTGGACGGGCCGGACGCCGCGCGCGGGGACGAAGTTGCTCTCCGGCGGGAAGTCGGTCGTGCCGGCGTAGACGAGCTGCGGCGGCGGCAGCGCCGCGAGCTCGCCGTCGATCCGTCGCACGAGGGCGGCGCGTGCGAGCTCGCCGCGTTCTGCGACGGTACGCGCGTCTGCCGTCTTCGCGAGCAGCGCGCGGATCTTCTCGGTCGGCACGCTCGCGCGCACCGGACCGGGCGCGCCGGTCGCCGCGAGCCGCATCCGGCCGATCAGGTGGTGCTCGCCGTGCAGCTGCTCGAGCCGGATCTCGAGCTCGCACGCCGCGCCGCCTTCGAGCACGTCTCGCAACTCGAAGACGGCGTGGTGTGCACGCCCGACCTGGGGGTGGATGCCCCAGGCCGTCTCGGGTTTCCCGTCGACGGCCATCGCGGCGGTCCAGCCGTCCTGGTCGAAATCGGCGCTCGCATGCGCGATCGCGACCGGAGTCCGCGTAGTTCGCTGGGCCGGAGCCTCGGAGCGGACGGCCGTGACGGTGATCTCGGAGAGGTGGAGGTTTCCGTTCTCCTGGCGACCCGGGCCGTGCATCGGCAGCGAATCGTCGGGGAGGAGATCGAGCCGCAGCGCGGTGACCGACTTCAGCGGCACGCGCGCGCGCACGACGTAGGTGTCCTTCTCGGGCCGCGCACCCGAGAAGAGGAGCGAGCCGTCGGGGAGCGCCGTGGCCGTCGCGCCGCCCGCAGAGATCGCCCCTTCGCCGGTCGCGGCGACGTTCTCGACCTGGAGCACGTTCCAGATGCCGCCGTCGCCCGCGACTTCGCGCTCGAAGTCCGCGACTTCGGTCTGCAGCGCGTCGGTCTGCAGCTCCGGCGCCTCGGCGGGCAGGCGCTCGACGTCCAGCCGGCGGCGCAGGATCGCCTGGCGCCGCGCGTGCAGCGCGGGGTCGACGTCGAACGGGCGGTCGGCGCGGTCGATCCCGGCGAAGACCGACTGGAGCCGGTAGTAGTCGGTCTGCGCGATCGGGTCGAACTTGTGGTTGTGGCAGCGCGCGCACTGCACGGTCGTGCTGACGAACGTCGCCATCGTCGTGGTCAGCATGTCGTCGCGGTCGAGGTTGCGGGCGACCCGCTTGTCGAGCGTGTCGTCGCCGATGTTGAGCTGCGAGCTCTCGTCCCACGGGCCGGCCGCCAGGAAGCCGAGCGCCGCGATCGCGCGCGGCTCCTCGGGGAAGAGGACGTCGGCCGCGAGCTGCTGCTCGACGAACGCCGCGTACGGGAGGTCGCGGTTGAAGGCGTCGACCAGCCAGTCGCGGTAGGGCCAGGCGTGCGGCCGCTCGCGGTCCTGGTCGTTGCCGTGCGTCTCGGCGAAGTGCACGAGGTCGATCCAGCGGCGGGCGCGCCGCTCGCCGTAGCGCAGGCTCATGAGGAGGCGGTCGACGACGCGCTCGTAGGCGTCGGGCCCGGGATCGGCGAGGAAGGCCGCGAGCTCGTCTTGCGTCGGCGGCAGCCCGGTCAGGTCGAAGGTGACGCGTCGCAGGAGCGCGCGGCGGTCGGCGGGCGGCGCGTAGGAGAGCCCGTGCTCCGCGAGCTTCGCGAGCAGGAACGGGTCGACCTCGTTTCGGATCGCGTGCGCCTCCGCGACGACCGGCAGCGGCGGCGAGCGGATCGGCTGGTAGGCCCAGTGGTCGGGGTGCGCGACGACCGGCGCGTCGAGCGTGTCGGGCCACGGCGCGCCCTCGTCGATCCACTTGCGCAGGATCCCGACTTCGTCGGACGAGAGGAGCTCGCCGCGCTGCGGCATGCGCAGCGTCGCGTCGACGCCCGCGACGTAGCGGATGAGCGGGCTCTTGGCGGAGTCGCCGGGGATGATCGCCGCCCCGAGCTGCCCGCCGGCGAGCGCGCTCGACTTCACGTCGAGCCGGAAGTCGCTGCGCTGCCGCTCCGGTCCGTGGCAGCCGTAGCAGGCGCGCTGGAAGATCGGCGCGACCTCGGACGCGAAGGCGACCTCGTGGTCGGCCGGCGGCGGGAGCGCCTCCTGCGCGGACGCCCCCGCCGTTGCGGCCGCGCTGGCCGCGGCCGCGAGCGCGGCGACGACGAAGCGCGTCGTCCCGACGCGCAGGGGACGATCGATCGAACGGCGATCGATCAAGCAGCCACCCCGTGCCGCCACCCATCCGGCGGCCGGATCCCGAGGCGGGAGACCTTAGCGGCGGGCGCGGCGCGCGCGCAAGGTCAGGCGGCGATCAGACGATCCGCGCCTTCCAGCGGCCGCGGCGGAACAGGACGCCGCCGACCAGCGCGAGCGTCGAGAAGGCGATCGCGACGGCGATGAAGACGCCACGCGGACCCATGCCGAAGGTGTGGCTCAGCAGCCACGCGAGCGGGAGCTCGAGCAGCCAGAAGCAGCCGAAGTTCATCCAGGTCGGCGTCCAGGTGTCGCCCGCGCCGTTGAACGCCTGCCCGAAGACCATCCCGTACGCATAGAAGAGGTAGCCGCACGCGATCGTGCGCAGGCATTCGGTGCCGTACTCGAGCTCGGCCGCGCCCGCCTTCGCGCCGTCGCCGAGGAAGGCGGCGACGATCGGCCGCGCGAAGACGACGAAGACGGCGCCGATGACCGCGAGGAAGATCATGTTGTAGAAGCCGGCGATCCAGACCGAGCGCTCGGCGCGGTCGGGCCGCTTCGCGCCGAGGTTCTGGCCGACCATCGTCGCCGCCGCGTTCGACATGCCCCACGACGGCAGCAGCCCGAACACGATGATCCGGATGCCGACCAGGTTGCCGGCGACCGCCTCGGTCCCGAAGTCGCCCAGGATGTAGACGACGCCGGTCCAGCTCGCCGTGTTGATGATGTACTGCAGCACGGCCGGTCCGGAGAGACGCGCGAGGATGCCGAGCGCCTTCGGGTCGAGCTTCAGGTGGTCGCGCCGGATGCGGATGCGACCGCGCCCGCGCGCCAGGAGCCAGAGCTGCAGCACGACGCCCGATCCGCGCCCGATCGTCGTCGCCACCGCCGCGCCGGTCACGCCGAGCGCCGGGAACGGGCCGATCCCGTAGATCAGCAGCGGGTCGAGGACCATGTTGATGACGTTGGCGAAGATCAGCACGCGCAGCGCGACCGAGGCGTCGCCGGCGGCGCGGAACACCGCGTTGATCACGAAGAGCAGCATCACCGTCGCGTTGGCGCCGAAGAGCAGGCGCGTGAAGCCGGAGCCGACGCGGATCACGTCGGGCTTCGCCTTCATGAGCTCCAGGAGCTCCGGCGCGTAGTTCCAGCCGAGGATCGCGATCGGGATCGCGGCGGCGAGGCCGAGCACGATCGCCTGCACGGCGGCGCGATCGGCGCCCTCGGCGTCCTTCTCGCCGATGCGCCGCGCGACCAGCGCGGTGGTCCCCATCACGAGCCCGATCGCGACCGCGTAGACCAGCGCGAACATCGACTCGGTCACGCCGACCGCCGCCGTCGCCTCCTTGCCGAGCCGCGCCACCCAGAAGATGTCGGTGATGGCGAAGAGCGACTCCATCCCCATCTCGAGCACCATCGGCACCGCGAGGAGGACGATGGCGCGCCCGATCGGGATCTGCGTGTAGTCGACGGTGACGCCGCGGACCGCGTCACGCAGCGTCCCGAAGACGCCGCGCCGCTCGGACGGAATCTCCGCGAGGACGGCGGGAGCGGCGGCGCCCGGTTCGGGCGTGGGACCGGCGTGCGACATGTCGGCGGAGGCTCGCGAAAGGGGACGCGGACGGGGCGGAGCGGCGGAGGGCGCGGCGTTGTAGCAAATGCGCCGCGCGATCGGATCGCGCCGCCCTGCCGGCTACTTGCCCTTCGGTGCCGGCGGCGCGGCCGCGGGCGAGAGCTTCGCGACGGCCGCCTCGAGCGCGGCGATGCGGCCCTCGAGAGTGCGCGTCCGCTCGAAGCTCGGCGACGAAGCGGCCTCGGCGTCGAGCCGGTCGCACATCTTCACCAGCGCGGCGAGGTTCGCCGCGAAGCCGGTCATGATGATCGTGTCGGTCCC
>DASRRB010000167.1:0-6277 GCA_035695985.1 Planctomycetota bacterium | reverse complement strand
TCGGCGACCGCGAGCGGCGTCAACTCGAGCCGCTTCCGGGCGCGCAGCGAGACGGTTCGCGCGTCATTTCCTTCGCCGACCGCGAGGCCGTCGATGTGGAGCGGCCCTTCGAGCGTGACCGCGTCGCCGTCGCGCGTCACGTGGCGTGCGACGCCCGTGCCGCCGAGCAGCCCGAACTCGACCGTGCCGTCGCGGCCGCCCGCCTCGACGCGCTTCACGACGAGCCCCTTCGCGTCGGTCGCGGGCGCCGCCGAGCGGGTCGCGGGCTTCGTCGTGCCGACCGCCGGCGCCTCCGCGCGCGCGAGCTCGAGCGCGACCACGTCGGTCTTCATCCAGCGCTCGCCGCCGTCCGCGTCGCGCTGGCGCGCGTCGACCTCGCGCTCAAAGGTGAGCGTGCCCGGGCCGATCGACTGCACGCCCTGTTCGATCCCGGCCGCTTCGGCGCGCCCGCTGCCGCCCTTCCCCTCGCCCGGCTCGACGCGCCGCACGAAGGTCGCGCCGCCCGCGCTCTTCACGTGCAGGTCGCCCGACACGAGGTCGATCGGGCCGGCGAGCTCGAGGCGGCCGTCGAAGCGCTGCATCGTGAAGCCGGCCGCGTGCAGGTCGAAGGGGGGCTCGGTCGAGAAGACGTGCACCGGCTCGGGGCCGACGAGGCGCGGGAAGAGGGTTTCGGGGTCGACGTCGCCCGTCGCGCCCTCCGGCGTCGGCGGGACCTCGAGGCGCGTCGTGTCGAGCGTCATCACGACGCGACCGCCCTCGTCGTACGCCTCGAGGTGGACGTCGGGGCCGAGCGTCAGCGACCGCAGGTCGCGCTTGGCCTGGAAGTTCTCCGTGAGCGAGCGCAGGTCGCCGCGCGTCTCGAGCTCGCCCGCGGTCGCCGACACCCGGCGGATCGGCGCCTCGTCGTCGGCGTTGCCCGGGAACGTCTCGAGCACCGGCTTCTCGAGGTGGATGCCGCCGGCGTACGGCTCGCTGTTGGTCCCCTTGAGCTGCACGACCTTGAAGCGCTGCGTCGTGCCGTCCGCCTGCTTCACGCTGCGCCAGCCGAGCGGGAGCGTGAACGCGCCGCGCATGCCGACGTTGATGCGGCGCCCCCCCTGCTCCGAGAAGGGGAGCGCGCCGGGCGAGGCGGGGAGGTTCTCCGGACGGATCGACGGCGCCTTCGTGCGCCGCCACAGGCGGTCGGGACCGAGCAGGACCACGAGGACCAGGAGGCCCACGCCGAAGATGCTCACGAAGAGGATGAGCCGCTTCATGGAGGAAGGGTACCGGCGCGGTCAGGACGCCTGATCGAGGAAGTGCTTCACCACGGCTTCGAACTTCCCTTGCGCCTTGAGGATGCGGTCGATCGCCTCGCGGACCGCGCCTTCGCCGCCGCGCGCCTCCGTGATGACGTCGGCGCGCGCGCGAACTTCCCGCGGAGCGTCGCGCACCGTGACGGCGACGCCGGCGAGCGCCATCGCCGGGAGGTCCTGGAGGTCGTCGCCGATGAACGCCGCCTCGTCGAGACCGATGCCGCGCCGCGTGCACAGCTGCCGCAGCGCCTCGCCCTTGTTCTTCGAGTTGAGCACGACGTAGCGCACGCCGAGCTCGCGCGCGCGCTGCTCGACGGCCGGCGAGCCGCGCGCCGTGACGAACGCCGAGTCGAGCCCGGCGAGGTGCAGGCACTTGAGCCCGATGCCGTCGCGCGAGGAGAAGCCCTTGAACTCCTCGCCGTTCGGCGAGAGGAGGATCGTGCCGTCGGTCAGCACGCCGTCGACGTCCATGGCGATCAGCTGCAGCCGCTTGATGCGCGCGACCAGCGGCGCGCGCGCCCTGCCCTTCTTCGCGCCGCGCTTCGCCTTCGGACCGTGCGGCGGCGCCGGCGCGACCGGGACGTCCTCGATCTCGTCTTCGTCGTTCACGAGGAGCCCGCCGGCGGTTCGGGCGTGTCGAAGACGCCGGCCGGCCGGTCCTGCACGTCGAGCAGGCCGACGGCGCGGCCGCGCTCGTCGACGACGAGGATCTGGTCGAAGCCGCGCTCCTTCATCATGCGGAACGCCTCGCTCGCGAGGCGCTGCGCGCCGATCGTCGTCGGCTTGCGCGTCATCACCTCGTCGATCACGTGCCGGGAGAGGTCGAAGGGCCCGGCGTCGAAATGGTTCAGCACGGTCCGGCGCAGGTCGCCGTCGGTCCAGAAGCCGATCGCGCGCCCCTCCCCGTCGACGATCGTCACCGCGCCGGCGCGCGTCTCGGTCATCGCCTTCAGCGCGGCGAGGATCGGCGCACCCGACGGCACGGTCGGGCTCTCGCGCCCCTTGCGCATCAGGTCGCCGACCTTCAAGAGCTTGCGTCCGAGCGCGCCCGCCGGGTGGAAGCGAGCGAAGTCCTCCTTCGTGAAGCGCTTCATGCGCATCACGGTGAGCGCGAGCGCGTCGCCGATCGCGAGCATCACCGACGTCGAGGTGGTCGGCGCGAGCCCGAGCGGGCACGCCTCGACCGGCTTGCCGACGTCGAGCACGAGGTCGGCGTGGCGCCCGAGCGGGCTGTCGGGCGCGCCGGTGATCGCGACCATGCGCGCGCCGATGCTGCGCAGCGGGTCGAGGAGGCGCAGCATCTCGTGCGTCGCGCCGCTGAACGAGAGCGCGAGCACCACGTCCTCGTGGTAGATGCGGCCGAGGTCGCCGTGCACCGCCTCGCCCGGATGGAGGAAGAGCGAGCGCGTCCCGGTCGAGGCGAGCGTGGCCGACACCTTGGCGCCGATCAGCCCCGCCTTGCCGATGCCGGTGACGACCACCATCCCCTTGCAGTCGCGCAGCAGCTCGGCGGCGGCGAGGAACTTCGGCGGCATCGCCTCGGCGAGCTTCGAGATGGCCGCGCCGCACTGCCGCAGCGCGTCCTGCGCGTCGCGCAGCAGGTCGCCGCCCTCCGATCCGGGGTCCGGCGGAGCGGGGGCGCGGGCGGGAGCGGACGGAGCCGGGGCTGCCGCGGGCCTGGCAGCGGAGGCGTTCCTGGACTTCGCGGAGCCCTTGCGCGGATTCACGTGCTGCGTCGTCCCCCCCGTTCGAGACGCGATGACGGACGAGTATCGTACCGGCCTTCGCGCGCCCTTGCGCGCCACCTGAGCGTCACCACCCGGATCCGGAGAGCGTCAGCGCATGGGCTCGTCGTGGATGCTCGCCGCGCCGGTCGCGATGAGCGAGGACATGGTCCTCAAGATCTCCACGTTCGTGATCCTGATGCTCTCGCTCGCCTTCCACGAATACGGCCATGCGTGGAGCGCCTACAAGCTCGGCGACCCGACCGCCAAGGAACTCGGCCGCCTGACGCTGAATCCGATCCCGCACCTCCACCCGATCTTCTCGGTGGCGCTGCCGCTCTTCTTCATCTTCGTGCAGCCGGGGTCCGGGATCTTCTTCGCCGCGGCGCGCCCCGTCCCGGTCGTCCCGCAGCGGCTGCGCCACCCGGTGCGCGACATGATGCTCACGTCGGCCGCGGGGCCGGGGATGAACGTGCTGCTCGCACTGGTCGCGACGCTGCTCTACCACCTGCAGGTGAAGGCGAACCCGGGGGAGCTCGAGCACCTCGCCACGACGCGCGGCCTGGTGATCATGAACGCGATCCAGCTCAACCTGGGCCTCGCGATCTTCAACATGATCCCGATCCCGCCGCTCGACGGGCACCGCGTGGCGAGCTTCTTCATGCCGGAGCCGGTGCGCAAGGCGTACGAGTCGATCGGGGCGATCGGCTTCCTCGTGATCCTCGTGCTGAGCTCGCGCGGGATCCTCTCGCGGATGCTGGTGCCGGTGTACGAGGCGGTCAACGCGGTCTGGAAGCACCTGATGCCGGGGAACATGTCGGTCTTCGGCACCTGGATCTGACGCCATGGACCACCACTTCGAGCTCGCCAACTTCGCCGGTCCGCTCGACCTCCTGCTCCACCTCGTGCAGAAGGAGGAGATGGACATCCGCGAGGTGTCGCTGGTCCGGATCTGCGACCAGTACTTCGAGGCGCTGAAGCGCGCCAAGAACCTCGACGTCGACACCGCCGGCGAATTCCTGGTGATGGCGGCGACGCTGATGTCGATCAAGGCGCGCTCGCTGCTGCCGCGGGAAGAAGTCGACCTCGCGGCCGAGCTCGACCCCGAAGAGGAGCTGATCCAGCGGCTGCTCGAGTACCGGCAGCTGAAGGAGGCGACGCGCATCCTCGACCGCAGCTCGGCGGCGCGCGACCTGATCCACCCGAGCCGGCCCGAGGTCGGCGACGCCGGCATCCCGCTCGAGGAGGTCGGCGTCTTCCACCTCGTCGAGGCGTTCCGGAAGGTGCTCGCCGATTCGGGGCTCGACCGCGCGGCGACCGGGACGATCGTCGCCGACCGGCCGCTCGCCGAGTACATCGCCGACCTGCTCGCGACGCTGCGCGCGACGCGGCGCGTCGCGTTCCACGAGGTCTTCAAGCACGACACGACGCGCATCGACCTGATCGGGCACTTCCTCGCGGTGCTCGAGCTGATGCGCGCGAAGCTGATCCACGCGGTGCAGGAGACGGCCTTCGGCGAGATCGTGATCGAGGCGATCGCCGATCCGCTCCCCGAGCACTGGGAGCCGGCCGCCGACGTCTGGTCGACGCGCGCGCCGACCATCGACGAGGCGCCGCTCACGTCTCCGGCGGCTGGTGCGCCGGCGAACGGCGCCCCGAAGAAGCGCGCGCCCGCTCCCGCTCCCGAGCCCGACCCCGACGAGGCGGTCGACGACGGATTCGAGCCGCTGCCCGACGTGCGGCTGCAGGAAGAGGGCGGAGAAGCGTCGGGGGCGGCGGGCGCCGGATGAACGCCCTCGTGCGCGCCGGGCTGTTCGCGGCGGCGCTGCACGACGAGGGGCGCGCCCGCCTCTGGCGCGGCGGCGCGGCGTCCCCCTCGGCGCGGCCGGTGCCGGGCGAAGTCGCTCCGGCCGAGTGGACCGACGGCCGCCGCGACACCTTCGCCGCCGTCGCGCCCGAGGCTCCGGAAGAGGCGGTGCGCGTCGGCTTCGAGTGGGACTCTCCGCGCCCGGTCGCCGCGATCGAAGCCGACTTCCTGGCACTCGGCGGCGACCTCTTCGAGCCGCGCGGCGGGACGCTCCGGCTCGAGGTGAAGAGCGCAGCCGGCTGGTGCGCGGCGAGCGGCCGCCTCGCGCGCGACACGTCGCGCCGCGACGAGCTCGCGAAGTACCAGGAGTTCGGCGGCGTCGCGTGGCGGGTCGCCTTCGCGCGCTGCGAGGCGCTCGGCGTGCGGCTCGTGCTGCAGCGGCCGCGGCGCGACGGCGCCTTCGGCGTCTATGCGTTGCGCGAGCTCGCCGTCGCCGACGACCCCTCGGCGCCGCTCGTCGCGCTCGCGCGCGGCGCGCTCGCGGCGCCGATCGCCGCCGACCCGCCGCCGCCGCCGCAGGACGAGGCTTCGCTCGACCTCGCGCGCGAGCCGGGCGTGCGGCGCAGCCACGACGGCGTCGGCCTCGTGCTCGGCTGGCCGCGCGCGCGGCTCGTGAGCGAGGCGACGCTCGATGCGCGCGACCCGACGGCGATCGACTGGTGGGCCGGCGACGGCTGGCGCAACGTGCTGGTGCGCTCGACCGAGACCGCCGTCGACGCGCACGGCGTCCCGCAGACGACGGTGCGCTTCGTCCCGCACGCGGTCACGCGCCTGCGCTTCATCCACGCCGACGAGGGGGCGCGCGTCGCGGTGCGCCTCGGCGAGCGGGCGCGCGCCGACTTCGACGCGATGCGCCGGCAGTGGGACGATCCGCTGGCGCGCCAGGTGGCCGAGGCGATCGGCGACCCCGACTACGCCGACGCCGCGGCGTGGCTGCTCCCGAACGACGGCGCGGCCGCGCTGCTCGGCCGGCCCGAGGATCCGGTCGAAACGCTGGTCACCTGGAACGGCACGCTGCACGAGACCGAGCACGGCGACGAGGGGCCGTGGGATCCGGGCGCGCCGCCCGGCTCGCCGCACGCCGCGGGCTCGCGCGCGCGCTGGACCGACCGGATCGCCGCCTTCGCGCTCGACGGCGAGCTCTTCGGCAGCGACCCCGACCGCACCACGCGAAGAGCCGTCGGCGACGGCCGGCCCAGCGTCGTGACGCGCTCCGAGCGCGACGGACTCGTCGCGTACACGCGCGCCTGGGTGACCGCGCCGGGCGACGTCGCGTGGGGGACGCTGGTCAAGGTCACCGTCGAGAACGAACGGACGGAGCGGCGCGTCGCCACCTTCGACGCGATCCTCGCGCGGCGCGCGGCGCAGGGCGAACTCCTCGAGCGGGCGCC
>DASRRB010000166.1:0-13745 GCA_035695985.1 Planctomycetota bacterium | reverse complement strand
GGAAGAAGGTCCGGTCGCACACCTGCTGGACGTCGGCGACCTCGACGCGGTCGAGCTTCGCGTCGACATAGGTGTTGCGGTAGTCCTGCCAGCCCTTCCCCTTGCGATCGTTGTAGTTGCAGCCCTGCGCGACCGCCTCGTCGCCGACGCGGCGCCCGACCGCCTTTTCGTTCAGGTTGTCGCCGCACGCCTTGGTGAGCTCGCGCCAGTTGCCGAGGTCGGCGCCGTCGGTCGCGAGGAACGACGTGTACTCGGTGAGCACGCCGAACTCGGTCGAGAGGCGCAGGATCTCTTCCGAGAGTTCGCGGAACCGTGGATCGTTCAGCACGCCGCTCGGGCGGCCCGGCGGCGCGATCGAGAGGGTCGCCCCCATCTCGCGCACCTGGTCGACCAGGAAGGCGATGCGGCGCGTCGCCCACAGGCGCGGCACGAAGGCGTTGCGCGTGGTCGCGCGCGAGAGCTCGAAGTGGAAGCGGAAGTCGCGGGTGCGGCCGTTCGATGCACCCGTGACTCGCAGATCGAGCGGCCCCTCGCCGACGTAGCGTCCGAGGAGCACGAGCGAGTCGCCCTCGAAGCAGTCGGGGATCTGCGCCGGGACGAGGTCGCGCACGCGGCGCGTGTCGACCTCGCCGTCGCGGCCGAGCACCTCGACACGCAGGTCGGAGAGGAGCGGCCCGCGCAGGCGGCGGTCGACCTCCCCCACCTTCACCTCGACGTCCTCTCCCGGCAGAACGTAGGTGGTCGAGGCGCGGGTGACGTCGGCGATGCGATCGAGGAGGGGCGCGTTCACGTCGCTGCCGACGCCGAAAGTGAAAACGCGCCGCTGGTGCGGGTTGCCCTTCTCGACCAGCTCACGGATCGCGGCCTCGCTGGTCGTGCGGACCGTCGGAATGCCGTCGGTCAGGAAGAGGACGATCGGCAGGCGCGACGCGTCGTGCGGCTGGCGGAGCGCCTCGTTCAAGGCGTCGTAGAGGTTCGTGCCGCCGCTCGGCCGCATCTCCTCGAGGTAGCGGCGCGCCGCGCGCTGCTGCTCGCGCGTGGCGGCGACCGGGCCTGCCGCGAACTGGGCGACGGTCGTCGAGTAGTCGATGACGTTGAATGCGTCGGCGGGCGAGAGCCCCTCGACCACCTGCAGCGCGGCGGTGCGCGCCTGGTCCATCTTGGGGCCGGCCATGCTGCCGGAGCGGTCGATCACGAGCGTGACTTCGCGCGGACGCGGGCGCGCGTCCGCCTCCGGCTTGGGCGGCGCGGCGACCAGCAGGAAGTAGCCGCCGCCGCAGCGCCCGTCGGGATAGGCGAAGAGCGACGCCGCGAGGTCGCCGTCGTTGCGCAGGAAGGAGAGACGGAACGCACCGGGGTTGGTGGCGCTCGCCGCCGTCACGCTCGCCCGCACGAAGTCGCGCGACTCGCGCCGGACCCTCAATTCGTGGCTCGGCGAGTAGACGGTCGCGACGCCCCCGTTCGAGCGCACCTCGACGTCGATCGCCCAGGGGGCGCCGTGCGTGAGCGACTCGCTGCGCGGCAGGACGTAGTCGATGCGCGCGCCGTCGCGCGCGAGCAGGTGTTCGTAGGTGAGACGCACCCGCTGCTTCGCGCCGGGCGCGATCGGGAAGACGCTCGAGCGGACGAGGTTCGTGCCGGCGAACTCGAGCAGCGCCGGGTCCTTGATGCGGGCGACGATCGAGTCGTAGAGGCGGCGCGCCTCGTCGCGCGGCAGGATGCGCGCGGTCGGCTCGGGCGCCGGACCGTCGAAGCCGAAGCCGGAGACCGCCGCGTCCTCGGGCACCGGCAGCAGCAGCACCGCCTCGGACTGGACGTTGCCGCGGTTCACGAGCTCGACCTCGAGCGTCGTGCTCGCGGTCTCTTCGAGGATCTTCACGCTCGCGCGCACCTGGGAGATCGAGAGCCCCTGCGCGGCCGGCCAGATCGGGAAGCTCCGCGCACCCGGCACGACGAAGTCGGTGCAGCGCGCGAGGTCGGCGTCGGACGCGTAGAGCGGCGGCAACGCCGACTGCGCGGGCGCCGGCACCGCAGAGGCCGACACGACGAGCGAGGCGAGCAGTGCGCGGCCGGCCGACGCGGCGACGGGCATTCCAAGTTTCATCGCAGGCTCTCCGGAAGAAGGGGCCGCGGCAGACCTCGAGTGGCGGTCGCGGTTCCCTCGCCTCTTCGTCGAAACCTACGGCGCCTGCGCGGCGCAGGGGGTCACGAGGGTGTAACGCGCGACTCGTGAAGCGATTTCCTCTGCGGCGGCGTTGGCTGGGGCGATCGCGAGGTTCACGAAGTTCACGGCCGCGAGGATCGTCCGCCCTCCTCGCTCCGGAGAATGGACCCATGGCCGAAGACGCCGCCGCCCGCCCGATCGAGGAGCTGCTCACCCACCGCCGCTTCGTGCGGTCGCTGGCGCGCGCGCTGGTGCACGATGAAGCGCGCGCCGAGGACGTCGAGCAGGAGACGTGGCTGCGGGCGCTCCGTTCGCCGCCGGCCTTCGACGCGGGCATCCGCGCCTGGCTCAAGCGCGTCGTGCGCAGCGCCGCGAGCGACGCCAACCGCCGCGACGTCCGCCGCGAGGCGCGCGAGGCGTCGTCGGCCGGCCCCGAGGCGCAGCCGTCGGCCGCGGAGATCGCGGCGCGCCTCGAGACGGAGCGGCGGCTCGTCGAGGCGGTGGGCGCGCTCGACGAGAAGTACCGGCGCGTCGTGTTCCTGCGCTTCTTCGAGGAGCTGCCGCCGCGGGCGATCGCGAAGAAGTTGGAGTGTCCCGTCGCGACCGTACGGACGCAGGTGGCGCGGGCGCTCGAGCAACTGAGAAAGAAGCTCGACGAGGTGCACGGCGGCTCGCGGAAGGACTGGCTCGCGGCGATGGCGCCGCTCGCGCTGGCGCCGACGAGCCTGGCGCCGCTCGCGGCGTGGGCCGCTGCGGCGGTGGTGGTCGTCGCGTTGTCGATTCCGGCGTGGCGGACGTGGGCGCCGGCGAGGCAAGCTGCCCCATCCCGCGGGCCGGCGGGCGCGCTCGCGGCAGAGACGGCTCCGTCGAAGACTCCGGCCGCGACTCCCGCCGCGCCCGACGGCGGCGCAACGGTCGTCGCGGAGACCACCGCGGCGGGATCGGTGAGCGGCACGGTCGTCGACGGCCAACGTGCGCCGCTCGCGGACGCCGAGGTCGAGCTGCGCGACTACTACGGCGACACTCCGCAGCTCGCCGTCCGGACGAACGGTGCCGGCGAGTTCCACTTCGCGCGCGTCCCGTTCGGTTATTTCTGGCTGAGCGCACGCAGGTCCGGCACCGTCGCGGCGCAGCGTCAGATCGACGTCGACGCGAACTCCTCCGACGTGACCGATCTCCGGCTCACTCTCTGGACGTCGCGTCCGATCCACGGGAGCGTCGTCGAAGCCGACGGCGCGGCCGTGAGCGGCGCGAAGGTCGTGGCGTCGTTCGACGACTTCCGTCGCAGCTGGCCGGCAACGAGCACGACCTCCGGTGCCGACGGACGCTTCACGCTTGCCGACGTCCCCCTCCATCCGATCCAGCTTTCCGTTTTCGCGGCGGGCCACGTGCCGCTGCGAGCGCACGCCGTACCGGCCGACGAGAACGAGGTGCGTCTCACCCTGTCGCCCGACGCGCCGGCGACCTTGCACGTGCGGCTCGACCCGGTGCCGGGCGTCGACCTTTCGCACGGTCTCGAGGGCCCGGTCCATCTGCGCATTGCGCCGTTCGGGAAAACGGTCTCCTCGCGGCAGGAGAGGGCCCTCTACGAGTTTCGCCAGGAGCTCGACCTTCCGGCCGGCGCGACGTCGCTCGACGTGCGCGACCTCGCGCCCGGCGACTACGAGGTGGTCGCCACGTGCTCGGCAGCGCAGTTCCATCCGTCGACGCAGCGCGTCACCGCCTCGCTCGAGGGTCCCTCTACGGCAGCGATCGTCGTCGACCGCCTGCGCGCACCGATCGCGATCCACGGTCGCGTCCTCGGCCGGGACGGCGCTCCAGTGGCGGGCGTCCGTTTCACGGCGACGTCGCACGGCCCACCGGTGATCTCGACGCACATCGTCAGCGACGACCTCGGTTCGTTCTCCTTCGTCGGAGCGATCGGGGAACAGGAGACGGTCGGATTCATCCCGGATGATCCCGGCCAGCTCTTCGTCGGCGATTCGACCTGGCTTCGCCGGACCTGGCTGCCGGTCGTCGAGGGCGCGCCGGTTGAACTGACGCTCACGGCGTGCGAACGGATCCTCGGACGTGTCGTCGACTCGAGCGGACAGCCCCTTGCCGGTTGCGAGCTCCAGGTGTCCTCCGCCGCCCGACCCAGCGGTTTGCTCGCGACATCGTATGCCGCGGTGGACGGCCGCTTCGAACTGGCCGGCGCCCTCGCCGGCCTGCCGCTCGAGCTCGGGATCGTCGGCGAACACGGCGGCCTGTCGCAGACGATCGAGCACAAGCTCGAGCCCGCGGAGCAGCGCATCGACGTCGTCCTCCAGATTCCCCGCTTTGCACGCATCCGAGGACGCGTCATCGACGAGGAGGGCCGTCCGATCGGCGGCGCGTGGGTGCGGGCGATCCCGGCGGCCACGCAGTTCGTTTGGCCCGGCGAATTCTGGTTTCGCGCGCTCGCGACGGCCATCACCGACGAGGATGGCCGCTTCGTCCTCGACTCGATTCAGCCTTCGACGAACCGCATCGGCATCGGCGCCGATCCGCGTGCGACGGCCGACGTGGTCGAACTACCGATCGCTCTCGCGGAAGGCGTGCAACGCGACGACGTCCTCTTCACGCTGCCGCGCTGCCATGCCGCGCCGGGGCGCATCCGCGTCCGCGTCGAATGGGACGACGGCACGCCGGAGCCCGAGGCGCTGGTCTTCTCGCCGCCGACGAACGAATACGTCGTGCGTCTCGACAAGTCGGCGACGGCCGACTTCGCGGGACCGGCCGCCGGCACGCAGGGCGTCTTCGCCCGCTACATCCAGCGCACGACGGCGGGCGCCGTCTGTGCCGACAGCGAGATCGTCGAAGCCGCGCCCGGCGGCCCGCTCCTTACGCTCCGATTGAAGCGGTCGCGCTTCGGACGACTCACGGCGACGCTCCCCGACTCGATCCACGCCGCCGAACTCGTCGGACTACAGGTCTCTGCGCTGCTCCCTTCACGCGCCGACCCGAACAGTCGCTGGGTGCTCGAAGTGCCCTGGTCCGTGGAGGGAACGACACTCACGCTCGGACCGCTGTCGGAGGGGCACTACGACCAGCTCTCGATCGAGGGTCCGGCGATCCGCCGATTCCGACGGGCGGTCGACGTCGCGCCCGATCGGACGACCGACCTCGGCCTGCTGAAGCTCGAGCCGCTCGCGTCGGTCGAGACGCGGGTGAGCGATTCGACCGGCGCGCCGCTCGGCGACGCGGAGTTCGACGAGCAAGCCGACCTCCTCCATCCGGGAGGGAGGATCCTCTCGACGCGCACGACGCTGCAGGCCGACGAGGGCGGGATCATCGACCTTCCGGGAAACACCGATCGCGGCGTCTTCCGGGCTCCCGGCTTCGCGCCGTGTCAGTGGCATCGCACGGTCAACAAGCCGGGAAGCGTCGTCCTTCTGCGTGAAGGGGTGCTCCGGCTACGCGACGTGCCCGACGCGGCGCGGACCAATCCGTCGCCTTGGTGCTTCGCCGTCGAAGTGCATTCGGACGAGACGACGGCCGCCTCGTATCCCCAGTGGCTCATGTACGGAGCGTCGGTCGTCTCCTGCGAAAACGACCTCCTCCCCCACCTGCCGGCGACACGCGTCGTCGTTCACTTCTGGAGAGGCAACGACCTCACCGCCGGGAGGATTCCCGATCGGCCCGCGCCGATCCCCGAGCAGCCCGAGCCGGGCCGTTACTACCGCATCGAGGCGACCGTCCTCGCCGATCAGGTGTCCGACGTCGCGATCGCGCCGAAGCACTGAGGCGGCGGCGTCCGCGGCGCTCGACCGGGCTCACTCGCGCCGCCCCCGACGCCAGCCGTCCCCCCCTCCGACGCCCCATATTGAGGTAGGCCCTTCGCGGCCCTCCCCGGGGACCCGCGCCTCGACATCGCTCGCGGAATCGCGCCCGTCCTTCCGCAGTCTCCGCAAGAATCCCCGAACAGCAGACCGGTCGTGCCGTTCTCTTGCCGTCGCGACGAACGGCGGCGGGAGCCGCCGGGGCGAGGCGACGCCGGCAGATTCGGATGCGGGACGACGGGAGCCACGTGTTGGCGACGCCGAGCGACGGCGACGACCTGCGACGCTTCGTGCGCGGTGACGCGGCGGCGTTCGCGGTCCTCTTGCAGCGCCATCAAGCGGCGCTGCTGCGCTACGCGGGCCACCTGCTCGGACCGGGAGACGCGGCCGAGGACGCGGTGCAGGAGACCTTCCTGCGCCTGCTGCGCGAGGCGGAGAGCCTCCTGCAGCACGAGTCGTTCAAGACGACGCAGGCGCTCGCGCCCTGGCTCTTCCGCGTCTGCCGGAACCTCTGTGCCGACGTGCAGCGCAAGGAGGTCCGCATGCATCAGCGCCATCAGCGGGTGGCCGTCCCCGACCTCGAGGTGCCCGGCCCGGTCGCGTTCGAGGTGGAAGAGGAGCGCGGCAAGGTGCGCCAGCTCCTCGACCAGCTGCCGGAGCGCGAGCGCGAGATCCTCGTGCTCAAGGTGTTCGAAGGGAAGAGCTTCCGCGAGATCCAGGCGCTGCAGGGCGTGACCCTCCACGAGGTCTTCACGACCGCGCATCGCGCGCTGCGACGGCTCGCCGACGGCCTGCGTGCCGCCGGTCTCGCGTGACCGAGGAGCGAACCATGAACTCCACGAATCCCCACGGCAGCTTCGGCTGCGACTCCTTCGCCGAGGAGCTTTCCCTCTTCGTGTTCGGCGAGCTCCCCGAACTGCAAGGCGAGCGGCGCGACGCGCTCGAGCGCCACCTCGTCGACTGCGCGGCGTGCTGCGGCGAGCGCGACGCGCTCGTGCGCTCGCTCGAGATCCTGAAGCAGGAGGGTGCGGGCGGCGCGAGAGAGACGGCGCCGCAGCTTTCGGCGGCGCGCCAGGCCAACCTGCTGGCGCAGGCGCAGGCGACCGCTCCGAAACGCGGGCAGGTGATCGCGTGGCGGCGTGCGGCGGTTGCGGCGATGGTCGTCGCGGTCGCGGGCGCGGCGTGGTACGCGACGCAGGCGACCGACGCGGGGAGCGACCGCCGCTTCGCCTTGACGAGTGAGGCGACGAGCGTCGCTCGCGGAGAACCGGACGCGTCCCGCTTCGGGCAGAGCCCCGCTGCCGGTAAGGCCGCGGACGCGGCCGCGGCCAAACCTGCGACTGCGGCGGCGGCGCCGGCGGGATCGGCGCGGTCGTTGACCAATCTTCACATCGACCTCGACCGCATCGAGCAGCTCAAGCGGGAAGAGTCAAAGAGCGGCGAGATGCTGGTCGCGAGTGGCGAAGGTGCCGCCCGAGGAGAATCGAAAAGCAGGAGCCGCGCGGGCGACGGCGGGACCGAGCGCGGCCCCACCAGCACGAACCCTTCCGCCCCTTCCGGCGACCACCGCAAGCGCCTCTCCGGCGCTCCGGCCGGCCCCCAAACGGGTGGGCCCACGACGCCGCCGCCTGGCGATCGCAGTTCCCTCGACACTTCTACTGCGGGACAACGTGGACTGGACTCGCAGCCGAAGCCCCAACCGGACCCGCTGCCGACGGCGCAGGCAGGCGCGCCTGCCGACTCCGCGAAGGGCGACGGCCACCACGGGCTGGGCCTGTCCCGCCTGCCGATGCCGTCCGAAAAAGCGCCGGGTTCCAAGGACGAATTCGTCGCGAATCCGACCATCGGATACCTGCACGAAGACGAGGCGTCGTCCGAAGGGATCGATGCCGGAGTCGAGGAGATGCTCTCCGGATTCGAGTCGCCGCCCGGCCCTCTCGATTCCGACGACGAGTCGCGATCGGCGTTGGCGAGGATTGGATACATCAACGAAGGTGGCGATGACGCGACCGGAGGGAAGCACGACTCCCTCGACGGATTTGAGATGGCCGGCTTTGGTTACTCCACGAACGCCCGCACCCTCACCCCCGCCCAGCTCGGCCGCCTCCTCGCCGCGTCGCTCAGCCCCGCGCAGCTGCTGCGCGTCCAGGCGCTGATCGTCGCGAAGCTCGGGACCGCGCCGGGGCAGCCGCCGCGGCCGGGGCTCGAGGCCGATCGCGACGTCGTGGTCCGCGAGTTCCTCGACCGGCTCTCGCGCCGGCAGAGCGAGCCGCCGCGCGACATGTTCTTCCGCTACTTCGGCGACCATCCCTTCATCCCGACGCGCATCGACGCGAAGAGCACGTTCGGGATGGACGTCGACACCGCGAGCTCCGCGCTCGCCCGCGCCTACCTCTCCCGCGGCACGCTGCCTCCGACGGCGGCCGTGCGTACGGAAGAGTTCGTGAATGCGTTCCGCCACGACCTCGCGCCGCCCGACGCCGACGGCCTCGCCAACGCCGGCCGCGTCCGCGACGACGACCGCCCGGCGGCCGGATTCGCCGCGCCCGCCGCGCGCGACGTCTTCGCGATCCATACGGAGATCGCGCCGAGCCCGTTCGGCGAGGAGGGCCACTACCTGCTGCAGATCGGCCTGAAGGCGCGCGAGATCCCGAAGTCGCAGCGCAAGCCGATCGCCCTCACCTTCGTGATCGACGTCTCGGGCTCGATGGAGCAGGACGGCCGCCTCGAGCTGGTGAAGAAGGGGCTCCACCTGCTGCTCGACCAGCTCACCGAGCGCGACACGGTCGGCATCGTGAGCTTCGAGTCGACCGGCCACCGCGTCCTCGATCCGATCGACGCGACGCAGCGCGGCCGGATCTTCGCCGCCCTCGACGCGCTGCGGCCCGAGGGCTCGACCAACGTCGACCAGGGGTTGCGGCTGGGCTACGAGATGGCCCTTTCACAGCTGCGCCCGAACGCGGAGAACCGCGTCGTCCTCTGCTCCGACGGCGTCGCCAACACCGGCGTGACCGACGCGAACTGGCTGTCGGCGCGCATCGCCGAGTGCAAGTCGAAGTACGTCTACCTGAACTGCATCGGCGTCGGCATGGGCAACCACAACGACGCGCTCATGGAGCAGCTCGCCGACCAGGGCGACGGTTTCTGCGCCTACATCGACCGGATCGAAGAGGCGAAGAAGCTCTTCGTCGACCGGCTGACCGGCACGCTGCTCACGGTCGCGCGCAACGCCAAGATCCAGGTCGAGTTCGACCCGGCCGGCGTCCGCCGCTTCCGCCAGCTCGGTTACGAGAATCGCGCGCTCGCCCACCGCGACTTCCGCAACGACAAGGTCGACGCGGGCGAGGTCGGCGCGGGGCAAGAAGTGGTCGCCCTTTACGAGGTCGAGCTCGCGCGCGACGCCCTCGCGCGTGACGCCGGCGCGCGCGACACGAACGTCCCGCTCGCGGCGGTGCGCGTCCGTTACGAAGACCCCGACGCCGGCGCCGTGCGCGAGCAGGAGCGGCGGGTCGCCGTCTCCGACCTGCGCCCGACGCTCCAGCAGGCGACGCCGCGCTTCCGCCTTTCCGCGTGCGTCGCGGAGTTCGCCGAGATCCTGCGCCAGAGCGTCCACGCCCGCGACGGCTCGCTCGGCGCAGTCGAGCGGCTCGCCGAGCCACTCGTCGACGAGCTCCCGGGCGACCCCGACGTGCCGGAGTTCGTCGCGCTCGTGAAGCAGGCGGCGCGGCTGCCCGACCTGATCCCTGTGCGCAGCGGGCTCGCGCGCGCCTGCGACGAGGTGAAGCGGTTCCACTGCTGGCGCGAGGAGCTGCACGACGGCGCGACCGACGAGCAGCTGCACTTGCTCGAGGAGCAGAACCGCCGCCTCGAGCAGGCGCTGCGCGACGCGCTCGACCGGGCGCTGCGCGGCTCCTGAGGGAACTCCCGGGGCGGCCGCGCCCGCGCCGCCCCGGGGCCGCTCTTGCTCGGAGACGATCCATCGTTTAATCACGATGGACCGATGACCACCCTGGCCGCCGCCAGCAAGGCCTTGAAGGCGCTCGCCGACCCCACGCGGCTGCGCATCCTCCACCTGCTCACGCAGACGGAGCTCACCGTCGCCGAGCTGACGCGCATCCTCGCGACCGGGCAGTCGTCCGTGTCGCAGCACCTCGCGCAGCTGCGCGACGCCGGCCTCATCGTCGACCGCAAGGACGGGACGAAGAGCTTCTACTCCCGCACCGATGGCGCCGGCGGCGCCGGCGCGAACGGGTCCGCCCCCGCCGCGCAGGCCTACGCCGAGCTCGCCGACTCGATCGAGGAGAGCGCCGAGGCGAAGCAGGACCTCGCGGCGCTGCGCGACGTGCTGCGCGCGCGGCAGCAGGAGGCGCAGGAGTACTTCGACCGCATCGCGGAGGCGATCGAGCACGAGTACCTGCCGGGCCGCACCTGGGAGGGGCTCGCGAAGGCGCTGCTGCGCCTCTTGCCGCGAGCGCGCATCGCCGACCTCGGGATCGGCAGCGGCGAGCTGACGCTGCTCCTGTGCGACGCGAGCGAGAAGGTGATCGGCGTCGACTACAGCCAGCCGATGCTCGACCGCGTGCGCGCGAAGGCGGAGCGCGCCGGCGTGAAGAACCTCGAGCTGCGCCTCGGGGACCTCGAGTCGCTCCCGCTCGCGGCCGGCGAGGTCGACGTGGTCGTCCTCTCGCAGGCGCTCCACCACGCCGAGCAGCCGGCGCGCGCGCTCGCCGAGGCGCACCGCGTGTTGGCGCCGGGCGGCCGCCTCCTGCTGCTCGACCTCTTGAAGCACCGCGAGCGCTGGACGCGCGAGAAGTTCCAGGACCGCTGGCCCGGCTTCCATGCCCGCGAGCTGGTCGACTGGCTCGGCGCGGCCGGCTTCGAGGGCGCCGACTGCAGCGTGGTCGCACGCGAACGCCAGCCGCCGTACTTCCAGACGCTGCTCGCGACCGCCACGAAAGTGAAGAAGGCGAAGAAGAGGACCGCATGAACCGCCCGCCCTTGCACGAGCTGGCGCGCCGCCGCGTCGTCGTCTTCGACGGCGGCATGGGCACCGCGCTCATGGCCCGCAAGCTCCCGCTCTCCGACTACCTCGACCTCGAGAACTGCAGCGAGGCGGTGAACCTCACGCGGCCCGACGTGGTCGCCGACATCCACCGCTCCTTCTTCGCGGCCGGCTGCGACGCGGTCGAGACCAACACCTTCGGCGCGAACGAGATCGTGCTGGCCGAGTTCGGGCTCGAGAAGCGGACGCGCGAGATCAACCGTCTCGCCACGGAGCTGGCGCGCAAGGTCGCCGTGGAGTTCGAGACGAAGGAGCGGCCGCGCTACGTCGTCGGCTCGATCGGGCCGGGCACGCGGCTCCCCTCGCTCGGCCACACGACCTTCGCGCTGCTGGAGAAGAGCTACCGCGAGCAGACGCTCGGGCTCCTCGACGGCGGCGTCGACGCGCTCCTGATCGAGACGTGCCAGGACATCCTGCAGACGAAGGCGGCGCTCGCCGGCGTGCTCGAGGCGTGCGCGACCGCGGGCAAGAAGCCGACGCTCATGGTCCAGGTCACCATGGAGTCGACCGGGACCATGCTGGTCGGCACCGAGCTCGCCGCCGCGCTCACCGCGCTCGAGCCCTACCCCCTCGACGTGGTCGGCCTCAACTGCGCGACCGGACCGCAGGAGATGAGCGAGCACGTCGCCTTCCTCGGCAAGAACGCGCCGTGGCTCGTCTCCTGCCAGCCCAACGCCGGGCTGCCGCAGATGGTCGACGGCCAGCCCTTCTATCCCTTGAAGCCGCGCGACCTCGCCGAGTGGCAGCGCCGCTTCGTCGCCGAGGACGGCGTGCGCATCGTCGGCGGCTGCTGCGGCACGACGCCGGAGCACCTGAAGGCGGTCGTGGACGCGTGCGCCGCGCTCGAGCCCGCGGCGCGCAACGTCAGCTGGACGCCGTCGCTCTCGAGCCTCTACGGCTCCGTGACGATCAAGCAGGAGACGTCGTTCCTGATCGTGGGCGAGCGCACCAACGCCAACGGCAGCAAGCAGTTCAAGAAGCTGCTCGAGAAGGGCGACCTCGACGGCATGGTCGCGATGGGCAAGGCGCAGGTCGAGGAGGGCGCGCACGTCGTCGACCTCTGCACGGCGTACGTGGGCCGGGACGAGGTGGCCGACATGACGGCCGCCGTCCGCCGCTTCTCCACGCAGGTGAACGCGCCGCTCTCGATCGACTCGACCGAGTACCCGGTGATCGCCGACGCGCTCGCGCTCGCGGGAGGCCGCTGCCTCGTCAACTCCGTCCACATGGAGGACGGCGAGGAGCGCATGAGCAAGGTGCTCCCGCTGGTGAAGAAGTTCGGCGCCGCCGTGGTCGCGCTCACCATCGACGAGAAGGGGATGGCCAAGGACGCGGCCGAGAAGGTCGCCGTCGCCGAGCGCATCGTCTCGCTCGCCGGCAGCAAGTGGGGCGTGCGGCCGCAGGACATCCTGATCGACCCGCTCACGTTCACGATCTGCACCGGCAACGAGGACGACCGCAAGCTCGCGATCGCGACGCTCGACGCCATCGAGCAGCTGAAGAAGCGGCTCCCCCACTCCTTCACGCTGCTCGGCCTCAGCAACGTCTCGTTCGGGCTCAAGCCGGCGGCGCGCCACGTCCTGAACTCGGTCTTCCTCCATCACGCACGGCTGCGCGGCCTCGATGCCGCGATCGTGCACGCGGCGAAGATCCGGCCGCTCTTCCAGATCGACGAGAAGCAGCGCCAGGTGGCCGAGGACCTGATCCTCGACCGGCGCCGTCCGGGCTACGACCCGCTGCACGAGCTGATCGGCCTGTTCGAGAACGTCGAGGAGGAGAAGACGGCGCGCAAGCCGGCCGCGAACGTCGAGGAGCGCCTGAAGGAGCGGATCATCCGCGGCGAACGGCCCGGGATCGACCAGGACCTGCAGCTCGCGCTCGCCACCCATCCGCCGCTCGCGATCATCAACGACATCCTGCTCGACGGCATGAAGGTGGTCGGCGAGCTCTTCGCGTCGGGCGAGATGCAGCTCCCGTTCGTGCTGCAGTCGGCCGAGACGATGAAGGCGGCGGTCGCCTTCCTCGAGCCCCACATGGAGAAGATCGCGGGCGAGAGCAAGGGGCGCATCATCCTCGCGACGGTCCGCGGCGACGTCCACGACATCGGCAAGAACCTCGTCGACATCATCCTCAGCAACAACGGCTACACGGTCGTCAACCTCGGCATCAAGCAGCCGCTCTCCTCGATGCTCGACGCGGCGCGCGAACATCGAGCTCATGCCATCGGGATGTCGGGGCTGCTGGTCAAGTCGACCGTCGTGATGAAGGAGAACCTCGAGGAGATGAACCGCCTCGGGATCCAACTGCCGGTGATCCTGGGCGGCGCCGCGCTCACGCGCCACTACGTCGAGCACGACTTGCGCGCCGTCTACAAGGGGCCGCTCTGGTACGCGCGCGACGCCTTCGAGGGGCTTTCGATCTCGGCCGACGTATGCGATCCGGCGAAGCGCGAGGCGATCGCGGGTGCGAAGGCGCGCGCCGCGGAGGTCGCCGTCCTCGCTGCATCGGCCGCGGCCGCGGCGGCCGTCGCCGCATCCGACCGCGCCGAAGAGGCGACCATCGCGCCGTCCGACGCGCCGCGCGTCTTCTCGATCCGCGAGCGCCCGGTGCCGGTCGACGAGCGGCGCGACGCCCACACGGAGCTCCTCGAGCACGCGGTGCCCGACGTCCCGTTCACCGGCACGCGCGTCGTCGAGGGCATCTCGCTCCAGGCGCTCCT
>DASRRB010000165.1:0-9615 GCA_035695985.1 Planctomycetota bacterium | reverse complement strand
GAGGTAGGGCTCGACCAGCGTGCGCGCGAGGCGGCGGCGCGCCAGCTCGGCGAGCGCGTCGGGGTCCTTGGTCTGGCCCGCGTGCTCGGAGAGGACCTCGAGGATGCCGGCGAGGTTCTTGATCGCGACGCGCTCGGCGAGCAGCACGCGCAGCACGCGGTGCAGGTCGCCGTACGTGAGCTGGTTGGGGATCAGGTCGTCGACGACGGCCGGGTGGTCTTTCCGGGCGCTTTCCACGAGCGCCTTCACGTCGTCGCGCGTGAGGATCGCGCCGGCGTGCTCGCGGATCGACTCGGAGAGGTGGGTCACGAGGACCGAGACGGGCTCGACGACGGTGTAGCCCTTGAGTTCGGCGTCGGTGCGGCGCTCCTCGGCGATCCAGAGCGCCGGCAGGCCGAAGGTCGGCTCGCGCGTCGCCTCGCCCGGCAGGTCGCCCTTCGCGGCGCCCGGGTTCATCGCGAGCAGCATCCCGGGCTTGAGCTCGCCCGCCGCGATCGGCTGGCCGTGCACGAGGATGCGGTAGGCGTTCGGCCCGAGCTTCACGTTGTCGGTGACGCGCACCGGCGGCACCAGCAGGCCGAGGTCGGAGGCGAAGCGCTTGCGGACCTGCGCGACGTGGGCGAGCAGCCCGCCGCTGCGGCTCTTCTCGACCAGGTGGAGCAGCCGGAAGCCGAGCTCCACCCCCATCGGGTCGACCTTGAGCAGGCGCTCGAGCTCCGCCGACTGCTCGGCGGCGACCTCGGTCGGGCTCTTCTCGACGGCGGCCGCCGCCGGCGCCGTGCGGCGCATGCGCGAGAGGCTGTAGAGGACGAGCGAGAAGAGCAGGAAGGGCGCGGCCGGCAGGCCCGGCGCCAGGCCGAGCGCGCCGATGATCGCCGACGCGAGCGTGAGCCCGCGGCGGCGGTCGGTCATCTGGTGCGCGAGCTCGTTCGCCAGGCTCGCCTCGGTGCTCGCCTTGGTGACGATGATCGCGCCGGCGGTCGCGACGATGAGCGCCGGGATCTGGCTCACGAGGCCGTCGCCGACCGTGAGGATCGAGTAGGTCCGGACCGCGCCGGCGAGGTCCATGCCCTTGATCAGGGCGACGCAGATGCCGCCGATCAGGTTGACGGCCGTGATGATGAGGCCGGCCACGGCGTCGCCGCGCACGAACTTCGAGGCGCCGTCCATGGCGCCGTAGAACTCCGCCTCGCGCCCGACCTCGTGGCGGCGCGTCTTGGCCTCGTCGGGCGAGATCAGGCCGTTGTTGAGCTCGGCGTCGATCGCCATCTGCTTGCCGGGCATCGCGTCGAGGGTGAAGCGCGCGGCCACCTCGCTGATGCGCCCGGCGCCCTTCGTGATCACGACGAACTGGATCACGATCAGGATCAGGAAGATCACGATCCCGACCACGAGGTTGCCGCCGACCACGAACTTGCCGAACGACTCGATCACGCGGCCCGCGTGGCCGTCGAGCAGGATGAGGCGCGTGCTCGCGACGTTGAGCGCCAGTCGGAACAGCGCCCCGAAGAGCAGCAGCGTCGGGAAGGTCGAGAGGTCGAGCGGCCGCTCGCTCGAGAGCACGAGCAGCAGCAGCAGGATGCTGGCGGAGAGGTTGACGACGATCAGCAGGTCGAGCAGCCAGGTCGGCAGCGGCACGACCAGGATCACGAGCAGGCCGACCACGGCCATCGCGAGGCCGACGTCGGCGTTGCGGAACGTCCGGCGCGGCGCGGCCGCGGCGGCGGCGGCGGCCGGCCTGGCGGCGACGGGCGGGCGGGGGGCGGCGGCCACGGGCTAGCGCCCCGCCCCGCGCGCGAGCGACGCGGCGCGCGCCGCCTCGCGCTTCTGCTTCAGCCGCCAGACGACGGCGAGGACGCCGGCGACCGCGCGGTAGAGCTTCTCCGGGACCATCTGGCCGACCGGGACGTCGCGGAACAGCGCGCGCGCGAGCGGCGGCTGCTCCAGGATCGGCACGTCGTGCTCGCGCGCGAGCCGCTTGATCTCCTCGGCGACGCGGTCGACGCCCTTGGCCGTCACCACCGGCGCGGCCGACTTCCCCTCCTCGTAGCGGATCGCGACCGAGTAGTGCGTCGGGTTGGTCACGATCACGGTCGCCTCGGGGACGGTCTGGCGCAGCGGCCGCTCGACGATCGCCCGCTGGCGGTCGCGGATGCGCTTCTTCATCTGCGGGTCGCCGTCCTCGTGCTTGGACTCGTCGCGCACCTGCTGCTTCGACATGCGCATGTCGCGGTGGTGCTGCCAGCGCTGGAACGCCCAGTCGGCGGCGCCGAGCACGACCAGCACGCCGGTCACCTGCACGAACATCGCGAGCAGCAGGTTCACGACGGCGGGGACGGTGCGGTCGAAGTCCATGCCGGAGAGCTGCGTGAAGCGGTCGAGGCGCGCGCGCGTCCCCCACGCGACGACGCCGAGGATCACGGCGAACTTGACGACGCCGGCCAGCACCTTCACCCACGACTTCAGCCCGAACATGCGGGAGAGGTTGCGCGCGACGTCGAAGCGGTCGAGCTTCGGCTTGAACGCGTCGCGCACCACGAAGAAGCCGCCCGCCTGCAGGAAGTGGAGCGCGAAGGCGGCGACCGCCGCGATCAGGACGCACGGTCCGGCGATGCGCACCAGGCGGACCAGCGTGTCGCGCACCAGCGCGATCGCCTGCTCGAGGTTCTCCGGAGGCGTCGCGAGGCGCCGCACCCCCTCGACGATCTCGGTGCGCAGCACCTGCGCGATGCCGCTGCCGGCGAAGACGAGGAAGCCGGCGACCGAGAGCAGCACCAGCGCGTGCGCGAGGTCGTCGCTCCGCGCGAAGCGGCCCTGGGCGCGCGCCTCCTCGAGACGCCGCGCGGTCGGCTCCTCGGTGCGCTCCTGCGTGTCGAAGAGGTCGTCGGCCACGTCAGCCCCCCGCCGCCGCGACGAGCGCGCGCTGGAGGCCGGCGATCAGCCGCAGGCCCGGCTGCGCGACGAACGGGAAGAGCGCGACGGCCGCGGCCATCGAGGCGAGCAGCCGCAGCGGGTAGCCGAAGGTCATCACGTGCAGCTCGGGCACAGCGCGCGTCAGCAGCGCGAGCACGAGGCTGCCGCACAGCAGCACGGCGAAGAGCGGCGCCGCGATCTGCACCGCGAAGCGCAGGCAGGTGCCGGCCGAGCCGGCGAGCGCCGCCATGCCGGTCGGGAGCGAGGAGTCGCCGACCGGGAAGCGCGCGAAGCTCTCGTGCAGCGCGCGCAGCACGTCGTGGTGGCCCTGCGCCACCAGGAAGAGCAGCAGCAGCGACGTCTCGTAGACGCGGCTCACCGCCGACATCGGCAGGCGCGTGGTCGGGTCGACGTCCTCGGCCATCTTGAGGCCGAGCTCCTGCGCGACGAGCTCGCCGGCGAGCGCCGGCGCCGAGAGCAGCACCTGGCAGAGGAAGCCGAGCACGAGGCCGAGCAGCAGCTCGCGGCCCGCCGCGAGCACGAGCGCCGAGGCGGTCGCCGGCATCGCGCCGGCCGGGACGCCGGTCATCGCGAGCGCGAGCCCGAACGAGAGGAGGACGCGCAGCGGCGACGGCACGCCGGTGCCCCCCACCACGGGCAGCATCACCAGCACGACGCCGACGCGCAGCGCGCCGAGCAGCGTGCAGACGAGCGGGGCGAGCGGCAGCACGAAGTTCACGGGCCGCCCCCGAAGCGCGAGAGGTTCTGCAGGAGGCGCTGCGCGAAGTCGACCAGCTGGCGCAGGATCCAGGGGGTGAGCAGCCAGACGGCGCCGGTCAGCAGCAGGAGCTTCGGCACCATCGCGACCGTCTGCTCCTGCAGCCCGGTCAGCGCCTGGAAGAACGAGATGAGCAGGCCGACGACGAGCGCGACGCCGAGCACCGGCGCCATGAGCAGGAGCGCTTCGACGAGGACCTGGCGGCCCAGCCCGATGGCGGTGCTCGCGTCCATGTCAGCCCTGCAGCCCCGTCCAGACCTGGTGGATCACGAGCCCCCAGCCGTCGACCAGCACGAAGAGCAGGATCTTCACGGGCGTGGAGATCAGCATCGGCGGGAGCATGTACATGCCGAGCGCGAGCAGGATGCTCGAGACGACCAGGTCGATGACGAGGAACGGCAGGTAGAGCACGAAGCCCATCTGGAAGGCGGTGCGCAGCTCGCTGAGGATGTACGCCGGCACGACGGCCGTGAGCGGCACGTCGCCCGGCCCTTCGGGCGCGGGCGAGTTCGACATCTCGAGGAAGAGCGCGAGGTCATGCTCGCGCGCGTGCCGCAGCAGGAAGTGCTTGAGCTCGCCGCTCGCGATCTCGGCGGCGGGCGCGAAGGCGAGCTGGCCGTCGAGGTAGGGCGCGATCGCCTTGGCGTGGATCTCCTTCCCGACCGGAGCCATCACGGCGCCGGTGAGGAAGAGCGACAGGCCGATCAGCACCGGGTTGGGCGGCAGCTCGGTCGTGCCCATCGCGCGGCGCACGAAGGAGAGCACGATCACGATGCGCGTGAAGCAGGTGACGGAGAGCAGGAGCGGCGGGATCAGCGAGAGGAGCGTGAGGACGACGACGACCTCGACGGCGGTCGAGAGGTCGCGCCCCTTCTCGGCGCCCTGCGGCAGCTCGACGTGGACCGGCATCAGCTGCTGGAGCAGCGATGGCGGCGGCACCGGCTTTTGCGGGAGCGCCGGGGAGGCCGACCCGTCCTTCGAGGCGGCGGCCGGATCGCCGGCGGGCGCGCCCTGCGCCGACGCGGCCGCCTGCAGCGGCCCCGCGGCGACGAGCGCCCCGATCAGCAGTCCGGCGAGCGCCTTCATCCGCGCCCCCCGCCGCCGTCCCTCTCGGCGCGGGCGACCTCGGCGAACGACGGGGCGGGGTCGAGCTCCGCGAGCGCGGCCATGCCGTGCTCGGAGGCGCCGACCAGGATGCGCCGCCCGCCGACCTGCACCAGCATCAGGCTGCTCCGCCCGCCGAGCGGCCGCACCTCGACGAGGTCGATCAGTCCGCCCCGCTTGTGCGACTGCAGTCGCGACAGGATCGCCGGCAGCAGTGCGAGCGCTCCGCCGACGACGAGGAGCGCGCCGACGAGCGTCGCCGGATCGCCTCCGGCGGGCAGCAGCGGCGACGCCGGCGCGGCGACCGGCTTCTCCGGCGCCGCCTCGGGCGGTGCCTTCCGCCACGGCGGCGCGAGCAGCAGTGCTCCCGCGCAGACCAATGCGGCCGGGAGCACCGCGCGCAGCCACGCTCCCCGGGTGAGGAGCGAGCGCGCACCGGCGCCGAAGTCGTGACGCGCGAGCGGCCAGGCGAAGGCCATCCCGCTTTCCTCCACTGCAGACGTCGCTTGCGCCGCGTCCCGCGGAGGTTCCTCCACCTCCACACCCACGGGGCAGCGCCGAGGGAGGAGGTCGGTAATCCGTGCCCGTCGCTTTAGAAAAACCTTCCCGGAGGGCGGCGCGACCCCCTCGCGCCCCGGGGCCGGACCGCTTCACCAATCCGCGGCGCGGAAAGAACGTCCGCAGCGGCGGAAGCGCGTGCGCACTGGAGCGGAAAAGAGGCGCCGGCGCCTTTTCATTCGCCGCGACACGGCTCTAGCGGGCGCGCCGCGCACCGAACAAACGTGCGGCCTCGGGGACGGACTCCGGTGCACCGGCGACCGCGCGTGCGGGACCCGTGAACTCACAATCCGTGGGGGTGAAGAACGATGGCGCTCCGTATCAATTCGAATCTGTCGGCGCTCGACGCGCAGCGCGGCCTGTCCTCGGTGACGGGACGGCTCGAGCGGAACTTCCAGCACCTGTCGACCGGTCTCCGCATCTCGACGGCCGCCGACGACGCCGCCGGGCTCGGCATCAGCGAGCGCTTGCGCGCGCAGATCGCCAGCCTCTCGCAGGCGCAGCGCAATGCCAACGACGGCATCTCGCTGACGCAGACGGCGGAAGGCTCGCTGAACGAGGTCTCGAACATCCTGATCCGCATGCGCGAGCTGGCGACCGAGGCCGCCAACGGCACGGTCTCCGACTCCGACAAGGCGACGCTGAACTCCGAGTTCAGCGACCTGATCAACGAAGTCGACCGCATCGCGCAGTCGTCCGACTTCAACAACGTGAAGCTGCTCGACGGCTCGACCACGGCCATCACGTTCCAGGTCGGCGCCGGCGTCACGGCGAACGACACGATCTCGGTCTCGCTGACGTCCTCGCTCGGCTCGGACCTCGGCATCACGAGCCTCGACATCAGCTCGGCCGGCTCGTCCACGACGGCGATCACGGCGATCGACTCCGCCATCGACACGGTCAGCTCGACGCGCGGCCGCCTCGGAGCGGCGCAGAACCGCCTGATGTCGACCATCGCGAACCTGGGCGTGAGCATCGAGTCGCTCTCCGCCGCGAACTCGCGCATCCGCGACGTCGACGTCGCCGCCGAGACCGCGGACCTGACGCGCAACTCGATCCTCCAGCAGGCCGCGATCTCGGTCCTCTCGCAGGCCAACCTGCAGCCGCAGACCGCGCTGAGGCTCCTCCAGAACCTCGGCTAAGCCGTCCTGAAGTGAACTGACGAAGGGAACGCGCCCCCGGGCATCCGGGATCCGACCGCCCGGGGGCGCGCCCACCTTCCGCGGGGTGATGGGGCCTCCCGACCGAGCGTCGGGAGGCCTCTTTGCGCTCCCCCGCCGGCGCGGCGGCGGTCCGCACCGATTTCCGGGCAGACGAGGGTTCCCGACCGCGCGAGCGGTCTCCCCTCTCAAGTGCGGGGTGTTTCAGCCGAACAATCGGGGGTCCATGCGGTGGAGGATCCCTTGGCCAGTGCCATCACGTTCGGCGGGCTCGCGTCCGGCCTCGACACGAAGGCGATCATCGAGGCGCTCGTCGGCGTCGAGGGGCAGAAGGTGTCGCTGCTGCAGAGCCAGCAGTCGTCCTTCCGCGACAAGGTCACTGCCTACGACAGCCTGCTCGGGAAGCTCAAGGCGCTCGAGACGGCGCTCGGCAAGATCTCCGACCCCGAGCAGTTCCTCGCGTTCGCCGCCCACCTCTCGACGGGCGGCGACTCGTTCCTCACCGCGACGCCGCAGGGAAGCGCGCGCGCCGGCAACTACCAGGTCCAGATCGGCGCGATCGCGCAGAGCACGTTCATCCGCTCGGCCGGAGCCACCGACGCCAACGCGTCGCTCGGGCTCGCCGGCGACCTGACGCTGCACGTCGGCACGACCGACACGACGATCGCGGTCGACGGCACCAACGACTCGCTGTTCGGCGTGCGCGACGCCATCAACGACTCGGGCGCGGCGGTCGACGCCACGGTCGTCTTCGACGGCACGCAGTACCACCTCGAGCTGCGCGGGCACGACACCGGCGCCGCGAACGCGGTGACCGTGACCGCCGAGCCCGCGCCGGGGACCGGGGGCACCGCCCTCGCCCTGACGCAGCTGCGCGCCGCCACCGACGCGACCTTCACGATCGACGGCCAGCCCTACACGTCGGCGAGCAACACGGTGAGCGGCGCGATCGAGGGGGTGACGCTGCAGCTCCTCGACGACCAGGCGGTCGGCGCCGCGCCGATCCAGGTCGCGGTCACCGAGAGCGTCGACCAGATCCGCCAGCAGATCGACGACTTCGTCACGGCCTACAACGCGGTCGTCACCACGATGAACGACCAGACGGCGCCGCGCGCGTCGTCGTCCGACCCGATCAAGCCGCTGTCGGGCGAGAGCACGCTCTCGAGCCTGCGGCTGTCGTTCGGGTCGGTGATCGCCTCGGCGTCCGTGTCGGCGTCGTCGCGCTACACGACGTTCTCGAGCATCGGCGTCAAGTCGCAGAACGACGGCACGCTCGAGTTCGACTCCAAGAAGTTCCAGGACGCGATCGGCGACAACGTCGACGACGTCCGCGCGCTCCTGACCGACGCGACGACGGGGCTGGCGAAGAAGCTGCTCGACGTCGTGGAGCGCCGCACCGACCCGACGGGCGGCGTGATCCACACGCGCGAGGACGCGCTGAAGGACCAGATCTCGAACCTCGACAAGCGCATCCGCGACCAGCAGGACGCCCTGTCGCGCTACGAGGACGCGCTGGTCGCCCGTTTCGCCGCCTACGAGACGATCATCGGGCGCCTGAAGGCGCAGGGCGACTCGCTCACGTCGCTCACCGGGCTGTTCACCTCGGCGAACGGCTCGGCGGCGAGCGTCAGCCGGTAGGGCGACGCAACGCGCACGACGACGGCGACGATCGACACCGCGAACGGAGAGGGATGGAATGGGGTCCGCGCTCGACAGCTACGCGTCCGACACCGTGCACTCGCTGCCCCGGGGGCAGCTCCTGCTGCGCATCTACGACACGCTGCTCGTGCGCATCCAGGACGCCGAGGCGGCGCTGCGCGAGGGGAACCGCGCGCGTTCGGGGCTCGCGATCAGCCGCGCCTTCGACATCGTGAGCGCGCTGCGCGAGGCGCTCGACCGCGACGCGGGCGCGGCGTGCGTGCCGCGGCTCGACCAGCTCTACCGCACGGTCGGCACCTGGCTGCTCGAGGCGAACGTCACGCAGTCGCCCGATCTCCTGCGCTCGAGCCGGCGCATCCTGGCGACGCTGAAGGAGGGGTGGGATGGCGCCGTCCGCGCGAACTCCTGACGCGGGCGCCGCCTGCCTCGCCGCCCTCGACGAGATCGAGCGGCGCTGGCGCGACGCGCTCTCGCTCGTGCACGCCGGCGACGCCGCACGCGCGCAGCGCGACGTCGAGGCGGCGGGCGAACTGCTCGCGCGTCTCGGCGAGCTGGAAGAGCTGCGCCGCCGGATCGACCCGCCCCGGCTCGCCGAGCTGGCCGAGCGCATGACGCGGCTCTCGGCGCTCCACCACGAGCTCTCGGTGCAGAGCCGGCGCGCGCAGGAAGAGGTCGAGCGCGCGCTCGCGTCGGCGCGCCAGGGCAAGACGGCGCTCGCGGCCTACGGCGGCCAGTCGCCGCACTTCCACGCCTGCGACGAGGTCGGCTGAGCTCGACCTGCCGATCGGCCGGCGGGCGAAAGAGAACGGGAGGCCCGGGTTCCCGGACCTCCCGTTCCATTCCCGGACTCGTGCTGCGCAGGTGCGCCGGAACTCGAAGCGCCCCGTTGCCGTTCCGGCCGCCGCCGCGAGCGCGAGCCCGGATCCGATCTCAGTGCGATCCCGCCGTGACTCCGAGCTTCGCGAGCGCCTCCTTGGGCGGCTCGACCTTCGTCGACCCGGCGTCCTTCAGCGAATAGGTCTGCTTCGTCGTGTAGTCGCCGAAGCTCGACGAGGTCTTCGTCTCGACGACGACGGAGTCGATCCGGTCGTCCTTCGTGAAGACGATGCGCAGCGTCCCGCTCGCCTTGATCTCGGGCGCGTTGCCGCCCTGCGCCCCCATTTCGCGGAAGCGGCGCGAGCCGGAGAGCTCGTCGGCCGATTCCTTGGTGAGGTTGCCGACGAAGACGTGGCGTCCGGCCTCTTCGCTCTCCTTGACGTCGGTGACTTTCGTGTCGATGGAGGCGAGCAACTCGTGCGGCAGCTTGAGGCCGCTGAGCGCCATCAGCGTCCAGCCCTCGCCGCCACCGCCGCCGCGCCGACCGCCGCCACCACCACCTCCTCCTCCGCCGCCTGCCCCGCCTCCGCGGCCACCACCGCTGCCACCGCCGCTCGTGCCGCCGCC
>DASRRB010000164.1:0-9141 GCA_035695985.1 Planctomycetota bacterium | reverse complement strand
CGTGGTTCCACAATGGAACCACAAAGGATCCTATCGCGAGACGCTGGCAGCGCCATCGATCGCAGAGCCGCCGAGGACAGACGAGCACGGACGCGGGTGGTGACGCGCCGAGGTCCGCTCACGCCGCGATCGAGGCGGGAGTTCCGATCGCGAAGCGTTTCATGCAGCCTTCTCCGCCCGCCCGGCCGGTTTCGCTGCTCGTCGAGAACGGCGAACCCTGAACCAGGCGGCAAGCGCCACGATCGCGACGACGGCTCCGATCAGGGGGCCGTATTCGTCCCAGAAAGGCCGACGGATGACGTTGCCCGGAGGGATGTAACCGAGCGCGACCATCTGCGCGAGCAATGCATCGCGTCGGATCATCGCCGCCAGTTCCTCGGCTCTCGCAGCACCTCGACGCCCCCCGTGATCATGCTCCGCATCGTCGGCTCGAAGAAGTGATACGGGTGCACGGTCTCGGGGCGGCCGACGTCGTCGAGACGCTTGGCGAGCGCCGCCGGGATCTCGAAGTCGAGCGACTTCAGGTTGTCGTCGAGCTGCGCGATCTTGGTCGCGCCGAGGATCACCGACGTCACGCCGGGACGGTTCGCGACCCAGTTCAGCGCGACCTGCGCGGCCGGCCGCTCGAGCTGCTTCGCCACGGCGACCAGCTCGTCGACGATCTTCCAGTTCTTGTCGGTGAAGAGCTTCTCGAAGCCGGGATTGCCGGAGCCCTGGATGGCCGCGAGGCGACCTTCACCCTTCGCCGCGGTGCCTTCGCGCTTGTACTTGCCGGTGAGCATGCCGCTCGCGAGCGGCGACCACGGGACCACGCCGAGGCCGAGCTCGATCGCGGCCGGGACGTGCTCGCGCTCGATGTTGCGCTCGACCAGGGAGTATTCGAGCTGCAGCGCGCATGGCCGCTCGCTGCCGCGCAGCTCGGCGATCGTGCGCGCGCGCGACACGGACCACGCCGGCACGTCGCTGAAGCCGAAGTGGAGCACCTTCCCCTCGCGCACGAGGGCGTCCATCGTCGAGAGCACCTCCTCCACCGGCGTCATCCCGTCCCACGCGTGCATCCAGTAGAGGTCGACGCGGTCGGTGCGCAGCCGCTGCAGCGAGCCCTCGAGCGCGCGGCGCAGGTTCTTGCGGCCGTTGCCGCCGGCGTTGGGATCGCCCGGCACCGCATTGAACGTGTACTTGGTCGCGATCACGACGCGGTCGCGCCGCTTCGTCGACTCGAGGAAGTCGCCGATCATCTTCTCGCTGGTGCCGTTGGTGTACCCGTCGGCCGTGTCGAGGAAGTTGCCGCCCGCGTCGAGGTACCGCGACAGCAGCGCGTCGACCGCCGCCTTTGGCGCGCCCCAGCCCCACTCGGTGCCGAAGGTCATCGTCCCGAGACAGAGCGGGCTCACGCGCAGGCCGCTGGTGCCGAGAAGGGAGTAGGTCGAGAGCTCGGGCATGGGTGACTCCTCGTGCTTTGGGCCAGCGCGAGTGAGCATCGTCGCGATGCGGCGGGAGCGCGGGCCCGGGCTCGACTTTGTACCAGACGCCGAAGAAGCGACGGGCGGGACGGTCGCGACCGTGCGCGCAACCAGAACGCGACGGCCGGAGGTCGCCTCAGATCTCGAGGTCGCGCCCCGTGACCTCCTTGAACGTCCCCATCACGAAGTCGCGCCCCATCGGGCCGAAGCTCTGGTAGAGGCCCTTCAGCAGGAGGACGGTCGTGCGCGCGGCGCCGCCGAGGCCGAAGCGGCACTCCTTGAAGTTGCAGCCTTGGAACGTGAAGGTGCCCGACGAGGCGTTGAAGACGACGTTGCACTTCTGGAAGACGCAGTCGACGTACTCGTTGCCCTCCGGGGTGATCGTCTCGCCGGTGAAGGTCTTCTTCTCGAAGCGCACGGTCGGTCCTCCTCGGATCGGGGCGGGTCTCAGGGGCCGCGCATCGCAGCGGCGACGATCCGGTCGATCGCCGGCTGGCACAAGTGGAGGTCGGCGACGGACTTCGCCGACTTCGCCAGCGCGGCGCCGAACGCCGCGTCGGTGAGCAGCCGGATGCAGTGGCCCGCGAACTCCTCGTCGCCGTCGGACGCGAGCAGGTCGCGCCCCGGCTCGAGCAGCCCTTCGTACCCGAGCGCGGCGAAGCCCGTCGCGACGACCGGCCGGCCGAAGCCCGCCGCCTCCGCGAGCTTCACGCACGAGCCGGCGCCGCGGCGGATCGGGACGACGACGACGGCGGCGGCGCGGTACTCGGCGGCGAGATCCTTGGCGAAGCCGGCCACCTCGACGCCCGGCACGCCCTGCGCGAACTCGCCGTGCTCGCCGACCAGGCGCAGCCGCGCGCCGGGCACCTGCGCGAGGATCTTCGGGAGCACGCGCTCGATGAAGTGCGAGACCCCCTCGCGGTTCGGCGGCCAGCCCAGGCCGCCGACGAAGAGCAGGCGCGGCTCGAGCGGCGCGGACGGCGGCGCCGCGCCGACGCCTTCGGGCTGCGTCGAGATGCACGGCAGGATCTCGACGCGAGGATGCGCGACCCGCGTCACGTCGCTGCGCTTGGTGACGAAGACCCGCCGCATCGGCGCGAGCGAGCGGCGCAACATCGCCGCCTGCATCAGCCCGAGCAGCGCCGGCCGCGTGTGCGTCAAGTTGATCGGCACGTCGTCGAGGTCGACGCAGGTCGGTCCGAGCCGCGCGCAGTCGGCGAGGATCGGCAGGTGGTAGCGGCCGAAGAAGAAGTCGAAGCGGTGCTCGCGATGGAGCTGCCGCACGGCGCCGGCGACGTTGCGATCGGCGCGGTAGTCCGCGAGCAGGTACTTGCGCTTGCGCCAGTACCAGCTCGTCGCGGGGCCGTCCGTGTCGCGCAACTGGACGACGTGCGCGCCGGGTCCGGGCGGATGGAACGGTCGCCCCGGATCGACCACCACCAGCGTGTGCAGCTCGCCGAGCTTCGCCAGTGCGTTGCAGATCGAGAGCGAGCGTTCCCCCGCGCCGAAACCGGGTTCCGGACGTTCCGTGCTGATGAACAGGATTCTCATTCGGCAGGAAGGCTCGGTACGTCGGGACCGCGTTGCGCCGGCATGCGTCGGACCGCCGAGTGTATCCAGGGAAATTCGTCGTCGCGCCCCTGCGCGGACGCGTGCATGATGCCGCGCCGCGCGGAGGACCGACGCGATGGAACTGTTCGGCAACGCGGCGCTGGTGATCGCCGCGGCCGCCCTGCTCGTGTTCGTCATGCAGCGGCTGCGTCAGTCGGCGATCGTCGCCCACCTGCTGCTCGGGATGGTGGTCGGACCCCACGCGCTCGACCTCGTGCCGTCGAGCGCCGCCGTCTCGCAGATGGCCGAGATCGGCGTCGTGCTGCTCCTCTTCTTCATCGGGCTCGAGTTCCACGTCGCGACGCTCAAGCGCATGGCGGGTCTCGCCCTGCTCGGGACGCTCCTGCAGATGGGGCTCACGACCGCGGCGATCGCGGCGATCGCCCGGCTCCTCGGGTTCACGGGGGTGCAGGGGCTCGCGCTCGGCTTCTGCATCGCGCTCTCCTCCACCGCGATCGTGATGAAGGCGTTCGAGGACCGGCGCGAGGCGGACACGCCGTGGGCGCAGTCGTCGCTCGCGATCCTGCTCGGCCAGGACCTCTTCGCGATGGCGGCGATCGCCGCGACCGCGCTGCTGCCGGCGGCCGCCGGCGCGCCCGCTTCCCACACGGAAGGGGCGGGCGGGCGCAGCCTCTGGTTCCTGCTCGGCCTGCCGGTGCTGATCGTCGTCGCGCGCTGGGCGCTGCCGCGTCTCTTCCGGAAGGCGGCGCTCGCGCAGAATCCCGAGCTCTTCGCGCTGTCGAGCCTCGCCGCGTGTTTCCTCGTCGCGGTCGCGGCGGCGGAGCTCGGCGCGAGCCTCGTGCTCGGCGCGTTCCTCGGCGGGATGGTCTTCGCCGACACGCCCTTCTCCCACCAGATCCGCGCCGACCTCGCGACCGTGAAGAACCTCGCCCTCGGCCTCTTCTTCCTCTCCGTGGGAATGTTGGTCGACCTCGCGTTCGTCGCGGCCCATCCGCTGCTGCTGGCCGGCGCGCTCGTCGCCGTGGTCCTCGTGAAGCTGGTCGTCACGACGCTCGTGCTGCGGCTCTTTCGCATCCCGTGGAGCGTCGCGGCCGGCGGCGGCCTCGCGCTCGCGCAGGTGAGCGAGTTCGTCTTCGTGCTCGCGGCGGGCGCCGGCGCGGCGCTCCTCGGCGAGCCGGCGAAGCAGCTCCTCACGCCGCTCGCGGTGCTCACGATGCTGCCGACGCCGCTCCTGGTCGGCGCCGCCGGGAAATTCGGGCGCGGCGTCGCGAGCCTGCTCGGCCACCCGGCGGCGGCCGGGCCGGCGGGGCCGGCCGGCGCGGCGGCCGCGGCCGCGCCCGAGGCCGCGGCGCCGTCGCTCGCGAAGACGCGCGTCATCGTGGTCGGCTACGGGCCGGTGGGCCGCACGCTCTGCCGCGTCCTCCTCAGCATGGGCGCGCGCGTCTGCGTGATCGACCTGCAGCCGTCGACCGTCGAGCGGCTGCGCCGGCTCGGCCGGGACGCCGTCTTCGGCGACGCGACGCGCAGAGAGGTGCTCCACGCCGCCGGCATCCACGAGTCGCGCTACCTCATCCTCACGCTGCCGGACCAGTCGACGCGCGCCGCGATCCTCGCGACCGCGCGCGCCGTCGCGCCGCGCCTCGTCGTGCTCACGCGGGCGCGCTACCTCGACGAGCAGGCCGCGCTCGAGCGCCTCGGCGCCGACCACATCTCTTATGAGGAAGCCGAGGTGGCGATGCAGCTCGCGCGCCTCACGCTCGGCAGCCTCGGCGTCGCCCGGGAGACCCTCGAGGAAGAGGTCCGTGCCATCCGCGCCGAGATCGCGGTGCGCACCGGCTTCACGACGATCATGCCGCGCCTCCCTCCCGAGCCCCCTGCAGAGCCTGCAGCGCCGGCCTGACCGTCTGCGGAAGCGCCTTCCCGAGCCGCGCGTCCGCACTCCCAACAGCGCCGGCGATGCGCCGTAGCCATCGCTGCATTGCCCGACTTTTGGGAGGACCCCATGAAGCTGACGAACGGACTCCTCGCGCTCGGGCTCGCGGCGCTGCCCGCGAGCGCGCTCGCGCGCGACGACGGAACGACGAACGGACCGGGTGTGCTCCGCGACGACGCCACGGACCTCGTGAAGCGGCTCGGAGACAAGGACTACAAGGTCCGGCGCGACGCCTTCAAGAAGCTCGAAGCGATGGGCGCCGAGGCGCGCGCCGCGCTCGAGGCGGCGGCGAAGGGAGACGACGCCGAGATCCGCTGGAACGCCTCGCGCCTGCTCGACCGCCTCGAAGACGATTCGGCGGGAGCGCAGAAGAAGGCGGGCCGTGGCGCGCAGAGCCTGAAGGTCCGCGTCGGCGCGGACCCGGGCGACCCCGACGGCGACGACGACGCGCAGGGCGCCGCTCCGACGCGCCGCCGCATCCGCGTCCTCGGCACCGAGGACCTCGAGCAGCAGATGCGCGAGCTCGAGCTCCGCATGAAGGACTTCGAGAAGCAGTTCGAGGAGGACGGGAGCGGCTACTTCCACGTCGCGCCCTTCCGCTTCCGGATGTTCGACCATTCGTTCGGCGGCCTCGGCGGCGGCGGCTCGCTGCAGCTCGGGCCGGGGAGCAGCTTCCAGCGCACCGTGACGAACGACGGCAAGACGGAGAGCCTGTCGCTCCAGGTCGACGAGAACGGCCGCGTCCACGGCGAGCAGACGGTCGACGGCAAGACGACGAAGCTCGAGGCCGACTCGCTCGAGCAGCTGCAGAAGGACCATCCCGATCTGCTGCGCAGCGGGCCGGCGGTCATCGCGATCCGGCCGGGCCAGGGCGGACTGCAGATGAAGAGGCCCGACCCGAACGCCGCGCCGGCTCCCGACTCCCAGGACGCGAGGCCCCGCCGCAAGGTGAAGACGAAGACCCCGGCCGCGACGCCGTCCAAGGTCGAGACGCCGTCGAAGGACGCGCAGGTGCGCGACACCGGCGACGACCAGGGCGAGGCGTACGCGTCCCATCGGCCGGTGCTCGGCGTCGAGCTCGCGCCCGTGCCGCCGGAGGTCACGCAGTTCCTCGACCTCGGCGGCGCCGCGCTCCAGGTGGTGCGCGTCATGGAGGACATGCCGGCCGCGAAGCGCGGACTGAAGGCGCGCGACATCCTCCTCGAGGTCGACGGCAAGGAGGTGCACGAGTTCGACGACGTGGTGCGCGCGCTCGAAGGCGCCGATCCGAGCAAGGTCCCGCTCGTCGTGCTGCGCCGCGGCGAGAGGAAGAAGCTCTGAAAAGAATCCACGGACAATCCCCTGGCTGCGCAGAACGCGCAGCTGCGAGAGTCCTCTGAAGTTGGTCGCCCGCCGCCGATTCCCCTGAGTCGGCGGCGGGCGGCCTGTTTTCCCGAACACGGTCGCGGCGCCGAGCGCTACTTTTCTCGCCCGCGACGACCGCCCCGGCCGTCACCTACTTCGCACCCCCCCACATATGGAGTGATGTTCGTGCGATACGAACGCATCGAAGATCTCGAAGACGCCCTTGCCCGTGCATTCCTGGTCGCGCGCGATCTCGACGCCCAGGGCGCGCTTCCCCCGGTCCTGCAACCGCTGACGCTGATCTCGCCGCCGCGCGGCTTCGCCATCAGCGTCGAGCTGCGCCCGTTCGAGGATCCCGACCATCCCGGCGAGTTCGCCGAGGACTCGCGCTGGGATCCGCGCCACGGCGACGTCCTCATCACCTACGAGCCGGGCCGCGAGGACGGCTGGCGCGACGAGCGCCGCGAGGGACGTGAGAATCGCGAGAGTCGCGAAGGACGCCGCGGCTGGCGCGACGGCGCACCGGCCGAGATGCCGCCCGCTCCCGATCCCGAGGTCGCGGTCGAGGACGTGGTGCGCGTCCTCTCGCGCGCCGAGAGCGATCCGGCCTTCACCTTCGTCGCGCTCAAGTTCCTGCGCGACCAGCTCCTGCCGCGTCACGTCGCGTGGGCCGGCATCCCGCACGAGGCGCAGATCCAGATCAACCGCGCGATCGACGCCGGCGCCGTCCTCACCACCAAGGTCGAGAACCCGCGCCAGCCGCAGTACCCGGTGACCGCGGTGAAGCTCAACCGCGACAGCACGATCGTCCAGAAGGTGCTCGCCGCCGAGGTGCCGCCCGCCGCGCCGGCCACCTGACCGCGCGCCCGTCCGAAAGCGGGTCCAGGACCTGGACTTCCGTCGCGCCGCGCGCGGCGCGTCCGCGCTTCGCGCCGACGCCTCGTCCGAGGCACGACCCTTGCCCTTCCTTCGGGAGTCCGCGTCCGCACGCGCGCTGCGCGCGATGCGGCGCCCCTCTCCCCCGATTGGAAGGAGTCTCCCCATGCGTTCGCTGCTCGCCTCGTTCGCGCTCGCCCTCCTCGTCGTCGACGCCTCGGCCCAGCAGGTGACCCTGCGCGGCCAGGTCGAGAACGTTCCTGGGGGCGGCGGCTTCTTCGTCGACTGCACCGACACGACGCTCACCAGCTCGACGATCGACCTCAACACCTTCAACGGCCAGCAGGTCGAGCTGAGCGGGACCTGGAACGGCTCGGCCGTCGCGCCGAGCGTCGACGTCGCCGCGATCGCGGCGGTCGCCAAGCTCTTCGAGGTCGGCGGCGGCGGCAAGCTCGGCGACGAGCTTCGCCTCAAGGTCACGAGCAACCCGGGCGACGTCGCGATCATGTTCGTCGCGCTCGACGACGGCTTCCTGCCGGCGCACAAGAACGGCGTCCTGCTGCTCGACTTCACGACGATGCTCCACGTCGCGACCGGCACGGTCGCAGGCGACGGCACGTTCGAGGTGAAGGGGACGATCCCCAACGACCCGGCGCTCGACGGCCTCGTCGTCCACGGGCAGTCGCTCGTCGCCTTCACGGGCGGCGGCGCGGTGCTGAGCAACCCCGACTGCGTGACGCTCCACAGCTGAGCGGCCGATCCCGCGTCCCCTTCGGCGGCCGCGCATGCGCCTCCCTCCGGAAACCGGTGCTCCGGGAGGCTCGTGCGCGGCCGCTACTCTCGTCGACATGGGCGGCCGCTGGCAGGTGATCGAACGGTTCGCGGCCGGCCCCGCCGGCGCCGACGGCGGCGTCGCGACCACCGAGCGCGTCCGCCTCGAGGACGGCCGCGACGCGCTGCTCAAGCGGTTCGCCCCGCCCGCGCCCGCGGCGTTCCGCGCCGAGATCGAATGCCTGGCGCGCGTCCGCTCGCCGAACGTCACGGCGCTGATCGACGCGGGCGTCGACCCCGACGGCTCGCCGTGGCTGCTGCGCGAGTTCGTGGTCGGGACGACGCTGCGCGCGGTCGTGCGCGACCTCGATCCGGAGCGCAGAGCGGCGCTGCTCGACGACGTCCTTTCCGGCCTCGCCGCGCTCCATCGCGAAGGGCTCGTCCACGCCGACTTGAAGCCGGAGAACGTCCTCGTCGCCGAACGCGGCCCGGCGCGCCTCACCGACTTCGGCCTCGCCGGAACGATCGCGGGCGCGGCGCGCCGCGGCGGCGGCTCGGCCTTCTACGTGGCGCCGGAGCGGCTGCTCGGCTGGCCGATCGACGCGCGCGCCGACCTCTTCGCGTTCGGCGTGCTCCTCTTCGAGCTGCTCGGCGGACGGCTGCCCGACGACGCGGCGCGCTTCTATTCCCGCTTCCCGCGCGAGCCGTTCGTCGCCTGCGTCGAGCTCCCGTCCGCCGATCCGCGCGCGCTCGAGATCGTCCGGCGCTGCACGCAGGTCGACGCGCTGCTGCGCCCCGCGAACGTCGCCGCGCTGCGGCGCGAGCTCGCAACTGCAGGTCTCGTGCGTGCCGTCGCGGCCGACGAGGGCGCGCCGCAGATCCCCGACGACCTCCTCTTCCGGGCCGAGCTGCGCGAGGTCGAGCGCGCGCTCGACGTCGAACCGTCGGCGCGCCTCCTGATCCGGCTCGACGCCGTCGAGGACGCGGCGGCGCTCGCTCGCGCGGTCGCGATCCGGGCCGCGGTGCGCGGCGTCGCCTTCGTCGCCTCCCCGGACGCCGCGGCGGCGGCGAGCGTGCCGCGCGGCGTCCTGCTCTTCTCCCCGGTCTCGCGCGACCGGTTGCGCGCGCTCGCGCCGCGCCTCGCGCGCGGCGACGCACCGCGCTGGGTCGCAGGATCGGGCG
>DASRRB010000163.1:0-16444 GCA_035695985.1 Planctomycetota bacterium | reverse complement strand
GGCTCGTTCGCGCCCAAGGGCAACTGCGCGAAGTGCCACAGCGTCCGGGTGCGCGAAGAGAAGTAGGTCGCCGCGCCGGGGCGCGGGCCCGCGTCAGGCGCGCCGCAGCTTCTCGAGCAGCTCCGCCACGCCCGGACTGCGCGGAATGACCGAGCCGGGCGCCGGAGCGGGCGCGACGGGCGGCGGCGGCAGCGGCTCGACGGGGGCCGGGGACGGTGCGCGGCGCGGCGGCGCGGCGGCCGCGGGAGCGGCGCGCGCGGTCGAACGCAGGTAGGCCGGTCCGTGCGAGAGCTGGTTCTTCAGCTCGTCGAGATTCGCGGCCTGCTGGATCGCGACCTCCTCCGTGATCAGCGACTTGTGGACGAGATCGGCGAGCGCGGTCGCGTGGGTCTGCATGCCGTGCTGCATGCCGGTCTGGATCTGGCTGTGGATCTGGTGCGTCTTGCCCTCGCGGATGCAGCTGCGCACCGCCTCCGTCGAGACCATCACCTCGACGACGGCGACGCGGCCGCCGGTCGTCCGTGGCACGAGCGTCTGCGAGAGCACGCCCTGCAGGCAGGAGGCGACGCGGCCGCGCGCCTCGGTGCGCTCCTCGGGCGGGAAGGCGTCGAGGATGCGGTCGACGGTCTGGATCGCGCCCGGCGTGTGGACGGTGGCGAGGACGAGGTGGCCCGTCTCGGCGGCGGTGAGCGCGAGCGAGATCGTCTCGCGGTCGCGCAGCTCGCCGATCATGATCACGTCGGGGTCGTGGCGCAGCGCGCGTCGCAGCGCGATGCCGAACGACTCGCAGTCGCTGCCGATCTCGCGCTGCGTGACGAAGCAGTTGCGGTCGCGGTGCACGAACTCGATCGGGTCCTCCATCGTCATGATGTGGCCCGTGTGCTCGCGGTTCAGGTAGTCGACCATCGACGCGAGCGTCGTCGACTTGCCCGAGCCGGTCGGCCCGGTGACCAGGACGAGGCCGCGCGGCAGCTCGCAGAGCTTCTTCGTGATGGACGGCAGGCCGAGGCGGTCGATGTCGGGGATCTCGACCGGGATGCGGCGCAGCACGGCGCCGAGCTGGCCGCGCTGGCGGACGAGGCTCGCGCGGTAGCGCGAGATGCCCGCGACGCTGAAGGCGAACTCGAGGTCGCCGGTGAGCGCCAGCACGCCGCGCTGCTCCTGCGTGGTCATCTCCGCGATGAGCGCCTCGATCGCGGGGCGGGAGAGCGGCGCGACGCCGCCCACCGGAACGAGATGCCCGTCGATGCGCAGCGCGGGCGGGCAGGCCTCCTTCAGATGGAGGTCGGAGGCGACCCGCAGCAACATCTGCTCAAGGAGGGCGTGGAGGCTGGGCGATTCGGAATCGATCATGGGAGGGTCCGGCGGGATCATCGGAACCGCTCCCGGGGGTTCTTGAGCGCGCGTGGAGCGGTCGCGATCGACCGCGGGCTTCGAGGCGAGAGCGTGGCGGACCGCAGAGAGGAAGCGACGAGGGAGACCCCGGCGGCGACGCCGCGGGCCGAATCGTCGATGGCGGCCGCGCAAGCGTCGTCCGCCCTGCCGCCCGGCTTCATCGATCGGCGGCGGCGCCCGACCCCGATGTTGAGCCGCTACTCGTTCTTCGGCGGGCGGCGGCGCCATTTCGCGTCACCGGCCGACGCGGAGGACGCGTACGTCGACGTCTACAACACCCGCCTCGCGCTGCTCGTGCTGGTCTTCTTCGCGCTCACGATGTTCGACGCGATCGCGACGGTCTACTACATCGACCACGCCCACGGCTCGGAGTGGAACCCGATCGCCGACTGGATGCTGCAGCGCGGGCGGGTCTTCTTCGTGATGGCGAAGGGAGTGCCCACCGGGCTCATGCTCCTCTTCGTGATGATCCACAAGAACTTCCGCTACGGACGGATCGCGCTCGCGATCGGCTTCGGCTTCTACTTCCTCCTCGGCGTCTACCACGTCTACCTGCAGGCGATGGCCTGGAGCCGGACGATCGCCGGGTACTGAGCGCGCGACGGGAGTGCGGCGGACGGGCTCGAAGCGCCCGGACCGGACCCTGCGACGAGGCGGCAGCGGGTCCGGGACAAAAAGAAAAAGCCCGCGCCGGTGCCCAGGTCGCGAGCTTCTTCTTGAGCCAACCCCGGCGTCCGTGGGGACCCGTCCGCCGTGGCTTGCCCTCGTTGTTCGTCTGTGGTGAAGGGATCGGGTTCGAGGGGCGAGTGAACCGGAATTTGTCCCTCGAAACGCCCCTGCACGCAAGGGGCAAACTCCCTCAGGAACTGCGCAACGCTTGCTCGAGAAAGACCCGATCCGAGCAAGGCTTCGTGCGGTGCCGGTCGGGGCCGCGTCCCGCGCTGCCGACGCGCGTGTTTCTGCGCACTCAAGGGAAACGCCGACCGGAAGGACCCCTGCGAGGTATTGCCCCGCAGCAGCGAATCCTTTAGGAAGCCCGTCCGTCGCGTCTCGGAAGTGCCCCTTCGATGGGAGGGATGCCACGAAGGGTTCCGTCGAAATCGACCTCGACGGAGGTGCCGGGACGCGTCGCCGAGCGGGAAGAAGGAGGAGTACGAACGCGGGGGCGATGGCATGCGCCACGCCGGCTCCTCCGATTTGCCAGCGCACCGGATCGTGATAAGTACCCGGCGGACTCGCGTCGCATGCTCTCCACGTGCACGCCCGAGTCGGGCCAGGGACTTCCACACCGCCAGTTCGCCGTTCCCCCCGCTAGTCGCAGCTTCCGCAGCTTGGAAGTGCATCCCCCTCGTCCACTCGGTCCGGGCTCGTGCATGGGAGCGTTCGCGCCAGGCCCTCGAGCAGCGTTCGACGCGCGCCGTCCTGGCGCGTGACCTCGATCTTCCTCGAGACCCGATCGCACTCCACGACCCAGCAACCGGGCTTCGTTGCGTCATCCCCCCGACGCGCCGAAAGGGATTCGGAACGTGAAAAAGAAGGCCCCCCACGCCTGCGAACTCGCCCGCTCCGTCGCCGAGCGCGCGCGCCGGGAAAAGCGGCTGAGCGAAGCCGACCTCGACGTGCTGCTCGACTCGAGGCTCGACTTCGAGGAGCGCGTCGAGACGCTGCTCGACCTTCTCGGTGACGTGCCGATCCTGCCGCCGCCGGTCGACGAGCTCGGCGCGATCGCCTCCTTCTCCGACCGGGCGCGCGTTCCCGCGGTCGCCGACGACGACAACCTGCGGCGCTACCTGCGCCAGGTCCACGCGCTGAAGCGCATGGACAAGGACGAAGAGATCCGGCTCGCGCGGCGCCTCGAGTTCGTGCGCCGCCGCTTCCGCGCCGCGCTCGAGCAGGCGAAGCTCGGCCAGGACCACCTGCGCAGCGTGCTCGGCGGCGAGTTCTCCCGCTCGATCGCTCACGACATGCGGCTCGCCCGCGTCGGCGACCCCAAGGCGCCCGGCCGCCTCGCCGACCGCCGCCGCGAGCTGATCCGCGCCCGTGCCGCCGAGCTCAACCGCGTGCGCGGCGCCTTCGTCGAGCGCAACCTCGGCATCGTCGCCGACCTCGCCATGTGCTACCGCACCTACGGCGTGCCGGTGATGGACCTCATCCAGGAGGGCAACGGCGCCCTGATCCGCGCGGTCGAGAAGTTCGACTGGCGCAAGGACGTCCGTTTCCAGACCTACGCGACCTTCTGGATCCGCCAGGCGGTCGAGCGCTGCATCGCCTTCAACAAGGGCATCGTCCGCGTCCCGAACTACCTCCAGCAGAAGATGCGGCGCCTGCGCCGCGAAGGACTGCTCCCGCGCCGCGACCGCGACGTCTCGGTCGGCGACGTCGCCGGCGCCTTCGAGGTCAAGCGCGAGGTCGCCGGCCACCTGCTCGAGACCGAGCGCACCCACTTCTCCCTCGACGTCGCGATCGACGAGGGGGGCGAGACGTTCGCGTCGCTCCTGCCCGACCTGGGCGAGGGGCTCGACGCCGAGAAGAACGAACTCAAGGTCCTGCGCGAGCGGATCGTCGAGGTCCTCGGCGACCTCTCGCCGCTCGAGCGCGAGATCCTCGAGCTGCGCTTCGGGCTCGCCAACCAGTCGCCGCTCACGCTCGAGGAGGTCGGCAAGCGGATGAACGTCTCGCGCGAGCGGATCCGCCAGCTCCAGGTGCGCGCGATCCGGAAGCTGCAGCGGCCGGCCCACCTGCAGCGCCTCGCCGGCTTCGTCTAGATCCCGCTCCGCAGCCGCCGGTCGATCCAGCCGAGCAGCCCGCGCTCGCCGCGCTCGTTCACGAGCGGCGCGAGCCACTGCGCCAGCGATTCGCCCAACGCGTAGCCGCGCGCCCAGCGCCGGCGGCGCGCGAGGTCGTCGGGCAGGAGGCCGGCGCCGTCGAGCAGCCGCAGGTAATGGACGAGCGATCCGCGGCTCCCGCGCCACGCGGCGCCGAGCGTCGCCACCGTCCTCATCCCGAGCAGCAAGTTCAGGTTGCGGTGGTCGCAGTAGATGCGCCGCGCCTCGTGCAGCGCGGAGCGGTCGTGCGAGTGCTCGACGACCGAGTCGGCCGCGAAACGGATCGCCCAGCCGGCGCGGATCGCGGCGGTCGACCAGCCGAGGTCCTCCCCGAACGGCCGCCGCCCGAACGGCTGGCGCCGCCAGACGTCGCGCTTGATGCACGAGCTCACGTTGTCGAAGGCGACCAGCTCGAGCCGCTCGGACGGCGTCAGCGCCTCCCACGGCCGATCGGGCCGGAGCTGCGCGCGCCGCGGCTCGTCGCGACCCGCGATCCAGCCGGCGAGCCGTGCGTCGAGGATCGGGTTCCCGCCCGGGATCGGCACCTGCCGGCTGAACGCCCCGGCCGCGCCGTCGTCCTCGAGCAGCGGCCGCGCGAGCCGGTCGAGCCAGTGGCGGTCGACCGGCAGCGCGTCCTGCACCAGCAGGACGACGACGCGTCCGCTCGTCTGCGCGATCGCCTCGTCGCGCGTCGCGCCGTGGTTGAAGTCGCGCGGGTCGACCGGGATCACGCGGAATCCCGCCGCGCGCGCCGCCGCGTCGGTGCCGTCGCGCGACGCCGAGTCGACCACGAGGTGCTCGACGGCGAGCGCGGTCTCCTGCTCCTTCAGCCGCTCCAGCACGCGCCGGAAGCGCGGCCCGCCGTTGCGCGTGGGGAGGACGACGGAGACGTCGATCACGGCCGTTTCGCCGGAGGGGAGAGCCGGGTCAGGCGCGCGTGCCGGTCAGCCGGTCGGCCAGACGATCCGCGGACTCGAGCGCCTCGAGGATGCAGAGGTCGGTGTTGTAGTAGTTGTATCGGCCGAAGCGGCCGAGCGGCACGATGCCGTACGCCTCGAGCCCCGCGATCGCCTGCGCGCGCCGCGCGACGAAGTCGGGCCCGAAATGGATGTAGGCGAACCGGTTGTCGCGCCACTCGACGACCGACACGTTCTCGCTCTTGAAGAGCCCCTGGGCCGCGAGCCGCGCACGCAGGTCGGCGACGAACTCGCGCGTGACGTCGAGCTTGCCGCGGTAGGTCACCTCGGCGAGCAGCGACGCCCGTCCGCCCGGCGCGTTGCACGGGCTGTAGTTCGAGAGGTAGGTGACGCGGTTCGCCGGGCCCTGCTCCGCCTCGGGCAGGTAGAGCCACGACCACGGCTGCGCGTCGGAGCCGGCGATCCCGAAGAGGAAGCAGGCGAGGCTGATGAAGCCGAGCCCTTCCGCCGCGGCGCGCGTCGTCGCGTCGAGCCCGTCGACCATCGGCGCGAGGATCGGCAGCGGGATGGTCGAGATCACCGCGTCGTAGGCGCGGCCGTTGACGCACAATCGACCCCCGGTGCGCGCGACGTCGGTGACGCGCACGTTCAGGCGGACGCGGTCCGCGACCGAGCGCGCGATGCGGTCGGTGATCGCCTGGAATCCCCCGGTCCGCGGGTACCAGAAGACCGCCTGGTGCGCGTAGCCGACGGTCGCCTTCCCGAGCGCCGCCTGCACCACGTCGGAGAGCGGCGCCTCGGGCACGCGCCCGTCCACCCAGTCGATCCCCATCCCGCGCAGGTCGTCGAGCTTCCAGATCTTCTGGTTGTACGGCTCCATGAAGAGCCGGCCGATGCCGCTGCCGACGCGCCAGCGGATCCAGTCGCGGAAGTTGGCCGGCTTGGCCGTCCCGTCCGAGCGCGCGAACTGCGCCTGCACGGCGCCGCCGACGCACGCCGCTCGATCCTCGGCCGCGAGCTCGCCGAGGCCGTTCTCGAACGGGTAGGGGACGTAGCGCCCGCGCAGCAGGATCCGCGTCTTGCGCTCGCTCTGCACCAGCGGCTCGTCGCGGAAGAGGTCGCGGTAGTACTGCATCGCCTTCTCGCTCTTCGAGAAGACGATGTGGCCGCCGGATCGGTCCATGACGTAGCCGTCGACGACGTCGCTCTGGCAGAGGCCGCCCGCGCGCGAATCGGCCTCGAGCACCTCGACGTCCACGCCCCGTTCCCGCAGGCGGCGCGCGGCGGTCAGTCCCGAGATCCCGGCGCCGAGGATCGCCACGCTCATCGCGACGCTTCATCCGAAGGGGTCTGCAAGCTCGCTCCTGCGCGCTCGTCGCGCCGCGTCGCCGGCCGGGTTCCGGGGCGCCCTTATACTGGCAAGGCCGCGCGGCCACCGAGGCTCCGATCCGCGGCGCGTCGAACGGAGGTCGCCCGCAGCCGTGGAGCCACGCCGAAGCTCGACTCCGGCGATCGCGCTCGGCCTCGCGATGTTCCTGCCGGCGTTCGGCACGCACGGACTGAACGCCGCGCGCGCGAGCCTCGCGAGCGCGCTCCACATCGATCCCGGCGACGGGCTGCGCATCGGCCTGGTCATGGCCGTCTTCCAGCTCGCGACGATCGTCCCCTACCTGCTGGTCGGTGCGTGGGGCGACCGCGTCGGACTGCGGCGCGGCCTGCTCTTCGGCGCCGCCCTCTACGCGGCGGCCCACCTGCTCCTGCTGATCTGCGAGCCGCTCTCCGGATTCCTTGCATTGCCGGCGTGGCTCGTCTTCCTGTCGCTGCGCGTCGTCGCCGGATTCGGCGGCGGCGCCATCACGGTGACGGCGAACGGACTGGGCGCGGCGCTCTACCCGCCGGGTCAGCGCGGCCGCTCGCTCAGCTTCGTCTGGCTCGGCGTGCCGCTGGCGCTGGTGGTCGGCGTGCCGCTGCCGGCGTTCCTCGCGAGGACGTGGGCCGACCTGCCCGACGGGGCGCGTCGCTGGCTCGCCGACCCCTATGCGACGGTCGCCTTCGTCGTCGCGCTCGGCGTCCTGGTGCTCGTGCCGGCCGTCGTGCCGGTCGCGCCGGCTCGGAGCGCGGCGGGCGCCGCCGCGGACCGCTCGGTGCCGTCGCTGCAGAAGACCTGGAGCGTGCTGCTCACCTCGCTGCTCATGCCGTTCGCCGTCTTCGAGCTGCTCGCGAGTTCGGCGCCCCACACGCAGCAGGCGTTCGGCTTCACGCCGGCGCAGCAGGGAGTGCTCTTCATCCTGCTCGGCGCCGGCTCGGTCGCCGGCGGCGTCTTCTCTGGCGCGCTCGCGGACCGTTTCGGCCGGCGCCGCTGCCTGCTCGGCTCGCTGATCGGCTTCGCGCTGCTCGTGCCGGTGCTGCCCGGGTGCGGCGCCAACGCCTTTCGCGGGGTCGCCACGCTGCTCGGCTTCATCTCGACTCTCCGGCAGGGTCCGTTCCAGGCGCTCGCGAGCTACTTCGCAGGCGACGGCGGACGCGGCCGTTTCTCGGCGCGGATCCTCACCGCGTCGGCGCTCGGCATCGCGTCGGGGCAGTTCTGCGGCAGCTTCCTGGTCGGCCGCTTCGGCATGGGGGCGGTGGCGTGGAGCTCGGCGGCGGCGACGCTGCTCGCGCTCGCGTGCGCGCGGCCGCTGCGCGAGCCCGTGCCGGTGCTCGTCGCGGCGCATCCGGTCGAACCGGCGCAGCCGCGGCGATGAACGCGCCGCTCGGTCCGCTGGTCGTCGCGGCGCTCGCGCAGGCGGGCGCGCGGCCACCCGCGCCGGGCGACCTGCCGCCGTTGCGCGTCGTCGTCCCCTTCGAGAGCGACGACGCGGCGCAGGCGTCGCTCTGGTTCGACGCGCACGCGGGCGCGCTCGGCGTCCAGCCGCGCGTCGACGCGGTGCGGCGGCTCGGGCCGTCCGAGCTGCGGCCCGACACGCTGCTCTTCGGGTTCGAGGCGGGGTTCCTCGTCGAGCTCGGCGAGGAGGGCGAGCTGCTCGCCGACGCCGCCGACGTGCGCGCCGCCGTCCACCCCGTCGCGCTCGAGTCGTGGACGCTGGTCTGGTCGGGCGACGGCCGCCTCGAACCGCCCGGCGCCGACTCCTGGGGTGTGCTGCTCGACCCGCGGATGAAGGGGCGCGTCCGCAGCCGCCGCGTCGCCGCCGCGAATCCCGAGGGGCTGGTCTGGAGCGAGGTGCGCGGCCGCCTCGCCGTCGACCTCGACGACCTCCTCGTCGCGGCGGGCGCCGACAAGACGCCGCTCCCGCCCGAGCTGCCGCTCGCGGAGCTCCTGCGCCGGTTGCCCGAGGGGTCGGCCGCGCTCGCGCCGGTGCGCGCCGCCGTCCTCGCGCGCCGCACCGGCGCGGCGCTGCGCGGCCCGCGGCCGCGCGAGGGGTGCGTCGGGCTGACGCTCGCCGCCGCGGTGACGCGCGGCAGCGGCGAGGCGGCGGCCGCCGTCGTCGCGACGCGCCTCGACGCGGCGCTGCTCGCCGACTTCGCGCGCGCTCTCGAGCTCGAGCCGGCCGCGCTCCCCGACGAATCGTTCCCCGACTGGATTCGCGAGCTCGCCCGCGACCGCGCCGCCGACGCGATCCACCGGGAGCGGGCCGCCGTCGACCTCGCCCAGCTCCTCGAGCGCGAGCGCGGCGGCGGCAGCGCGGTCGCGCCGCCCGAAGAGTCGTGGCTCGACGTCTGGCTCGACGGCGTGCTGCTCACGGTCGCGGCGGCGCTGATCCTCGTCGCGCTGCTCCGCACGGCCCGCGCGCCGCGCTGACGCGTCGCTCTTCGCTCCGCACGGATCGGGTTCATCGATCCGTCGTATAAGAGCCGTTTCCGGGCGCACCGGCGCCCGCTTCCGACACGGAGAGGTCGATGAACGATGCGAACAAGGGCGGGGCCGATTCGGGCGCCCTCGCCGACGGCCGGACCACGGAGAAGGCCGTCAAGTCCTACGCGCTGATCGAGCCCGAGATCATGGCGCCGTACATGCGGTTCTACAAAGCCACTTACGAGCGCGGCCACCTCGACCGCAAGACCAAGGAGCTGATCGCCATCGCGGCCTCGCTGGTGTCGGGCTGCAAGGGCTGCCTCGAGGGCCACCTGAAGAAGGCGATCAAGTTCGGCGCGACGCGCGGCGAGATCAGCGAGACGGTCGCGGTCACGCTCGGCGTCAACGCGGCCGCGATCGTCGACAAGAGCGACATCGCCTGCGCCAACCTCGGCATCTCGATCGACGACCTGCCCGCGGAACCTCCCAAGTACAAGGACGAGAAGTGAGGCGGACGTGAACCTCCCCCTGCTGCGCGCGGCGCTCGGAGCGCTGCTGCTGCTGGCGCCGCCGCAGGACCGGAGCGCATCCGCCGACCCCGGCCGGGAGACGTTCCTCACCACCGGGTTCGAGCTCGGCGAGCGCGGCGCGGTCACGCTGCGCTACCGGACCATCGCCTGGTCGCCCGACTCGTGGCGCGCGCTGCGCCGCGAGCCCGAGCAGCGCGAGCAGATGAACCGCCGCTTCGGCATCGCGCTGCAGACGGAGCTCAAGACGCCGATCGCGCTCTCGGTCGGCGGCCGCCGCCTCGAACCGGGGAGCTGGCGCCTCGGCGTCCTGATGAACGAGGCGGGCGCGTTCGACCTGACGATCCTGGTCGACGGCGAGACGAAGCCGGTCCCGATGGACCTCTCCGAATCGCGGCACGTCTTCCCCTACCTTGCGTTCACGCTGGTGCCGGCGCAGGACGGCCTGTGCGCGCTCGTCTTCCAGTGGGGCACGGAGTACGGGCGCGTCGTGCTCGAGGCGGCGCGCTGACGCGATGGCGCTCGCCGCCGCTCCGCTCGTCCTGCCGCTCTGGAGCGTCATTCCCTTCGTCGCCTTGCTGCTCTCCATCGCGGTCCTGCCGCTCGCGGCGCCGCGCTTCTGGGCGAGCCACCGCAACAAGCTGATCGTCGCGCTCGTGTGCGGGGTCCCCGGCGCGATCTACGTCCTCTTGCGCTCGGCCGAGGCCGGCTTCGCGTTCGACGCCCGCCATCCGCTGGTCGTCGCGCTGGTCGATTACGCCGAGTTCATTCTGGTCCTCTTCACGCTCTACGTCATCGCGGGCGGCGTGCGGATCGTCGGGACGCCGGCCGGCACGCCGACGGTGAACGCGGCGCTGCTCGCCGCCGGGGCGGTGCTCGCGTCGGTGGTCGGGACCACCGGCGCGTCGATGCTGCTCCTGCGCCCGCTGCTGCGCGCCAACGCGGTGCGCAAGAGGCGGTCGCACCTCGTCGTCTTCTTCATCTTCGTGGTCTCGAACTGCGGCGGGCTGCTCACTCCGCTCGGCGACCCGCCGCTCTTCCTCGGCTTCATGAAGGGGGTGCCGTTCGACTGGACGCTGCGGCTCTTCGCGCCGTGGCTGCTGGTCAACGGCGTCCTGATCGTGCTGTTCCATTTGTTCGACTCGCACTTCTTCCACCGCGAGGACGTCGAGGAGGCGCGCGCCGGCGGTCCCGACCTCGACGTCGTCGTCGAGCGCAGGCGGCGGCGCCTGCACGTCGAGGGGTGGGGGAACGTCGTGCTGCTGGCCGGAGTGGCGGGCACGCTCTACCTCGCGGGGACGGCGGATTGGCCGGTCGTCGCGCAGGACGGGTCGCTGCTCGGGCTCGCGCTCGCGTCGCTCGCGTTCACGAAGCGGTCGATCCGGCGCGAGAACCGGTTCGAGTACGGGCCGGTGGTCGAGGTCGCGGTGCTCTTCCTCGGGATCTTCCTCTCGATGATCCCGGCGCTCGTGATCCTGAACCAGCGCGGCGGCGAGCTCCCGCTCGCCGGCCCGCGCAGCTTCTTCTGGGCGACCGGCGCGCTGTCGTCGTTCCTCGACAACGCGCCGACGTACCTCGCCTTCTCCTCGCTCGCGGCGGGGCGCGCGGGGGTGTCGCTGCAAGGGCCCTTCCTGGCGCGCCTCCTCGAGCACGGCGGCGACGCGCCGCAGCTGCTCGCCGCGATCAGCTGCGGCGCCGTCTTCATGGGCGCGATGACCTACGTCGGCAACGGCCCGAACTTCATGGTGAAGGCGATCGCCGAGCAGCACGGCGTGAAGATGCCGTCGTTCTTCGGGTACATGGCGTGGAGCTGCGGTCTGCTGCTCCCGCTCCTCGCCGTCATGACGCTCGTCTGCTTCTGAGCGTCACTCGCCGCCGCCGGTCGCCTCCGCCGACTCCGGCGCCTCCGCCGCGTCGGCTGCGCCCTCGTCCGCGCTCTTGGTGATCTCTGCCACGACGTTCGTCGCGTAGCAGCCGCGCGGCAGGAAGAAGCGCAGCACCAGGCCGTGCTCGTGCGGCGCGACCTCGGCGTCGCGCAGCGCGAAGCGGTACGCGCGCCGCTCGCCGCGCAGGTGCAGGTCGCGGAACGGCTGGCGCCCCTCCTCCGGATCGAGCTCCTCGGCGTCGAAGATCGCGCGTTCGAGGCGCGCCGCCGCGCCGCGCGCCGGCAGCAGCCCCGGCCCGAAGAGCGGACCGGCCGCGCTGATCTCGAAGCGGTCGGCGCGCGCCTGCTCGCGCGCCGCGTCGTCGACCACCGACGTGCGGCCGCTCGCGTGGTCGACCACGACGTCGCCGTCGAGCAGGCGGCCGAAATCGCGACTGCTCTCGCCGAAGCGCGCCTCGAGGCAGCGGTTGAAGACGGACGACTGGTAGGCCGACAGGAAGAGCAGCCGCATCCGCTTGGGCAGCCGCGCGAGCGCGCGCACCGGATCGCGGTGCGCGAGCCAGGCGCGCAGCACCGCCGCCTCCGCGCGCAGCCGGCCGGGATAGGCGTCCGCCGCCTCCTGATGGCGCCCCTCGTCGAAGAGAGCGCGGGCGGCGCGGATGCGCGGGTCGTGCTCGCGCGGGCTCGGCCGGCCGAGGTAGATCGCCAGCGCCTCGTCCCCTTCGTCGCGCACGAGCGCGCGCCCGAGCCGGTCGCCGTCGCCCTTCGTCCCGAAGCGCTGCGCGCCGAACCAGTTCGGGACGCCGCAGCGCGCGAGCTCGGCGAGGATCGCGCGGGCACGCGCGAGCGCGTCGTCGCCCACGCCGCGCAGCACGATCTCGAAGCGGTTTCCGGCGAGCTCGCCGGTGCGCAGCTTCGCGTGGTGGCGCGCGCGCTCGCGGACCTTCAGCCACGGATGGTCGAGCGCGTCGAGCCGCTCCTCGAAGCCGGCCGGGAGCGACAGCCACTGCGTCGCGACGGCGCGCGCGTCCTTGATCCCGGCGTAGCCGACGTCGCGCTCGGAGATGCGCAGCGCGCGGCAGAGGTGGCCGACCGCCTCGTGCGTCGACATGCCGCGCTTCTCGACGCGGATCAGGAGTTGGGCGCCGGCGCCGCTCGGCGGCGCGAGCAGCACCTCGTCGACGCGGAAGTCCTCCGGCTGCGACTTGCAGACTCCGCCCGTGCCGGGCAGGTCGGCGGTGAGCCACTTCACGGGCGCGCGCCGGACGGGAGGGGGGACGCGGGAAAAAAGAAAAGGTTCAAGGCCCGTATCTCACGTTCTTAAGGGAAGCCTGCGCAGACAGGCGCCCGATAAGAAATGAAGCCTGGTGAGAGCGTGAGGATCCGGACCCTGAACCTTCTTTGTCGCGCAGTCATTCGCCGACGCCGATCTCTGCGAACTCGCGCGTTGCGTCGTCGTGGTGCCGGACCGGCCGTCGACAGCGGAGGATCGTAGCGGCGCCCGCGCGCGGCGGCCAGTCGCCCGGTCACCCGGGCGGATTTCCATCGACGAGGCCGGCCAGCGGGGCGAGCGTCGTCCACGCCGAGGCGTCGCGGCCGCTGCGGTCGAGCAGCGCGGCGCGCAGCCCGGCGGCCCGCGCCCCTTCGAGGTCCTTGACGCGGTCGTCGCCCACGTGCAGCGCCGCCTCGGCCGGGATGTCGAGCCTCGCGAGGGCGAGTGTGAATATCCCGTGGGCGGGCTTCTCGACCTCCGCGCTGCCCGAACTCACGACGACGTCGAAATGCGCCGCCAGCCCGAGCCCGTCGAGGAGCGCGCCGAGGCTGGGCGACCAGTTGCTCACGACGGCGAGTCGCAGTCCGGCGCGCCGCAGCTTCTCGAGCAGCGGCGGGACCTCTTCGAAGACGCGGAAGTTCGCCGCGTTCGCGAAGGCGGCGAAGAGGTCGGGCGCGACGCCCGGCGGCAGCGCCGGCGCGCCGGAGCGCGCGAAGACCTCGGCAATGAAGCGCTCGAACCATGGCCGCGTGTAGCGGAAGCTCCCGCCGACCCGGACCGGGAGCGCGGCGTGGACCTCGGCCATCGCCCGTCCGATCGCCGCCTCGTCGCAGGCGAGGCCGTGGCGCCGCGCGACGTCGGCGTACATGCGGGGCCGCGGCCGCCGTTCGACGAAGAGGGTGCCGCCGGCGTCGAGCAGGACGGCGCGCAGAGGCGACACGGTGCGGCTCTCCGTGCAGAATGGCGCGCCATGAAGGCGCCGCGGAAGGTGGGGGAATCTAGCGGGCGAGGGCTGCTGCTCGCGCTCGCGCTGCAGGTCGCGGGCTGCGGGTCGCCGCCGCCGCCGGCCCTCCCGCCGGAAGAGCAGCGCGAAGCGGAGCTCCGCGCGCTCGAGGGCGAGCACCGCTTCCGCGCCGCGCTCGCGAAGACCGACGAGTGGCTCGCGGGCGCGCCCGACGACGCGGCGGCGCAGGCGTGGAAGACGCGGCTCCTGCGGCAGCTCGGCGACGAGCGGCGCGCCCTCGAGGTGGTGCAGGCGCGCCGCGCGAAGGCGCCGCGCGACGCCGCACTCGCCTACGAGGAGGGCGAGCTGCTCGCCCACGTCGGGCTCGACGACCGAGCGCTCGCGGCGTTCGACGAGGCGCACGCGCTCGCGCCCGACGACGCGCTCCCCGCGGTCGCCGCCGCCGCGCTGCTGCTCTCGAAGAAGAAGCCCGACGCCGCCGGCGCGCAGGCGCGCCTCGCGCCGTTCCAGGACGGCCCGCACGCGTCGGCGGAGGCGCGCTTCCACCAGGGGCTCGCGCTCGAGGCCGCGGGCGACCCTGCCGGAGCGCGCGCCGCGTTCGAGCGCACGCTCGAGCTCGAGCCGCTGCACGTCCCGGCGCTGCGCGACCTCGCGCTGCTCGTGGAGAAGAGCGGCGACGAGAAGGCCGCGCTCGACCTCTGGCGCCGCGTGAAGCGCAGCGCGAGCCCGCGCGACGAGAAGTTCACGCAGGAGGTCGACGCGAAGATCGCCGCGCTCGCCGCGAAGGTCGAGAGGGCCGAGAAGGCCGCGCAGGCCGAAGCGGCGCGCAAGGAAGAGAAGCCCGAGACGAAGCAGTGAGACCGCGGACCCGTAGCTCAACAGGTTAGAGCGGCCGACTCATAATCGGCTGGTACCAGGTTCGAGTCCTGGCGGGTCCACTTGTACGGTGCAGCGGTCGCGCGTCGCGATGCGCTCTTCGATCGCGGCGCGGTCAGTGGCTGCCGTTCGAGCCCGCCAGCTCCTTCACGAGCTCGCCCACTACGCCCTTCGCGTCGCCGAAGAGCATGTAGGTCCGGTCGAGGAAGTAGAGCGCATTGTCGATGCCGGCGAAGCCGGGGTTCTTGCTGCGCTTGATCGCGAAGACGGTCTTCGCCTTGTCGGCGTCGATGATCGGCATGCCGTAGATGGGGCTCGACTTGTTGGAGCGCGCGGCGGGGTTCACGACGTCGTTGGCGCCGATCACGAGGGCCACGTCGCACTGCGGCATGTCGGGGTTGATCTCGTCCATCTCGATCAGGTCGCTGTAGGGCACGTCGGCCTCGGCGAGCAGCACGTTCATGTGGCCCGGCATGCGGCCGGCGACCGGGTGGACCGCGAACTTGACCGAGATGCCGCGCTTCACGAGCTGGTCGCGCAGCTCGCGCACGCGGTGCTGCGCCTGCGCGACCGCCATCCCGTAGCCCGGGATGATCACGACGTTCTGCGCCTGCTCGAGCACCTGCGCCGCGCCCTCGACCGTCTCGGACTTGTAGACGCCCTGCTCGCCGGCCGACGCCTCGGGGGTCACCTGCCCGAACGCGCCGAACAGCACGTTGGTGAACGAGCGGTTCATCGCGCGGCACATGATGATCGAGAGGATCAGGCCGCTCGAGCCGTCGAGCGCGCCCGCCGTGATCAGCAGCTTGTTGTCGAGCACGAACCCCATCGCGACGGCGGAGAGCCCCGCGTACGAGTTCAGGATCGAGATCACCGTCGGCATGTCGGCGCCGCCGATCGGGATGATCAGCAGCACGCCGAACGCGAGCGCGAGCGCGCAGATGACCGGGAAGCAGTACGCCGAGAGCCCGCCGGTCGGATTCGCCACGACGACCACGCCGAGCGCGACCGCCAGCACCATCAGCCCGACGTTCGAGACGTTCTGGAACTTGTAGGTCACCGGCCGCTGCGGGATCCAGCTCACGCCCTGCAGCTTCCCGGCGGCCATCAAGCTGCCGGTGAAGGTGAGGAAGCCGAGGATCACCTCGACCACGATCGCGCCCATGCGGAACGGCGTCGCCGCGGCGCCGCCCTCGCCGACCCAGACGTAGTACTTGGCGATCCCGACCAGTCCCGCCGCGAGCCCGCCGAACGCGTGCGAGAGCGCGGTCCGCTGCGGGACGGCGGTGATCGGCACGCGCGAGAGCGGGACGCCGACCGCGAAGCCGGCGAGGATCGCGACGACGATCCAGCCGTGGTGCGTCACTTCCGAGTTGAACCAGGTCGCCGCGATCGCGAGCACCATCGCGAGGACGCCGGCGAAGACGCCGCGCCGCGCGCTCTTCGGATCGTTCATCCAGTAGAGCGAGAAGACGAAGAGCGCCGTCGCGGCGACGTACGCGAGTTGGATCAGGCCGTGGATCACGGCTTCGCCCCGTTCGGCTGCGTCCCGCCCGGCTTCGCGGCCGCGACGTCGGGCCGCCGGAACATCTTCAGCATGCGGTCGGTGATCATGAAGCCGCTGACGATGTTGGTCATCGACGCGAACAGCGCGATCGCGCCGAGCACGCGGATGACCGGCGGATGGTCGCCGCCGGTCACGAGGATCGAGCCGACCACCGCGATCGCCGAGATCGCGTTGGTGAGCGACATGAGCGGCGTGTGCAGCAGGCGCGACACGCGCGCGATGGCGCCGATGCCGATGAACGTCGAGAGCACGAAGACGAAGACGAGCGACCAGTAGTCGGGCGTCGCCGCCGCGGGCTCGGCCGCCTTCTCCGCGGTCGCCGCGAAGGCGCCGGGAGCGGCCGAGAGGAACGCGACGAGGAAGGCGGCGAGGAGCCCGGGCGCGGTCGCGCGCACACTTCGTCGCGCGACGGAGAGGCGGGG
>DASRRB010000162.1:0-14255 GCA_035695985.1 Planctomycetota bacterium | reverse complement strand
GAGGACCTCGGTGTCGCTGCGCGTCTTGAACGCGAAGCCCTTCGCTTCGAGCTCGCGGCGCAGCGCCTCGTGGTTGTAGATCTCGCCGTTCTGGAAGGCGACCACCTCGCCGTCGCGCGCGAAGAGCGGCTGGTTCCCGCCCGCGACGTCGATCACCGCGAGCCGGCGCATCGCGAGCGCGACGTCGCGCTCGACGAACTCGCCCGCGCCGTCGGGACCGCGGGAGTGCATGCGCTCGTTCGCCGCGAGCAGACGCGACCGCGAGGCGGGACGACCGTCGTTCGCGACGAAGCCGAGGATGCCGCACATGAGAAGACATGGTAAGCGCCCGCCGCGGCGCCGCGCCGCGCCGCGCACTACGATGCGCCGCCCCGTCGCCCGCGACCGCTCGCCCACTGGACGAAGGTGCCCGACCGCTTCGACGCCGCGAAGAGGAAGTCGAACGACTTCGTCGCCCACCTGCAGGACGACCACGCCGTCCCGCGGTATTGGGCGCGCACGCTGACGACGCGCCACCTCACGTCGAAGGGGAAGTGAGCGACGCGCCGCGGACCGGACTCAAGCGGCGCTGCGCCGCCCCGCCGATCGGATCACGTCGGCCAGGTCGTTCAGCGACGCCCCCATCGCGAGCAGGGCGTGCACGAGCAGGTCGATCGAGACCGACTCATTGCCCGCCTCCATGAAGCGAAGGTGACCGCCGCCGAGGTCGAACACGAGGCGTCCCGGCGGGAAGTGAAGCAACGCTCGCGCTCGATCGCCGCGACCCGTTCTCCGCATTCCAATCGGGAGATAGAGTGAATCGCCCCGTGGTGAGCATTCCGAGGAGGTTGCCGTGAAGTTCCGCGTTCTGATCGAAGAGGACGAAGATGGCGCGTTCGTAGCGCAGGTTCCCTCCTTGCCCGGGTGCATCTCGCAAGGCAAGACGCGCGACGAAGCAATGCGAAACATCAAGGAAGCCATCTCCGGCTATCTCGAGAGCTTGCAGGCGCACGACGAGCCGATTCCTCCATCGATCGGCGAAGAGGTCGTGGACGTCGCAGTGTGAGCGCATTGCCGAGAGTCTCCGGACGCGAGGTCGTCGCTGCGCTCGCGAAGTGCGGATATCAGTTCGACCGGCAGAAGGGCAGCCACATCATCCTCAGGAATCCCAATCCTCCATTCCGAAGGATGGTCGTTCCGGATCACAAGGAACTTCACACTGGGACGCTGCGCGCAATCATTCGCGAGGCCGGACTGACCGTGACGGAGTTCATCGCGCTCTTGCAGAGGTGATTTGCAGTCTTCTTCACTGCTGGAGTCGTCGCTCGCGACTCGTCACGACCCCGTGCTCTCGTACCTCCGCACGCCGAGCTTCCAGCAGAAGGCCGAGAGGAGCCCGAAGCCGATCGCGACGAGCGGCGACATCGCCGCGAGCGAGCGCCAGCCCTCGCGCTGGAGCAGGAAGGTCGCGGGATAGAAGGCGACGAAGCCGAACGGGATGACCCAGCGCAGCAGGAAACGGATCGGCGCCGGGAAGATCTGCTGCGGCCAGCGGCCCGACGGGATCAGGTTGAAGACGGGCGGCGCGACGCCGATGCGGTCCTCGAAGTGGAACGAGACCGAGGCGAGGATCGAGAAGACGAAGACGTAGATGGTCACGCCGCACACCGCCGTCGTCCCGACGAAGAGCCAGTCGACGGGCGTGAAGTCGAAGTGGAGGCGGTTCACGGCGTAGACCACGACGCCGAGCCCGATCACCGTCTCCACCAGCACCGGGATCCTGAACACGTCGAACATCACCTGCGCCCAGGTCGAGAGCGGCCGCAGCAGCACGCGGTCGAAGCGCCCGTCGATGATGTAGCGGTCGCCGAATTCGAAGAGGTTCCAGCTGACCGTCGCGAACAGGCCGTAGCTCATGCTCGCCAGGCCGACGATCAGGAAGATCTCCGGCTGCGCCCACCCGGCGAGCGCGCCGACGCGGTGGAGGATCAGCCACGCCGAGATGATCGACGACACCCCTCCGAGCGACGTCGCGAACAGGTCGGCCAGGAAGTCGCCCCGATAGGCGAGCCGCACCTTGAGCATCTGCGCGAAGAGGGCGAGGTAGATCTTGAAGGTCTTCACGGTGGGCGGAGGATGTTACTGACGTCGAATCCGCCGCCAATGCGAGCGGGAACGAAGGAGTGCCCGGCATGGAGAACGCCGCCGTCGTGACGCGTCTCGCGCTCGCCCTGACGGTCTGCACTCCCATTGCGCTCGGAAAGGCTCCGGGCGATCCGTCCGGCACCGACCTCGCGAAGAAGTACCCCGCCACGCTCGACTGGATCGAGGGCGCGCCGGCACGCGAATGGACCTGCGAAGCCGGCGACGTCTTTGCGCTGGCCTCCTTCAAAGCGGCGTGGGAGATCGCGGGACAGAAGCTCACGGTCACGAGCGGACCGGCGACTGCGGTCTTCGGCCAGTTCCAGAGCAACGTCGTGTGGGCCGTCGTCCTGCCCGACAAGCCGGGCAAGGTCGAGACGACGCTCGCCGGCGACGGAGACGCGGTGACGAGCGTCTTCCTCCGCTTCAATCCGGCGCTGGTCGGCGAGCTCTTCCCTGCCGCGACGGTGAAGGGCGCCGGGCCCGAGTCGGCGGTCTGGCAGGCGAAGCGGATCGAGGGGTGGAAGATCAACGCCTGCTGGCAGGCGAACAACCAGCCGGTGATCCCGTGGAAGACGAGCGTCTGCGTCGACCTCGAGACGCAGGGCGGCGCGCGGCGGTTCTTCAACCTCGAGACCAAGGAGAAGAAGCTCGCCTACGAGCCGTTCTTCGAGAAGAAGCCGCTGCCGTGGCTCGCGCCGATCGGCAAGGACGACGCGCTCTCGGCGTACGACGAGGTGGTCGCGGCGTTCGAGAAGGAGTACCCGAAGTTCGTGCTCCATCCGGAGTACGACTTCACGAAGACGGCGGCGGAGCTGCGCAAGAAGCGCGTCGCGACGGCGAAGACCTGCTTCGAGGTCGGCGCCGCGCTCGCCGAGCTGCTGCGCCCGCTCGACGACCTCCACATCGACGTGCAGGTCGACGCCGAGTGGCTGCCGGTCGGCACGCGCCGCCGGCCGATCAACGCGAACTGGAACGCGTCGCAGGCGATGATCGGGAGCGTGAAGGACACGAAGAAGGGGCTCGCTTACGGCCTCACGCGCGACGACGTCGGGTACCTGAACGTCTACGCGCTGAACGACCAGGAGCTCCCGAAGGCGTTCGACGCGGCGCTCGAGGAGCTGAAGGACTGCTTCGCGCTGGTCGTCGACCTCCGTTTCAACGGCGGCGGCGACGAGTTGCTCGCGCAGCAGATGGCGGCGCGCTTCGTCGACCAGGAGCGCATCTACAGCGTGAACCGCTACCGCTCCGGCCCCAAGCACGACGACCTCGGCAAATGGCTCGAGCGCAAGTTCGCGCCGCGCGGGCCGTGGCGGTTCGAGTCGCCGGTGATCTGCCTGCAGGGGCAGAAGACCTTCAGCTCGGCCGAGTCGATGGCGCTCATGTTCGCGCAATGCCCGCAGGTGACGACGATGGGCGACAAGACCGGCGGCTCGAGCGCCAACCCACGCTTCGTCGAGACCAAGGGGAAGATCAAGGTCCGCCTGCCGCGCTGGGACGACCGCACGCCGAAGCAGGACGTCATCGAGGGCAAGGGCGTGCCGCCGAAGGTCCCGATCGAGACGAAGGAGGCGGACTTCAGCGACCAGAAGGACCCCGTGCTCGCGAAGGCGCTCGAGTCGCTGCGCGCCGAGCCCGAGGACGAGCGCAAGCCTGGCAAGCGGAAGTGACGCGGCGCGCCGAGTGTCCTGCGAAGTTCGTGAACCGATGGACTGTGCTTGCATTCACGACCAGCGACCGATCCGCCCGACCATGACCGCGGGTCAGGTCCTCGAATCGGTCTCGACGTCCTGCGGTCGAACTTCAGTCACGGGACTCTGGTCGCGCGGCGTCGGATCGTGAGATGACGCAGAGACTGCCCGGCTGAATCGGCGACGAACCAGCCAGTACACGAAGACCGAAAGGAGCGCCGACACTGTCCACGCGACTTCGAGCTGCGCGTCCGTCGCGACGGTGAGGAAGGGAAGTGCGTTCCAAAGCGCATGGAGGCCAACCGATACGAAGACGTTCTGAGTCAGGAGGAACGCGACGGTCAGGACCGTCCCGAATCGCACCACCCACATCGTCTCGTGGACAACACGGGCGGGGTCACTACCGGGTTCCGTCGCAAGGCGGGGCAGATGAGAAACGGCAAACAGCGCGACACAAATCGCCCCTGCCACGACCACCGCCGCAAGTTTCCCGAGACTCGAGAGGCGCAGAGTCAGCTGCGGAATCAGGAAGGAACGGAAGAACGTCTCCTCGAGGAGGGCGTTGCCGAGAAGTTGCGCGGTCAGGAACTGGGCCCACCGGACGTACAGCTCGGGGTCCGACGGAACGCTCGGCGAGCGTTCGGACGGCAGGCGTGGAAGGAACGCGCGCCATGTCGCCCAAGCGACACTGAAAGCGATCGCTGCCGGAATGACTTCGCGTGCGCGCCAGCCGAGATCCCGGAACCGAAGGTGACCGATCAGCGTCGCGAGGACGATGAATGGGATCAGGACGACGAGGGGCCAGAGCAGGAGTGGCGCGATCCATCCTCGAGAGACTTGCTCCAATCGTTCCGCAAGCTGAACGGCGCCGTCACTGTTGTTCGCCAGGATCACACCGACCCCGTACCAAACGAGGCTGATGACGAGTGTCGCCGTGCTCGCACGTCGGGGCGATTCCGTCATTTACTCCTCACGGGAATCTCATGCGGAAGCGGGATCGGCTTCGTCGTCGAAACCGACGCTGGCGCGACGCTTGACGTGTCGTTGCCTAGCCGCCCTGCACGGTGAGCCTCCGCGTCACGCGCCGCCAGACGAACGCGCAGAGCAGCGTGAAGAGGACGACCCACCCCGCCTGCCGCGCCAGCGCCAACGCGAGCTCCGGCCCGCGCAGCTTCCCGAGCCAGATCGAGGTCGGGACGTAGCTGATCTGCTGGAACGGCAGCCAGCGCGTCACGGCCGCGAGCCACGACGGGAACATCGCCACGGGCAGGACGAGCCCGGAGAGGATCTCGAGCAGGTAGTGCTTGGCGCGCATCACGCCGTCGATCGACTTCAAGGGGAATGCGCACATCCCGACCAGGAAGTTGAGCTGCGTCAGGATCAACAGCGCGAGCCAGATCGAGACGACGAAGGCGCAGCCGCTCGCGAACGACGCCGGCAGCGCGACCGGGAAGCAAAGGTAGATCACGACCCCGACCGGCAGCGAGAAGCAGAGGAAGCGGAACGTCCCCTCGCCGATCGCGCCGGCGAGCACCGTCCCCTGGTAGGAGACCGGCCGCGCCAGCGCGAGCGCGATCTCGCCCTTCTGCACCTGGTCGCCGATCTCGCGGTCGACGTTGTTGAAGTAGAAGCTGCGCGCGATCCAGCCGACCGCCACGTAGGTCGTCATGCCGGCGAGGTCGTAGCCGTCGATCAAGGCGCCGGGCGCGCGATCGGCGAAGACCGCCTTCCAGATGAAGTAGTTGATCGCGACGTAGATCAGGTAGGAGACGATGCCGGTGTAGTACCGCAGCCGGTACGCGAGCATCTTCTGGAACGTGCCGCTCACGAAGCCGAGGTAGGGCGCGACCCGCAGCGCGCTCACGACCGGCCCGCCGCCTTCGCCGCGCGCGCGCCGTCCGGCGTCCCGGCCGGGAGCAGCCCCTTCGGCGCGACCCCCTTCTTCTCGTAGATCTTCCGGATCACGACCTCGATCGACGGCTCGGGCAGCGCGATGTCGGCCACCTTCGCCGCGCCGACGATGCGCGCGAGCACCTCGGCCGCCGGGATCTCGCTCTTCTTGAAGCGCGCCGACCAGCGCACGTCCGACGTGCGCGTGAACGCGACGCCCGGCAGCAGCCGCTGCAGCGTCCCGTCGGCGACCGGCTCTGCGAGCTCGATCTCGGCCGTGGACTCCTCCCCCGCCTCGTCCTTCAGCCGCTCGAGGCTGCCGTCGTAGACGATCTTGCCGCCGTCGATCACCATCACCCGCTCCGCCAGCAGCTCGATGTCGCGCAGGTCGTGCGTCGTGAGCAGGATGGTCGTCCCGAACTTCTCGTTCACGCTGCGCAGGAACGCCCGGATGGCGTCCTTGGCGACGAGGTCGAGCCCGATGGTCGGCTCGTCCAGGAAGAGGAGCTCCGGCCCGTGCAGCAGGCTCGCCGCGAGGTCGGCGCGCATGCGCTGCCCGAGCGAGAGCTTGCGCACCGGCGTGTGGAGGAACTCGTCGAGGTCGAGGATCCCGCGCAGCTGCTTCAGACGGTCCTCGCCGAGGTTCTTCTCGACCTCGTAGATCCGCAGCAGCAGCCGGAAGGACTCGATGACGGCGAGGTCCCACCAGAGCTGCGTGCGCTGCCCGAAGACGACGCCGATCCGGCGGACGTACCGCTTGCGGTCGCGCCAGGGCACGAGCCCCATCGACGTGATCTCGCCGGAGGTCGGCGTGAGGATGCCGGTCAGCATCTTGATCGTCGTCGACTTGCCGGCGCCGTTCGGCCCGATGTAGCCGATCCGCTCGCCCGCCTCGATCGAGAAGCTCACGCCGTCCACCGCGCGCACCGACTCGTAGCGGCGCGAGACGAGGTCCTTCAGGGCACCCCCCAGGCCCTCCCGACGCCGGAAGCGGCGGAACTCCTTCACCAGATCGCGGACGGCGACGACGGCGGCCATGGGTGCGGCGGATCCCTGTTCGGACGTTGCGGCGAGCCGCGGGACATTATCGTCGCCGCCCTCCTCCGTCCCTGCTGCGTGGAGACGCGACGCCGTGGCCGAACTCTTCACCGCCGAGAACCTCGTCGCGCTGCTGACGCTGACCTCGCTCGAAGTCGTCCTCGGCATCGACAACATCGTCTTCATCGCGATCCTGTGCGCCCGCCTGCCGCCGGAGCGGCGCGAGTCGGCGCGGCGGATCGGCCTCTTCCTCGCGATGTTCGCGCGCATCGCGCTGCTGCTCATGATGGGCTGGCTCGCGGGCCTCACCACGCCGATCGTGCCGGCGATCGAGATCGGCGAGTTCTCCCACGCCTTCAGCGGGCGCGACCTGATCCTCGCCCTCGGCGGCGTCTTCCTGGTCGGGAAGGCGACGCTCGAGATCCACCACAAGCTCGAGGGGCCGTCCGGAAAGGACAAGCACGACGCGAAGCCGAAGCACGCGGAGTTCGGCGGCATCCTGACCCAGATCGTCCTGCTCGACCTCGTCTTCTCGCTCGACTCGGTCATCACGGCGGTCGGGATGGCGCGCTCGCGCTACGTGATGGTCGCCGCCGTGGTCCTGGCGGTCGTCGTGATGCTGATCTTCTCGGGGAAGATCGCCGACTTCATCGAGCGGCGGCCGACGATCAAGATCCTCGCGCTGTCGTTCCTGCTGATGATCGGCGTGACGCTGGTCGTCGAGGGCTGCGGCGGCCACGTCTCGAAGGGGTACATCTACTTCGCCATGGCGTTTTCGCTCGGCGTCGAGATGCTGAACCTGCGGATGCGCAAGCACGAGCCGGTGCTGCTGCGCGACTCCCACCTCCCGCGCGACGAGGAATCCCCCCATGCGTCGTCGTGAGCTCGGCTGCGCCCTCGCGCTCTGCTCCGCCCTCGCGCTTCGCCTGTCCCCGACCGCGGGCGACGACGTCGCCGTCCAGCTGCGCTCGGCGAAGGTCGACGAGCGGCTCGCGGCCGTCGAGTCGATCAAGAAGGACGGCGTGAAGGACGCCGAGTCGCTGCTGCGCGGCGCCTTGAAGGACGCCGACTGGGAGGTGGTCGAGAAGGCGGCGGGCGCGCTCGCGGAACGCGGCAGCGCGGCGAGCGCCGACGCGCTCGGCAAGATCGCGCTCGACGCGCCGGCGCGGCGCCTGCGCCTCGCGGCGGCGCGCGCGATGGCGAAGCTCGATCCCGCGGCGGCGGCGGCCGCGTTCGTGCGCGGCGCGAAGCTCGACTCGCCCGGCGCGATCGCGACCTTCGCGAAGGGGACGCGCCAGCCCGCGCAGATCCTCGCCATCGACGCGATGGCGAACACGGTCGACCTGTGCGGCGAGCCGGTGCGCACCGCGATGGCGGCGGCGGTCTCCGACAAGGAGGACGCCTACGTCCGCTCGCTCGCGGCGGTCGGCCTGAACGTCTTCCCCGCCGACGAGCGCGCGAAGCGGCTGAAGGCGTGCGTCGAGGACGAGTACTCCGAGGTCGCGTGCGCGGCGCTCGACGCGGTGCGCGCGCGGCCCGAGGCGGCGCTGCTGCCGGTGCTGATCGAGGCGATGGTGCGCAAGGACCTGCGGCGCGTCGTCGAGCGCCACGTGATCGACGCGCTGGTCGCGCAGCTCGCGGCGGCGCCGGCGGACGGCCGCGCGGAGCTCGCGAAGCCGCTGCTCGACGCGCTGAAGAGCGCGAAGGGGCCGGCGCGGGTGCGCGCGGCGCGGGCGGTCGGGCGCTGCGCGGCGAAGCCGGCGGGCGACGCGCCCGCGGGGCTCGCGGCCGACGCGGCGACGGAGGCGCTCGCGCCGCTCGCGAAGGATCCCGACGAGGCGGTGCGCGCGGCGGCGCTGCACGCGCTCGCGCAGGTCGGGAGCGACGCGGCGCTCGCGGCGCTCGCGACGGCGGCGCGCGAGGACAAGGTCGCGCGCCTGCGCGACGTCGCGCTGCGCGGGCTGCTCGCGGCGCGCGGCATCCAGGACGCGGCGACGCGCGAGGTGGTGAACGCGCTCGCGAGCGACGCCGTCGCCGAGGTGCGCGAGGATGCGGTCGTCGCGCTCGGCTCGCCCGACGCGAAGGACGCGGTCGAGCTCCTCGCGGCAAAGCTCAAGGACCCGGCGTGGGAGGTCGTCGTCGCGGCGGCGGTCGCGCTCGGCCGCACGCGCGATCCCGCGGCGCAGGCGCCGCTCGAGACCCTGCTCGCGAGCAAGGACTGGAAGGTGGCGAGCGCCGGGCTCGCCGGCCTCGGTCTGCTGCGGCAGAAGGCGGCGGTCCCGCGCCTGATCGAGGGGCTGCGCTCGAAGAGCGCGACGGCGCGCATGACCTCGCTCGACACGCTGCGCCGTCTCACCCCCGACAAGGTCGGCGCCAAGGAGCAGTCCTGGAAGGACTGGTGGCAGAAGAAGTCGGCGACCTTCGAGTTCCCCGCGACTCCGAAGAAGGACGACGCGGCGCGCGAGGACGACATCCCTTCGGCGTGGGCCGACCTCGACGTCCTCTGCTTCCAGGGCCGCTTCGAGAAGGTGGAGAAGCTGCTCGACGCGCTGAAGGTCGTCCACCGCGACACGAAGACCGGCGCGCTCGAGGACGCGGGCGTCACGCCGTTCGGCGTGGTCGTCGTCAGCTGCGCCGGCGACGCGCTCCCGCCCGACCTCGAGCAGCTGCGCTGGTTCGTGCACGCCGGCGGCCTGCTGGTCTGCTCGTGCAAGTCGTTCGTGAACCAGGCGGCCGAGATCAAGCACGGCTTCGTGCGGCCGCTGACGAACAAGGGCGACGCGCTCGACCTCGTCGCCGTCGACGCGTGTCGCGTCGACGAGGTCTCGGCGACCGTGTTCCGGGAGGCGACGCGGCCGCGCTTCGCGCTGGTCGACGCCCCGATCATCGAGGTGGTCGACGCGGAGCGCGTCGACACGCTGGTCGACAGCGCCGAGTGCGAGTCGGAGTGGGACGGCGGCGCCCTCGTCGCCACCTGGACGATCGGCCACGGCCGCGTCGTCGCCTGCGCCGCCCACCTCGACGCGCCCGGCCTCGTCTGCCAGCAGGCGCCCCCCATGAAGGACGTCCCCGACCGCATGGGCTTCGCGCTCGACTCGATGGACTACGGCTACGCCGACCTGCGCGCGATCCCGGCCGAGATCTGGAAGAGCGGCAACAAGAGCGCCGACGAGGCGCGCGACCTCGGGCCGATCCGCTACGTGAGCGGCCTCGTCCGCCGCCACCGGCGTGACGCGCAGGAGTGAGCGGATGCAGACGCGCACCACCGTCGCGCTCGCCGTCCTCGCCGCGCTCGCCGCCGGTTTCGCGCGCGCGGGCGACGACGTCGCGGCGCAGCTGCGCTCGTCCAAGATCGACGAGCGGCTCGGCGCCGTCGAGACGCTCCGGAAGAACGGCGCGAAGGACGCCGAGGCGCTGCTGAGGGGAGCGCTGAAAGATGCCGACTGGGAGGTGGTCGAGCGCGCCGCCGCGGCGCTCGGCGAGCGCGGGACGGCGGCGAGCGCGGAGGCGCTCGTGAAGGTCGCGCTGGACGGCCCGGTGCGCCGCCTGCGGATCGCCGCCGCGCGCTCGACGGCGAAGCTCGATCCGGCGGCGGCCGTGGCCGCGTTCGCGAAGGCGGCGAAGGCGAGCGGCGCCGCGGAGGTGCGCGCGGTCGATGCGCTCGCCGCGTCGGTCGAGTTCCTCGGCGAGGCGGCGCGCGCGCCGCTGTCGGCGATGCTCGCGAGCGAGAACGCCGCGGCGCGCGCGGCCGGCGCCGCGGGCCTGCACGCGTTCGCGAGCGACGAGCGGATCAAGCGGCTGAAGGCGTGCCTCGAGGACGCGCACAGCGAGGTCGCCACCGCGGCGCTCGACTCGACGCGCGACCACCCCGACGCGGCGCTGCTGCCGACGCTGCTCGAGGCGCTGGCCGGCAAGAACCGGCGCGAGGTCGTCGAGCGGCGCATCGACGCCGCGCTCGTCGCGCTGCTGCAGGCGACGCCGGCCGAGGGACGCGCCGCGCTCTCCGACGCGCTGTTCGACGCACAGAAGGGCACGGGCGGGCAGGAGCGGGTGCGCGTCGTGCGCATGCTCGGCCGGTGCGCCGCGAAGCCGCCGGCGCGACCCGACGCCGACAAGAACGCGCCGCCCGCCGCGCCGTGCATCCCCGCCGAGACGGCGGTCGCCGCCTTCAAGCCGCAGCTCGCCTCGGCCAACGACGACGTGCGCGCCGCGACGGTGCGCGCGCTCTCGCAGGTCGGCAGCGACGCGGCGCTCGACGCCGTCGCGGGCGTCGCGCGGGGCGACCGCTCCGGCCGCGTGCGCGACGTCGCGCTGCGCGACCTGCTCGCGGCGCGCGGGATCGGGCACGCGGCGACGCGCGAGCTCGTGAACGCGCTCGCCGAGGACCCCGACGTCGACGTGCGCGAGGACGCGCTCGTCGCGCTCGGCTCGCCCGACGCGCCGGGCGCCGTCGAGCTCCTCACGACCCACCTCAAGGACGCGACCTGGGAGGTCGCGGTCGCGGCGGCCGTCTCGCTCGGCAAGACGCACGATCCCGCGGCGCTCGCGCCGCTCGAGGCGCTGCTCGCCCACAAGGACTGGAAGTACGCGAGCGCGGCGCTGGTCGGCCTCGGCCACCTGCAGCAGAAGGCGGCGGTCGCGCATCTCATCGAGGGGCTGCACTCCCGCAGCGCGACCGCGAAGCTCACGGCGTACGAGTTCCTGCGCCGGCTCACCAGCGACAAGGTCGGGAACAAGGAGACGGCCTGGAAGGAGTGGTGGCAGAAGCACGCGGCCGCCTACCAGTTCGTCGACGCGGCGGCGCTCGCGAAGAACGCGCAGAAGTACGGCTACGCCGCCGACCCCGCCGGCTACGGGCGGATGTACCAGGACCTCGACGTCCTCTGCTTCCAGAGCCGCGGCGACCACATCGAGAAGCTGCTCGACGCGCTCAAGGTCGCGCACCGCGACACGCGCTCGGGCGCGGTCGAGGAGGCGGGCGTGTCGCCGTTCGGCGTCTACGTCGCGAACTGCACCGGCGAGGCGCAGCCGCCCGACCTCGAGCAGGTGCGCTGGTTCGTCCACACCGGCGGCTACCTCTTCTGCTCGTGCTGGGCGCTGACCTACCACGCCGCCGAGGTGCGGCCCGGCTTCGCGCGCCAGCTCCCCACGCACGCGCAGGTGCTCGACCTCGTGGTCGCGGAGCCGTGCCGCGAGAGCCCCTACCTCACCGGCGTCTTCGAGGGCGGCACGCGTCCGCGCTACTCGCTCTACGGCTCGCACCTGATCGACGTGCTCGACCCGGAGCGGGTCGAGGTGCTGATCGACAGCCCCGAGTGCGAGTCGCGCTGGGGCGGCGGCAACCTCGCCGCGTGGTGGTCGGTCGGCCACGGCCTGATCCTCGACAGCGCCAACCACTTCGACCTGCAGGGGCTCGGCTACGAGCTCGCCCCCAAGATGAAGGACGCCGCCGACCGGATCGCCTACGCGATCGACACCATGGGGCTGCGCTACTCCGAGGTGCGCGCGATCCCCGGCGACGTCTGGAAGAGCAGCACCAAGAGCGCCGAGGACGTGCGCGACCTCTCGATGTTCCGCTTCCTCACGAACTTCGTCCGCCGCAAGCGGATCGCGGGGGCCTGAGTGGCCGTCCGCGCGCCGGTCCGGAACCTCCGCTTCTGGATCCTGGCGCTCCTCTTCGCGTCGACGCTCGTCAACTACGTCGACCGGCAGGTGCTGTCGGTGCTGAAGCCGACGCTGTCGCAGCTCTTCGACTGGGACGCGCAGCACTACGCCCGCCTGCTGCTCGCGTGGCAGGTCGCCTACGCGGTCGGCCAGCTCGGGTCGGGCTTCGTCTTCGACCGCATCGGCACGCGGCGCGGCTTCTCGCTCTCGATCACGCTCTGGTCGCTCGCGGGCATCGCGACGAGCCTCGCGACCGGCACCGCGAGCTTCGCGGCGTGCCGCGCCGTGCTCGGGCTCGGCGAGGCGGGCAACTGGCCGGGCGCCGCGAAGTGCACGCGCGAGTGGTTCCCGCCGTCCGAGCGCGCCTTTGCGACCGGCGTCTGGAACGTCGGCAGCGCGACCGGCGCGATCGTCGCCGCGCCGCTCGTCGCGTGGATCACGCATCGCTTCGGCTGGCAGGCGGCCTTCGTCGCGACCGGGCTCCTCGGCTTCGTCTGGCTCGCGGCGTGGCTCGCGCTCTACCGGCCGCCGCACGAGCACCCGCGCATCACGCCGGAGGAGCGCGAGCTCCTCCGTGCGGCGGGCAGCGACGCGGACGACGCGGCGCCGGTCGCGTGGCGCGAGCTGCTGCAGCGGCGCGACGTCTGGGCGCTGGTCGTCGCGCGCTTCGTCTCCGACCCGGTCTGGTGGTTCTACGTCTTCTGGCTGCCGGGCTGGATGGCCGACCGCTTCCACTTCTCGCTGGCGCAGATCGGCGCGACCGCGTGGATCCCGTTCCTCGCCGCCGACGTCGGTTCGGTCGCCGGCGGGTCGGCCTCGAGCTGGCTCGTGCGGCGCGGCGTCGCCGTCGTGCGCGCGCGCAAGATCGTGATGGTCGCGGCCGCGGCGCTCATGCCGTGCGCGATCGCGTCGGCGTTCGTCGCGACGCCGGCGTGGATGCTCGCGTTCGTGAGCGTCGCCGCGTTCGCGCACCAGGCGTGGGCGAGCGGGATGCTGACGCTGCCCGCCGACCTCCTGCGCGGCGGCGCGGTGGCGTCGTGCACCGGTCTCACCGGCACCGGCGCGGCGCTCGGCGGCCTGCTCGCGACGTCGTGCACCGGCTGGATCGTCGACCACCACGGCTACGCGCCGGTCGTGGTCGCGAACGGCTTCCTCCACCCGCTGGCCGCCGTCCTCGTCGTGCTGCTCGTGCGCGGGGCGCCGGCTATCGTCTCGCGACGGTGAGGACTGCCATGTGGAAGTGCGTACACGCGAGCTTCGGAGTCGTCCTCGCATGGGGCGCCGCGCCTGACCTGCACGGTCAGGAACCGCCGGCGCGCGGCGAGATCGAGCGCCAGCGGGCGATCGCGCAGGGTGAAGCGAAGGCGCCGCTTCTCGCGTCGCTGCGGGAGGATCTCGCGAGCGACGATCCCCTCCGCATCGCGTGGGCGGCGTACGACGCGGGAAGGTGGCGACTGAAGGAGCTCGCGCCCGCGATCGTGACGGCGCTCGAACTCTCTCCGAAACGGGATCTCGGTCCCGTGCGATCGTCGCGTCCCGGAACGTCCTATTTGAAGAGCCATATCGAAGGGGAAGTCGACCCGGACCCCGACCTCGACGATCCTCGGACCCTCCAGCGCTTCGTGCCGGCCGTCCTCCTCGATGCGCTCGTCGAAATCGATGCGATCGTGCCGCCGGACTTCCTCGAGCGAGTACTGCTCGAGTCGACGGTGCGCGACACGACCACGCCGAATCCTTTCTCGTACTTCCGCGGAGCGCGTGGGCCGGCTCTCGCGCTCTTCGCGCGGCACACTTCCGAATACCAACACCTGGTCGATCGCGCGCTCGATCTCGCGAGGAGGAACGAACTCC
>DASRRB010000161.1:0-6066 GCA_035695985.1 Planctomycetota bacterium | reverse complement strand
GGGCGCATCGAAGTGCATGCGCCGCCGCACACGCGGACGACCATCACGCTGCCCAGGACGTTCCTCAACGAGATCTCGACGACCGGGAGGGGCCGCCTCGTATTGCGTATCGCCGATCCGCGCGGTCGGATCGTGCTGGAGCGCGAGTTTGACGTCTTCGAAGGAGAGTCGGAGTTCCCGAAGGACGGAGGACCGCTCGCGATCTCCGAAGAAGGGACGCTCGCCGGGACGGCGGTGCGCATCCGCGGCGACCGCTTCGAGCTCTCCTTCGACCGCAGCAGCGGCGCGCTGCGCACCGCCGTCGCCGACGGCGCGCCGGCGCTGCTCGAGTGGCCGCGCCTCCACGTCCTCGCGCGGACCGAGGCGATGGCGCCGCGCCCCGCGCGCAACAGCTTCCGCTGCGAAGGCGTCGACGTGACGGCGACGCCGACCGGCGGCGCGCGCGTCGTCCTGCGCGGCCGCTTCGGCGACTTCCCCGGCAGCGTCGCCGCCGAGATCTCGAAGGAGGGCGTCGTGAGCGCGACCACCCACGTCGTGAACGACGGCCCCGACCTCGACGCGCGCGAGCTCGGCATGGCGATGACGCTGCCGCTCTCCGCGACGCACCTCTCGTGGTGGCGCGCGTCTGACGGCCGCGTCTTCCCCGACGACCACATCGGCCGCCCGCGCGGCGCCGCCGAGGCGTTCCCCGCCGTGAGCTCGATGTTCCTGCGCATCCCGCGGGTCGGCCCACCGACGTGGACGTCCGCGCTCGACCCCTCGCCCATGGGCTGCGACGACTTCCGCAGCACGAAGCGCTCGCTCGCGTGGGCGATGCTCACCGACCCGACCGGCGGCGGCGTCCGCATCGACGCCGGCAACCAGCAGCACGTGCGCGCCTGCGTCGAGGACGACCGCGTGCGCCTCTGCGTCCTCGACTGGAGCGGCGGCTCCGCCGTCGGTCTCGGCGAGTGGCAGCACAACTACGGCAACGGCCGGCCGCTGAAGCACGGCGCGACGATCGACGCGAGCGTGACCTTCACGCTCCTCGCGCCGGAGGGGCGGCGCTGACCGACTGGTTCAGCGCGCGACGTCGGGCGCGCTCGGGCACGAAACGGCAGTCGCTGGAAACGAGAAACCCGTCGATCGCGGTGCCTAGCCGACCGACGGGTTTGCGTGAGGAAGTGGTCCGGTGAGGTCCCGGAACACCTGCTGTGGTTGCTTCCAACTCGATCTATCGGACGGCGCAGCGGCAGTAACAAACTCGTCAGAGACGACGGGAACCGGGCGATTCTCCCGGGGCGCGGCGCGGGATCTTCACAATCACCCGCTTCCGTCGGCGCGCGCTCACTTCGACGGCGCGAGTCGCAGCGTCACGTCGGCGCCGTCCCCCGGCGCGACCGTCACCTCGGTCCGCGCCGACCAGGTCCGCTCGTCGTCGGTCGAGCGGCCCATGCAGGTGATCCGCCAGCGGCCGGCGACGACGCGCGGGAACTCGAAGCGCTCGCCGCCCGCGAAGACGCCGCGGTCGCGCAGCTCGCCGTCGCCCGCCTCCGCCTCCGTCGGCGCGTCCGCACCCGCGGGCCCGAGCCACTGGGCGTCGACGCGAATCGCACTGAACTTGGAGCGATCGCCCTCGATGCGTCCGGTGATCCGCGCGTCGCCCGTCGCCTCGAGGCGGACGGAGGTCGTCGCGTCGTCGACGACCGTGGCGCGCGCGCTCTGCCGGTTCACGGTGTCCCACTGGAGGCGCTCGACGAGGCTCACCTGGACGGTGCCGGCGCGCACGTGGTCGAAGCGGAAGCGACCGTCGCCGCCGGTCGTCGTCGAAGGCGGCGGCTTGCCGGTGCCGCTGTCGCGCGGGTCGAAGCAGAGGACCGCGGCGCCCGCGACCGGCCGCCCGTCGTCGCCGATCGCCACCCCATCGATCGCTCCGCCGCGCGCGAGCGCGATCGTGCGCGCGCCGGCCGGGCCGGCCGCCGCGATCGCGAACGGTCCATCCTCGGTCGGCAGGAAGTCGGCGTGCGTCACCGTGAGCCACCCCTCGCCCGCGGAGGCCCCCTCGATCGTGAAGGTCCCGTCGTCGCCCGAGCGGACGCTCCAGCGCGGGTCGCCGCTCTTCTCCTCGAAGTAGTTCCCTCGGACCCCGCCGATCGAGAGCTCGACGAAGGCGCCGGCGACCGGCGCGCCGCGCGGATCGACGACCGTCCCCTCGACCCGTGTCCCGCGGCCGAGCCGCAACACGAGCGTCGCCGGATCGGGCGACGCGCTCGCGACGACGTGGAAGTCGTAGCTCGGCGCGTAGCCGTCGGCGCTCGCCTCGACGCCGAAGATCGAGTGGAGCGGCAGCGCTTCGCCCGCGGTCGTGAAGATCCCCTTCGTCGCGCGGAACGTCCGCCCCGGGTCGTGCCACGTCGCTTCGTAATTGGTGCCGAAGGTCTCGCCCGCGGCCACGTGCGGCGGCACGAAGCGGATGCGGAAGTTCTCGAGCGGCGCGCCCGTCGCCGCGTCGACCACCGTGCCGGCGAGCCCGCCGCCGCGCGCCATCACGAGCTCGACGTCTTCACGGTCGAGCCCGACGCCGTGCAGCTCCGCCGACTCGAAGCCCGCCGCGTACGCCTCGACCATCGTCGTCTCCGCCGGCACCGCCTCGAGCCGGAAGCGTCCCTGCGTATCGCTCGTCGTGTAGACGTCGTAGTTGCTCGGATTGCGGCGCGTGAGCACGGAGGCGCCGGTGATCGGCCGGCCGTCCGCATCGCGGACGACCCCGGCGAGGACATGGCCGCGCACGAAGCGCAGCTCGATCCCGTCGAGGCGCGGCGGATCGGCGGGCACCACCACCCCGCGCTGCACGGACGGCCGGCCGGCGAGGCGGGCGCCGATGCGTTGCTCGCCCGGCCGCACGTGCGTGAAAGTGAAGGCGCCGTCGTCGTGGGCGAGGACGTTCGGAGTGTTCGCCACGTCGGCGTCCATCCCGATCCAGACGCGCGCGGCGCGCGCCGGCTTGCCGTCCGCGTCGAAGACGAAGCCGCGCACCGTCGCGCCGCGCTGCAGGACGACGTCGTGAACCGCCGCACCCGCCACCGTCACGACCTCGCTCGTCGTCGCGAAGTCGGGATGGGTGACGTCGAGGTACGCCTCGCTCTGCTGCGGATCGATGCCGCGCAGCTCGTAGCGGCCGTCGGCGCCGCTCGTCGCGACGTCGCGGTAGTTGCCGCGCACGCGCGCCCCCGGGCTCGGCGCCCCCGCGGGGTCGATCACTCGGCCGCGGATCGTCGTCCCCGGCCGCATTCGGAAGTTCTGCACGAAGGGCTTCGGCGGGCCGGGCAGCTGGACCAGCGCCTCGTTCGGGACGTAGCCCGACGCGTGCACGGTCATCCAGGTCTGGCGAAGCGTCGAGCACGCCCGGAACGAGTACTCGCCGTTCTCGTCGCAGTCGGCCGCGCCGCCGCCCCCTGCGACGTGCGCGTCGCCGAGCGGCTCGTCGTGCTCGCCGGTCACGCGGCCGACCACTTCGAGGTCGAAGGCGTGCAGCGTGACGTCGAGCGGCGCCGGGGCGGCCCCCGAGAAGACGAGCGCGCGCTCCGAATCGCCCCAGAAGTCGGGCTCGTCCTCGACCGCGGTGAGCGTCACCGTCCCCTTGGGCAGCGGCAGCCCCCACGCGAAGGCGCCGTCGTCGCCGCTCTCGACGATGGTGCTCGCCTCTGGCTTGTCGCCGGTCTCGTAGCCGTCGTGACGAGCGAGCTTCACGTGCCGGTGCGCGAGCGGCTTGCCGGCGAAATCCAGCGTCCGGCCGTGCACGACGAAGGGCGCCGCGGTCGTCGAGGCTGCGGCCGGCGTTGCTTCCTTCGCGCGCTCCGCCATCGGCGCGGGCGCGTCGGCGGCGCCCGCCGTCGGCGGCGCCGGCGCGGCGGCCCCCTCCGGCGCAATCGGCGCGCTCGCGTGTGCGGCGGCGTCGGGCGGCCGCGGCCGCGCACCGTCGCCGAATCCGAAGTGGACGATCGCCGCCGTCGCCGCCGCCGCGCACGCGCCCGCCACCGCGAGCTTCACCTTCGAGCTCATCGCCAGGGCTCCGAGTCCGCCGAAGGCGAGCGCGTGCAACGCGACGCTCGCCGGAATCCCGCCGAGCACGCCGCCCGACGGCAGCGCCGTCGGCAGCAGCGCGAGCCCCCATGCCGCGCGATCGCCGCCGTGCTTCGCGTCGAGGTCGGCGCGCAGCCGCTCGAGCGCCCGCTTCAGCCGCGTGCGCACCGTCTCGACCGGCACGCCGATGCGTTTCGCGATCGCGCCCGGCTTGAGCGCGTCGAAGTAGCGCAGCACGATCGTCGAGCGGTAGGGCTCGTCGAGGCGGCGCACCGCGGCCACGAGCCGCTCGACCGTCTCGAGCCGCGCGGCGGAGTCGGCGGCGGAGGGCAGCGCCTCGGGCTGCGCGGCGGCGCGCTCGCGCTCGTCGCGGCGCTGCTCTTCGCGCCGGCCGGCGCGCGCGAAGTTGCGGACGACGCCGGCGAGCCACTCGCGCATCGAACGGACCTTCTCCCGTCCCGGACGGCGCTGCAGCGCGAGCAGCAGCGCGCGCTGCGCGACGTCGTCGGCCGCTCCCGGATCGAACAGGAGCCGCCGCGCGAGCGCACGCAGGAAGTGCGCGTGGCTCGCGAGCGGCTCGGCGTCGTCGGTTTCGGGGCGCGGGTCCATGGGGTGTCCGACGTCGGTTGTCGCGGACGGGAAAACCGGTCCAGCCATGGGGCCGGCGGGCCGTCCTCCCCGGGGCCCGGTGGCTTTCGCCCCGGGGACTACAATCTCGCCTCCCGATTGCCGAAGGGCCACGACATGAGCCGCTCCCTGACGCCCCCTCCGACGACGACGCCGGGCCTGCGGCGCATCGTCTCCGCGGAGGAGGTGCGCGTGCGCATCGAAGCGCTCGCGGCGGACATCGCGCGGGATTTCTCGGCGACGGTGCCGCTCTTCATCGTCATCGCCGAGGGGGCACGCCGGTTCGCGGGCGAGCTGCAGCAGCGGGTGAACGCGCGCGGCGGCTTCGTCGAGACGCTCGTCGTCCGCGCCCGCCGCACGCGCGGCAGCGAGCTCGTCGAGGTGAAGCTCGACGACTTCGACGTCGCGCGCTGCACCGACCGCGACCTGCTCGTCATCGACGACATCGCCGACGAGGGGCGCACGCTCGCCGCCGTCCTCGCCCGCGTCCGCGCCGCGAATCCCCGCACCGTGAAGAGCGCCGTGCTGGTCAGCAAGCACGCGCGCCGCTGCATGCCGATCGAGCTCGACTACGTCGGCTTCGAGGTCGACGACGGCTGGGTCCTCGGCTTCGGCATGGACCTCGACGGGAAATACCGCGAGCTCGACCACCTCGCCGTGGTCGTCGACGAGGGCGAGGCGAGCGAGCCGCGCGCGACGAGCCGGCGGCGGTGAGAGCGGCCGCGCGCGTCAGCGCGCGCGTTCGAGCCGCAGCTCGAGCGGCCCCGAAGGCGGGACGGTGATTTCGGTCGCGGCCTCGCGGTAGCCGACGCACCAGACGAAAAGGCGATAGCGGCCCGGCGCGAGACAGGCGGTCGCTTGCGCCTTCTCGCCCATGACGAAGTTCCGGAACGGGCTGAACATGTTCACGACCGGGATGCCGTCGGCGCCGACGATGCGGTACGCCGTGTCGATTCGGCCGATCGGCGGGTCGCTCGTGAGGCTCACGGTGACTTCGCTCGCCGGGACGGCGCGCAGCTCGACGTAGGGGGGCGGATCGGCGGCGCGCACGCGCGCGACGCCCGGCGCCGAGGACGCATTGAATTTGACGACGACCACGTAGTCGTCGGCGGCGATCCGGTCGATCTCGAAGGTGCCGGTGGCGTTGGCCTGGACCGGCAGCGGCGTCTCGTCGACCCAGCCGCCGATCGATGGGTGGAAGAGGTGCACGGTCGCCTCGGGATCGGGCTTGCCGTCGGGAAGCAGCGCCCGGCCGCGCACGCCCGCGGTCGGCTTTCCGATCCGGAGCGTGACCTCGCGCCGCTCGCCCGCCTGCAGCAGCTCGACCTCGGCGCTCGCCGCCGCGTATCCGGGATGGCGGACGCGCACGAAGAGGCG
>DASRRB010000160.1:0-2976 GCA_035695985.1 Planctomycetota bacterium | reverse complement strand
GTAAGAAGCACCCGAAGGACGAGGAGGTCTCGTTCGAGGACCTGCGGAGACGGGTAAAGGCGGCGCCTCGCGAAGCCCGTTGAGGTCACTCCGCGTCGTCGAGCAGCGCGGCGACCTGCGCCCGCGTCGCGGCGTCGAGCCTCGGCCACATGGCGACGAGGCGGTCGAGCAGCGGGTCGGGCGCACTGTCCATTCCACTGACCACCCGACCCTTTCCCCCCGTGAAGGGCGCGATTGCTGATCGGCGCGCGGGCCCGATAATGGCGGCCCCTCGCGCGCGCCGCCTCGGCGCGCCGGCGGGACGCGCCACGACGAGCCCGGGGAACCGACCGTGTATCCGCTCCGCAGCATCCAGTTCTTCGCCGAGTTCGTCCACGCGCCGATGCAGCATGCGGCGGCCGACCTGCAGCGCACGCACGGCAAGCTCTTCGAGAACGACGCCGCGCGCTACGCCAACTTCCAGCTGGTCCAGGGCGGGGCGCAGCTCACCAACCCGGTGCAGCCGCCCGGCGCGCCGCAGGCGCAGCAGGGTCCGGTGTCGGCCGCCTGGCTCCTCCCCGACCGCGTGCGCGTCCAGGAGCAGCTCACCGGAGTGTCGCGCGACGACTTCGAGCGGCGGATCGACGCCTTCGCGCGGATCGTCCTCGCCGAGCTCAGGATCCCGCACATCCTCGCCACGCAGTACGTCGTGCAGTCGCTCGTCTCGCCGCGCGCCGCGAGCAGCGCGATCGAGCTGGTCGGCCGCTCGATGCTCTCGTTGCAGCCCGACGACCTCTCGCACTTCGAGCGGCCGCCGCTGCTGCTCGGCGTGCGCATGACCTTCCCGACCTCGCCGATCGACGAGGGGCAGTTCCACTCGCGCATCGAGTCGATGCAGCGCGACCCCAAGACGATCTTCCTGGAGAACGTCGGCGTCTTCCGCTCGAAGATCGAGCCCGACGCGCTGAGCCGCGTCGTCTCTCAGTTCGTCCAGACCTACGATTGGGTGCAGGAGCAGCTGGTCGGCTACCTCGGGCGCGTCGAGAGCCGGCCGGCGCCGTGACTGCGCCATTGCCGCGGTGTCGGCGGCTCCGGCGCCGCCGATCTCCCGTTCCGGCCGCCGCCGCGGCGCTCCTCGCGCTGTCGGGATGCGGCGCCGCCGAGGCGCCGGCCGCCGCCGTGCCCGTTCCCGCCGTCTCCCCGCAGGAGCCTCCCCCCGTGACCGCCAAGACGAACCGCCTCGCGCAGGAGACGTCGCCCTACCTGCTGCAGCACGCCCACAATCCGGTGGACTGGTACGCGTGGGGGAAGGAGGCATTCGAGCGCGCGAAGAAGGAGGACAGGCCGATCTTCCTCTCGGTCGGCTACTCCGCGTGCCACTGGTGCCACGTGATGGAGCGCGAGTGCTTCGAGGACGAGGGGATCGCGACCCTCATGAACGACCTCTTCATTTGTGTGAAGGTCGACCGTGAAGAACGGCCCGACGTCGACGAGATCTACATGAAGTCGGTGCAGCTCCTGACGCGCGGCGGCGGCTGGCCGATGTCGGTCTGGCTCACGCCCGACGGCGAGCCCTTCTTCGGCGGGACCTACTTCCCGCCGCGCGACGCGCACGGCCGGCCCGGCTTCCCGCGCGTCTGCCAGGAGATGGGGCGGATCTGGAAGGAGGAGCGGCCGCGCGCGCTCGAGGCGGCGAAGGAGCTGACCGGGAAGATCCGCGAGATCTCGCTCCCCGACGTCGGCGTGACGAAGGGCGAGCTCGCGGCCGGTCTGCCCGAGAGCGCCGCGTCCCAGCTCCTCTCCCGCTTCGACGACGAGCAGGGGGGCTTCGGCGGCGCGCCCAAGTTCCCGCACCCGATGGACCTCTCGCTGCTGCTGCGGATCGTCGCGAAGAATGGCGACGAGAAGCTGCGGCACGCGGCGCTCTTCACGCTGGAGAAGATGGCGGCCGGCGGCATGTACGACCAGGTCGGCGGCGGCTTCCACCGCTACTCGACCGACGAGCGCTGGCTCGTGCCGCACTTCGAGAAGATGCTCTACGACAACGCGCTGCTCGCCTCGACCTACCTCGACGCGTGGCTTCTGACCGGAGATGGGGAGCATGCGCGTACGGTCCGCGAGATCCTCGACTACGTGCTGCGCGAGATGACCTCGCCCGGCGGCGGCTTCTATTCGACGCAGGACGCCGACAGCGAGGGCGAGGAGGGGAAGTTCTTCGTCTGGAGCACGGCGGAGCTCGACGAGGTGCTCGGCGCCGACCTCGCCGCCTGGGTCGGCCCGTGGTTCGGCGCCACGCCGTCGGGCAACTTCGAGCACCGCACGAACGTCCTGTCGCGTCCGTGGAGCATCGAGGACTTCGCGAAGGTGAGGTCGATGCGGCCCGAGGAGGTGCGTGCCGGCCTCGAGGTCGCGCGCCGCAAGCTCTACGAGGCGCGCGAGAAGCGGGTCAAGCCGGCGCGCGACGACAAGATCCTCGCCGACTGGAACGGGCTCATGATCGGCGCGTTCGCGCGCGCCGGCTTCCACCTCGGCGAGGCGCGCTACGTCGAGGCGGCGCGCAAGGCGGCGGCGTTCGCGCGCGCGAATCTGTGGCGCGACGGCCGGCTGCTGCGCTCGACCAAGGACGGCACGGCGAAGCACGCGGGCAACCTCTCCGACTACGCCTTCCTCGCGGACGGGGTGCTCGACCTCTACGAGGCGGGCCACGATCCCGCCGACCTCACATTTGCGCGCGATCTCGCGAGCGCGGCCGTCGCGAGCTTCTGGGACGAGAAGGAGGACGGCTTCTTCACGACCGCGCACGACGCCGAGCTCCTGATCGCGCGCTCGAAGGAGGCGTACGACGGCGCGACGCCGTCGGGGCCGTCCGTGGCGGTCGGTGTCCTCGCGCGTCTCGCCGAGCTGCTCGGCGACGACGAGCTGAGAGAGAAGGCGGAGCGCACCCTCGCGCTCTACCGGCCGCTCCTCATGCGCCAGCCGCTCGCCGTGTCGCGCATG
>DASRRB010000159.1:0-2683 GCA_035695985.1 Planctomycetota bacterium | reverse complement strand
GACGAGGACCTTGCCGCCCTGGTGGCCGCACTTCTTCGTGCCGGGCCGCTGGTCCTCGATGTGGTAGCCCGGCACGCCCGCCTCGACGAAGCGGCGGATCAGGTTGCGGACGTGAGGGTCGCCGCCGTGGCCGGTGTCGGCGTCGGCGATGATGAACGGCCGGAAGTCGTGGACCGGCGCCGCCGCGCGCTGCTTCTCGGTCATGCGCGAGCGCTGGTAGTGCTGGTTGCGGTCGGCCGTGAGGAGCGCGCGCACGAGCCCGGCCGCCTCGTCGGGCACCTGGCTCAGCGGGTAGCTCGCGAGGTCGGGGCCCGGGTCCTCCTGCGTCGAGCCCTTGGCCGACGTCGCCCAGCCGCCGAGGTAGATCCCCTCGATCCCGAGCCGCTTCATCGTGACGATCTGGCCGGGCGAGTAGGGGCCGAAGGTGGTGATGCTCTTCCGTTCCCTGAAGAGCTGGCGCAGCCGCTCGTGGAAGGCGTCGGCGGCGTCACGCGCGATGGTGTAATCGCGGGCGATCGTGCCGCGCTGCTCGGCGATCTGGCGCGCGGAGTAGAGACGCGTGATCCCGTGGAAGCGGGGCGTCTCGAACCAGCGCTGCGTCTCGGCGATCTCGGCTTCGAGGGGGCTCATGCCCAGAGTTTCGGCGAGCCCCCCGGGGTCGATCCACGGCAAATCAGGCCGGCTCGGGCGCGAACTCCGGGTTCTCGGTGCGCCGGACGCCGTCGTGGCGGAACTCCTCGAGCGCGGCCTCGATGCGCTTCCTGGCGACGGCGAGGTCGGGCCGGTCGAGCGTGAGCTGCAGCAGGTCGACGTACCAGGGCGGCTTCACGAGCGGACGGCCCGGGGCGGCTCCGCCCCCCGTCACGTACGCCTCGAGCGCGGCGCGCGCGATCGGCAGCGTCGTCGTCTTGGAATCGTCGTGCACGTCGCGGTCGCGCGCGCGCTCGAGCTTCGCGAACTCTTCGCCGACGAGGCGCTGGAACAATTCGAGCGTGAACGGCCCGCCGCGCTTCACGCCCGCCGTCGCGTCGTCGGCGGTGAACGTCGCCCCCTTCTGCAGCCACTCCCAGAGCACGCCGAGCCGGATCTCGGCGGTCGCCATGTCCTCCATGAGGTAGAGCACGTCGTCGTTGCCGAACGCGTCGGCCGGCTTGAGCGCGACCGCCTGGAAGCCGCGCCCGAACGCGTTGCCGTACTGCAGGCCGACGCTCACCAGCGCGCGCGCGCCGGCGACGGTGCGCGGAGCGTCGTCGAGCTTGAACAGGGCGGCCGCGTCGCTCGCCGTGTACGTGAGGCGCGGGAACGCGCGGCCGAGCTGGTTGTCGGCGCCGACGTGCTCCCAGACCGGGCGCACGATCGGGACCATCTTCCAGTGGGCGACCCACTTGCCGCTCGCCCCCTCGCGCTGCTCCCGTTCACCGCCCGCGATCGCGCGCCGCATGCCGGCGGCCACGCCCGCCGCCGAGCCGACCGGGATGTTGGGCTCCATGCCGCCCTGCCACAGCGCGCAGCGGCCGGCGCGGTCGGGCGTGTTGACGGCGCGGCGCACGCGGTCCTCGTAGGCGCGCATGTACCCGAAGGTCATCGTGAGCGACTCGACGTCGGGGTTCACGAACGAGCGGTCCCACGACAGCGCGTCGGAGACGCTGTGGATGTAGTCCCAGCGCCCGGTGTTGAAGCCGACGAAGCGGCGCGCGAGCGCGGCGCGGATCTCCATCAGCTGGAAGCACGCCTCGACCTGCTCGACCAGGACGTAGACGCGGACGGCGTCGGCGGGCAGCCCGAGCGCGCGCTCCGCCGCGGCGAGCAGCTCGTCCCAGAGCGCCGCCTCCTCCGCCGTCTGGATCTTCGGCAGGTAGAGCACGAGCGACGCGCCCGCGGCGCGCAACGCCGCCTGGTTGTTCGCGAGATAGAGGACGGCGTCGACCAGCGACGCCGAGAAGCCGCGCCCGTCGCCGCGCCGGACATGGCGGTCGTCCAGGTGCAGGCCGCGCGGCCGGAAGATCCTCGTCGTGAAGTCGAGCTGCGCCCGCCAGTCGTCGACCAGCGGCCGCTGCAGGAAGCCGCGCGCCCAGTCGTTCATCTCGACCGCGACGGCCTCCGCGACCTGCAGGAAGAGGGGGTCGCGCGCGAGCGCGAGCTTCAGGTTGCGCTGGTTCTCGAGCGACATCGCCGCGACCTGGCCGAGCGCGTCCTCGCCGTCGAACATCCAGCCGTCGGCGCCCGAGAGGAGCGCGTAGGCGACGCTGCGCAGCCCCTCGGCGGTGTTCGCGCGCGGGCGCGCCGCCGGCCCGGTGCCCTGGATCCACTGGCGCTGCAGGTCGCGCGGGATCTCGCCGCCCTCGAAGTTCCCCTCGCGGGCGTCCTTCACCGCGATGCGCGTGCGCGCGATCGTCGCGTCGGCCGGCAGGAAGTCGATGCGGCGCTTCTCGCGGATGCGTTCGGCGCGCCGCGCGAGGCGCGCCGCCATCACCGTCCGGCGCTCGTCGTCGAGCGGCGCGACCGCCTCGAGCGCCGCGCACGCCTCCTTGGTGAAGACGTCGGCGAAGGCGCTCCGCACGCCGATCCGGTATTCGAGCGTCCGGCCCATGTCCGGCTCCCCGCGACGGACCCTATGCGCGCAGCTCTTCGCCGGGATTGACGAAACGCCCCGCCTCGAAGCGGTACTGGCGGTCGTGCAGCT
>DASRRB010000158.1:0-15076 GCA_035695985.1 Planctomycetota bacterium | reverse complement strand
TCGAGCTTCGTGACGCGGTGGCCGGGGATCGACCGGAAGGAGTGCTCGGCGACGGCGTCGGGGCGCACGCAGATCTCGATCTGGTTGCCCGGGCCGGGATCCTCCGCCTCGATCGCGACGAACCAGTAGTCCGCCGGAAGGCTCGGGCTCGCGGAGAAGGGCAGCTTCACCCACGCCGCCTTGTCCTTGGGGATCGCCGACTGCTGGAAGGGCCAGCGGTAGAGCTCGCGGAAGCGCTCGTCGAGGACGACCGCCCAGAGGTGGCGCTGCGCGGAGAGGTCGGGCTTGCCCTCCTCGACGAGGCGGCGGGCGAGGACCTCGACGCCGCTGATGGTCCAGGTGCCGGTGAGCGGGATGCGGAAGAAGAGGGTCGGCGCGCCGCCGGCCGCCCACGGCTGGAAGGTGCGCGCCGAGGCGCGCTGCTCGCCGTAGCAGACGCGCAGCTGGTAGTCGTCGAGGTAGGGCACTTCGCCGGCGAGACCGTTCAGGCGCGCCTCCGGCGGCTCCGCCCCTTCGCCCTTCCACGGCACGCGCGTCTCGAAGGTCGCGACCGGCAGCAGCGGCTTCCCGAGCTCCGCGGTGATCGGCTCGAGCAGCTTCTCCGTCGCGACCGTGACCTGTTCCGTCGAGAGCACGCGCTGGTTGCAGTCGAGGAGGTGCTGCGCGATGCGGGCGCGCCCGAACTTCGCCTCGAAGCGGGCGAGCACGTCGAGGACGTGGTCGCGATCCTGCACCAGCGGATGGTCGGCCGGCAGGTTCTCCAGGCTCCCCTTGCGCGCCTTCGCGACGCCCGGCCAGCGCGGCAGCGTCGCGTCCTTCTTCTCCTCGTCCAGCAGCGCGTCGAGCAGCGGCTGCGCGAAGTGGCGGTCGAGGCCGAGGCGCAGAGCGTCGGGGATCTCCCACGGCTTCTGGATCCGGCCGAACCACGCCGTCTCCACCACGCCGTCGAGCAGCGAGAGGATCGGGTCGAAGGTCCCGGTGCCGTCGAGCACTTCGGTCGGCGTCGCCGCGTAGAGCGTGAGCGCCGCCGTGCCTTGCGTGTAGACCAGGCCGACCGGATCGAGCCAGTCGCGCTCGGCCGCGGTCCGGATGCGCAGCCACATCTGCGAGCGCGGCGGGGGCTTGAGCCCGAGGTCGACGCCGCCGACGCGCAGCGTGGCGCGCAGCGCCCATGCGCCGAGCTTCCAGCGCAGCTCGGTCGGGAACTCCCCCGCCTCGACCTTCATCGCGTCGCCGCTCGGACCGGGTTCTTGCGCGCGCGCGGCGGCTCCGGTCAGGAGGAACCCGAAAGCGAACGCGAGACGATCGATCCGCAGCATGATTTCACCGGCTCCCGCACGCGTACGGCACGACCCGGGAAGTGATGGAACGGTCCCCGGCGCGCCCTCGGAAGCGGGTCATTCTGCCACCGGCTGCAGCTCCCGTCGCCGCGCGCGCGCGAGGCAGCGCTCCGCCTCGTCCTGCTTGCCGAGCATGGAGAGGATCCGCGCGACCTGCTCCCAGAGACGCGGCTCCTCCTTGCGCTTCAGCTCCGCGAGCAGCGACGCGACCGCTTCGCTCGGCCGCCCCGATTGCAGGAATGCGTCGGCGCGCAGCTGGATCGCCGCGGGATAGCCCGGTCGGAGCGCGAGCGCGCGCTCCGCCGCCGCGAGGGCCGCGGGGGAGTCTCCCTTCCTCAATAAGAGGCGGGCGCGCAGCGCCTCGCCCTGGGGGCCGACCAGCCCCGGGCGCCACGCCGTCGCGTCGGGGGGCTTCTTCGCTCCGCAGCAGCGGTCGACCTGGTGGAGCGCCTCGTCGAGCCGCCCCGCCTCCTCGAGCGCGAGCGCCGCGACGTAGTGGTACGCGGGGGCGCCGAGAGCGTCGGGCGGCTCCGCCTCGAGCTGCCGCAGCGCTTCGTCGAGGCGCTTCGCGTCGAGCAGCGCCGCGACCGTGATGGCCTGCAGCTCCGACCAGTAGGGCACGCGCCGCCGCGGTCCGTCCGGCGTCGCGGCGAGCAGCGCGGACGCGCGCTGCGCCGCCGCGAGCGCCTCGTCCCTGCGGTCGGCGTGGCCGCGCAGGAAGTCGGCGAACTTGAACCAGAGGTAGGGCTCGTCGGGGTGGCGCGCGACCGCCTTGCGGAAGATGCGGACGTTGCGCTCGACCTTGCCCTGCCGCTCGATCGCGTCGGGCGTGTAGCCGGAGTGCCGGATCGTCGAATCGGCGAGGAGGGCGAAGCGGCGCCCCTCGCGCGCCGCGACCCGCTCGAGGTCGGGCAGCACCTGCTCGTGGATCGGGTAGCGGAAGCGGACGTCCGCCGCGTGACGCCACAGCCGGATCACGTTCGACTCGAGGTCGTCGCCGCGGCCGAGGTCGGAGTGGATCGTCACGAACCAGGCGACGTGGTCGGATCGCCCGAGCAACCGGCGCAGACCTTCCGGGTCGGGACACTCGAGCACCTCGTCGGCGTCGAGCAGCAGGACGAAGCGGCCGCGCGCCGCCGCGAGCCCGTGGTTGCGCGCCGCGGCGAAGTCGTCGTCCCAGGGCCGCTCGAGGACGGTCGCGCCGAAGGAGCGGGCGACCGCGACGCTGTCGTCGCGCGACCCGGTGTCGACCACCACGATCTCGTCGGCCAGCGGCCGCGCGCTCGCGAGGCAGCGGCGCAGCGACGCGCCGCCGTCGCGGACGATCATGCAGAGCGAGACGAGCGGCGCCCTCCCCATGCGCCGCCCCGGACAACTCCCATGCCCCGGCCTCCCCGGGGGTCCGGGGGCGCCGGCGCGCCGCGGTCCGAAGGCGGTTCGCGGGAGGCCCGAAATCCCTTCCCCTTTTTTCCGTGCTCGCCTCAAGCGACGGGAAGAAACCGCCCGAAAGGTCTCGTGTCGCGATTTCGGACCTTCAGCGGCTGCACGCCGCCGGGGCCGTCCGGCTCGCGCACCGAAGGAGTGAGCCATGGGGAAGCACCCCCTCGACGATTCCGCCGACGTCGACGCCGACGAGTCGCTCGAGCTCGACGCGCTCGAGGACGCGCCGGTGATCGACATCGCGTCGCTCCCCGACGCGCCGACGGACGACCCGGTCGTCGACGGCGACGACGCCTTCGGCGCGGCCGAGCCCATCGAGGACGAGCTGCTCACCTCCGTCTCCGACGTGCCGATCGTCGAGCCCGTCGCGCCGCGCGAGGGCGGCGGCTCGGCCGGCCTCACCCGCGCGCTCTGGTTCTTCGGCGTCGCCGTGACGGCGCTCGTCGCGCTGCAGACCGTGCAGCTCTTCCTGCACCGCGCCCCGTCGCTCCCCGCCTCCGAGCCGGTCGCGACGATCGCCCCGCCCCCCGAGGCGCGCGTCGACCGCAGCTCCGCCGAGCGGATCGACCAGGTCCTGCTCGAGTCGCGCGTCCACTTCCAGCGCGGCCTCTACGAGGACGTGCGCCGCGTCATCGAGCCGCTCGCCGAGGACCCCAAGCTCCTCGACTCGAACCAGCGCTTCGAGGCCTACCTGCTCCTCGCGAAGGCGCACCGCGCGCTCGGCAACGTCGAGAAGGCGCAGCAGTGGAGCCTCAAGGCGACCGACCAGGAGACCGACCGGCGCGAGCCCGACCAGATCTTCGAGTCGGCCGCGACGCTCTCGGGACAGGGGCGCGACGCCGAGGCGCGCCGCCTCCTCCACCAGCTGCTCGCGCGCGCCGACGCGCTCTCCGCCAAGGACCAGCCCTACCGGCTGCAGGCCGCCGTGCGCGTCGCCGACGCGTGGTGGAGCGAGGCGATGCGCTCGGGCGCGTTCGCCCCGCTGCCCGGGCTCGAGCGCGCCGCCGGACCGGCGGCGCACGGCGGAGGCGGTCGATGAACGTGCTGCTCGCCTGCGCGCTGCTCGGCGCGCTCCAGGACGCGAGCGTGCGCGGCGGCCGCGTGCCGATCGGCGCGCCGACCTCCTCGGAGATGCTCGAGGACGAGATCGCGGCGCAGTCGGAGAGCGTCGTCGTCAAGCTCGTCTCGAAGGAGGGCGACCCGCCCGCGTTCGACGTCGTCGCGCACGGCGCGCCGGCCCACGAGGTCCTGGCGCGGCTCGCGCAGGCGGCGGGGCGCGTGCTCAAGCTCGACTCGAGCGAGGCGGTCCTGCGCTCGAACGAGCCGGTCGACGTCCACCTGAAGCACCGCTCGCTGCGCGAGTCGGCGCTCTGGATCGCCGGCTCGGCCGGGCTCACCGCCGATCCCGACGCGAACAAGCGGGAGCTGCGCTGCGGCGCCGACGTCCCCGACAAGATCCCGCCCGAGACGCTGCTGTCGCGCGCCATCGACGGCTGGCGCAGCGCGCTGCTCTCCGACCCGCTGCAGCCCGACGCGGCGCGCCTGCGCTTCCAGATCGCCAACGCGCTCTACGAACTCGGCGACTACGCACGCGCCATCGTCGAGTACACCGAGCTCGAGAAGAGCGCCCCCACCTTCGGCGACCTCGCCTTCGTCTACTTCCGCTGCGGCTTCGCCTACTCGAAGCTCGGCGACGACAACGCGGCGCAGGCGCAGTGGACGTCGATCGCGTCGATCGCGCCGCGCCACCCGCTGGTCGCCGCCGCCCGCCTCGAGGCGGTGCGCGCGTTCCGGCGCATGGCCCGCGACCCCCACCTCGCCCCTCCCGACGCGGCCGCCGCGACGGCGCACGCGAACACGATCCTGCGCAGCGTCGTCGAGGCGATGAACGAGGGGCTCTCGCCCGCCGACCTCGTCACCTCGGGCGAGCTGCTCGACGAGGGCGGCGACCACCGCGGCGCCGTCAAGGCGATGCAGTGGGCGCTGCAGGCGACGTCGGACGCGGAGCTCGAGCAGCGCGCGCTGCTCGGCCTCGCTCGCGCGCAGACGGGTTGCGAGGACTGGCCCGGCGTCGTCGCGACCGCCGACCGCTTCGTGCGCGCCAAGGGCGACGTCCCGCAGGCGGCCGAGGTGGAGTACCTGCTGGCGCGCGCCCACCACGCGATGGGCGACGACTTCACGGCGCTGCTCGCCGTGGCGCGCGCCCGCGAGCTCAAGCCGGGCAGCGACCTCGCGCTGCGCTGCGACCTGCTCGAAGGGAACATCCACGCCGCGTGCGGCCTCTCGGCGCGCGCGCAGAAGTCGCTGGCCCGCGCCACCGCCGCGGACGACCCCGAGGTGGCGGCGCAGGCGCTCCTGCTCTCCGCCGAGCTCCTCTGCGACGACGGCCAGCTCGAGTCGGCGGCGCGGCTGCTCGCGCGCCTCGCCGCGCTCGAGGGGCACGAGACGGAGGGCGCGATCGCGCTCGCCGACATCGCGCTCCGCCAGCGCAACAACGAGCTCTGCCTGCAGCGCGTGAAGGACGCGCTGCCGGTCGCCGACGCCGCGGGCCGCGCGAAGCTGCTCGACATCGCGGCGCAGGCGCTGCGCGACGGCGACTCGATCGACTCGCTGCTCGAGGGGCTGAACGCCAAGCCGGAGACGGACGCCTCCGCGAAGCCGGCGCCCGAGGCGCCGAACAAGCCGGCGACGGAGCCGGCGAAGCGCCCCGCCGCGGAGCCGGCGAAGCCCGCCGGCAACGCGGGCGGCGGCCCGAAGGACGAGCGCCGTGACGGCTGAGACGCTGCTCCTCGCCGCCTTCCTGGCGTTCGGCACGGGCCGGCCCGACGACGGGCACGGCGCGGCCGACCGGCTGAAGGACCGCGAGCAGCTGCTCGCGCAGCTCTACGAGCTGCAGCGGCGAGTCCGCGCCGGCGAGCTGCCGACCGAGGAGGAGATGAAGCCCGGCCGGGTGACGCGCGAGCGGATCCTGGCCGGACTCGACGTCCGCCGCGCGAAGCGCCTCGGCGTCGACCCCAAGTCGATCCGCGACCTGCTCGTCCCCGGCTTCGCGCAGGAGCTCGACCTGCTGCTGATGCGCCAGGAGGCGCACGAGCTCGCGCCGGGCGAGGACCCCTCCCCGCTCCTCGTGCTGATGCTCGAGGTCGAGCAGCGCATGTTCGCCGCCGCCGACCGCAAGCGGCAGCGCGCCGGCATCAAGAGCCCGATCGACTCGGGGCCGCTCTCGCGCAAGCTCGAGGCGCCCGCGCCCGCGACGGGCGGCGAGGCCGCGAGCGCAGGCGCCGCCGCGCCGAACGCGGCGCCGAACGCCGCGCCGATCACGATCGACGTCGCGGCGCGCGGCGCCGACCCCAAGGCGGTCGGCCGCGCGCTCTACCGCGCGGGCCGCTTCTCCGACGCGCTCAAGGCGTGGGAGCGCGTCGCGCTCGACGACCCGCAGGCCGACCAGGAGCTGCTCTACACGCACGCCGACGCCCTCTTCCGCGCCGGCCGGCAGGACGAGGCGCTGAAGGAGTGGGAGCGCCTGGCGACGCGCCACCCCGACTCGAGCTACGGGCAGCAGGCCGCCTTCGCCCGCGACATGGCGCGCGTCGTCATCGCCGTCCGCGCCGCGCGCGGCGACGACGAGAAGCCGGTCGAGAGCGCGTCGGAGGGCAAGTCCGACGCGAAGGACGGCGCGCGCAAGCCCGGCGGAGGCGGCGCGCCATGACCCCCTCCTCCGTCCCCGCCGCCGCCGCGCCGCTCGCGGAGACCGCCGCCGACCGCTCGACGCTCGAGCGCAGCTTCGAGGCGTTCACGCAGATCTCGCGCTCGCTCGAGCAGGCGTACGACCGGCTGCGCGAGCAGGCGGCGCGCGTCGACCTCGAGCTCGCCCGGTCGAACCAGACGCTGAACGAGAAGGTCGCCGAGCTCGACGCGACGACGCGCCACCTGAACAGCGTGCTCTGCAGCCTCTCGAGCGCGGTGGTCGTGACCGACCGCGCCGGCCGCGTCACGCTGGTCAACCGCGCCTTCGAGCTCCTGGTCGGCGAGACCTCCGACGCGCTGATCGGCCGCGCGAAGGCGTCGTTCGTCGACGGCGACGGACGGCCCGTCTGCGACTCCGGTCCGCCGAGCGACGACTGCGTCGCGCTGCCGAGCCGCGAGCTGCGCCTCGACGGCGAGCGGCGCATCCTGCGCTCGTCGCGCGCGCCGGTGCTCGGGTCGGACGGAGCGACGCTCGGCGAGGTCGAGGCGCTGACCGACGAGACCGAGCTCGAGACGCTGCGCGAGGAGCTGCGCCGCCGCGAGACGCTGACGGCGCTCGGCGAGATGGCGGCCGGCATCGCGCACGAGCTGCGCAACCCCCTCCACTCGGTCGAGGGCTTCACCCACCTCCTGCTCAAGTCGCTCGACACCGACGCGCCCGGCGCGCCCCGCAAGGACCCGCACGAGCACGCGCGCCGCATCCTGGCCGGCGTCCGCAAGGCGAACGCGATCATCACGAACCTGCTCTGCTTCGCGCGCCCCGACCGCTTCGCGCCGCGGCGCGCGCGCGTCAACACGCTGCTGGTCGAGCTGCGCCACGCGTTTGCCGACACGCCTGCAGGAGCAGCGCGCATCGAGATCCGGCCCGCGCAGCCGCGCGAGCTCGAGGTCGCGGGCGACCTCGCCCTCCTCGAGCGCGTGCTGGTCAACCTGATCGAGAACGCCCGCGCGGCCGCAGGCGCCGGCGGCCACGTCTCGGTCCTCGCCCGAGCGGCGAGCGGCGAGGTGCAGCTGGTCGTCGAGGACGACGGCCCGGGCATCCCGGCCGAGCTGCGCGACCGCCTGTTCCGCCCGTTCGTCACCGGCCGGTCCGACGGAATCGGACTCGGCCTCTTCCTGGTGCACCGGATCGTCGAGTTGCACCGGGGTCGCATCGAAGTCGCGCCGCGGCCGGGCGGCGGGACCGTCTTCACCGTCCGGCTGCCCGGAACGAAGGACCGCGAACGCGCGCTGCCCACCCCCGCGCGCGAGCGAACGGAAGGAGCCCCCCGATGAGCATCGAGCGCGCGCTGGTCGTGGAAGACGACGAACTCGGCCGCGAGTGCGTGGCCGAGTCGCTCGCCGAGATCGGCGTCGAGACGCGCACCGCGAAGAACGGCAGGCAGGCCATCGAGATGCTCGCCAAGGAGGACGTCGACGTCATCCTCTCCGACCTGCGCATGCCCGAGGTCGACGGCCTGGCGCTGCTGCGCCACGCGCGCCAGAACTGCCCGGGCACCCCCTTCGTGCTGATGACGGCGTTCGGCACGCTCGACTTCGCGATCCAGGCGATGCGCGACGGCGCCGAGGACATCCTGCTCAAGCCCTTCGACCCCGACCAGCTCGCGCTGCTCATGCGGCGCATCGAGAGCAAGCAGCGCCTCCAGCGCGAAAACCAGTACCTGAAGCGCGAGGTCGAGGGCGGCGCGACCGGCGAGATCATCGGCGAGACGCAGCCGATCCGCGCGGTCCTCGAGTCGGTGCGCCGCGTCGCGCCGAGCAAGGCGACCGTCTTCATCCGCGGCGAGAGCGGCACCGGCAAGGAGCTGGTCGCCCGCGCGATCCACGCGCTCTCCCCCCGCCGCGACGCGCCCTTCGTCCGCGTCAACTGCGCGGCGCTCTCCGAGACGCTGCTGGAGAGCGAGCTCTTCGGCCACGAGCGCGGCGCCTTCACCGGCGCGGTGCCGCGGCGCGAGGGGCGCTTCGAGCTGGCCAACAAGGGCACGCTGCTGCTCGACGAGGTGAGCGAGGTCTCGCCGCGCATCCAGGCGAAGCTGCTCCGGGTCCTGGAAGAAGAGGAGTTCGAGCGCGTCGGCGGCCAGCGCACCCTGCAGGTCGACGTGCGCGTGATCGCGACCAGCAACCGCAACCTCGAGGCGGCGCTCAAGGACGGCAGCTTCCGTGAGGACCTCTTCTACCGCCTCCACGTCGTGCCGATCGTCCTTCCGCCCTTGCGGGAGAGGAAGGAGGACGTGCCGCTCCTCGCGCGCAGCTTCCTCGAGCGCTTCGCGCGGGAGAACGGCAAGAACGTGACGAAGGTGACGGCGGCCGCGATGGCGCGGCTCGGCGCCTACCACTGGCCCGGCAACGTGCGCGAGCTGAGCAACGTGATCCACCGCGCGGTCGTGCTCGCGCCGGGCGACGCGGTCGACCTCGAGCAGCTGCCGCTCCCCGCCGACGACGGAGCCCGGAGCGAAGCGCTCGCCGCCGCCGTCGGCATGCGCGCCGAGGACGTCGAGCGCGAGCTGATCCTGCGGACGCTGCGCTCGACCGACGGCAACCGGACGCGCACCGCCGAGCTGCTCGACCTCACCGCGCGCACCATCAACAACAAGATCCGCCTCTACCGCGCGCAGGGCTACGAGATCCCCGAGCCCAAGCGCGGCGTGGCCAAGAAGAAGCCCGAGCTCGAGCTGTCGGGGAGCCTCCCGTGAGCGGCGAGCTGACCGGCGTCTTCGACGTCGCCGCCAAGGTGATGGACTTCACGACGGCGCGCGCCCGCGCGCTCAACACCAACCTCGCGAACGCGGGCACGGCGGGCTACCGGCGCGTCGACGTCTCCTTCGAGACGCTGGCGAAGGCGCTGCGGGAGGAGGAGGCGAAGAAGCGCGACGCGACGCTCGCCGCGGCCGCGCCGCGCGCCGAGGTCGACGCGCGCGCGCCGGTCTCCGGCGACGGCAACTCGGTGAACTTCGAGATCGAGCAGGTCCAGGGCGACAAGAACGCGCTGCTGCACCAGCTCGCCGCGACGATGGTGAGCAACGCGCTGCAGCAGATGCGCGCCGCGATCAGCGGCCGCAGCTGAGACGCGCCGCACTCGGGAGTGGGACCATGGACGGGACGAAACCGGCCGCGACCAGCGTCTTCGACATCTCCGCCTCGGCGCTCAGCGCCCAGCGGGTGCGCCTCTCCGTCATCGCGCAGAACATCGCCAACGCCAACTCGACCACGAAGACGGCCGACGGCAACCCCTACCGCCGCCAGCGCGTCGTCTTCGAGTCGGTGCTGAAGGAGTCGAAGGGGCGCGACGCCGACGGGCTGCCGGTCGGCTCCGTGCGCGCGCGCCTCGCGACCGACTCCTCGCCGTTCCAGCGCGTCAAGCGGCCGGGCGACCCCGACGCCGACAAGGAGGGCTGGGTCGCGCTCCCCAACGTGAACGTCATCGACGAGATGGTCGAGCTGATCGACGCCTCGCGCACCTACGAGGCGAACCTCTCGGCGCTGCGCACCTACCACCAGATGCTGCAGCAGACCCTCGAGATGGCGAAGTGAGCGTCGGCGCCGTGGACGTCACGCGGGTCAAGAGCCTCCTCGAGCAGGCGCAGCAGGGCGCGCGCGGCAGCGCGCCGGCGTCGCCGGCCGAGGCGTTCGCCGACCTGATGAAGAGCACCAGCAAGGAGCAGCAGGGCGCGCAGAAGGCGTTCGAGCAGTTCGCGGCCGAGGGCAAGGGCGAGCTGCACGACGTCATGGCGCAGATCGCGAAGGCCGACGTCGCCTTCCGCTTCCTGCTCGAGGTGCGCAACAAGCTGACCGAGGCGTACCAGGAACTCTCGCGCACCCCGATCTGAACCGAGGACCCTGAACGATGTCGAGCTTCTGGCAGGAAGTGCTGGCGCGGCCGCGCGCGATCTTCGGCCGCCTCTCGCGCGGGCAGCGCTTCGGCGTGCTCGCGCTGGCGGTGGTCGGGCTCGTGGTCGCCGGCCTCTCGAGCCTCCTCGCCGGCCGCGAGAGCTGGGTGCTGCTCTACGGCGGCCTCGACCCCGCCGACGCCAAGGAGGTCGCGAGCCAGCTCTCGTCGACCGGCGTCCCCTACCGCCTCTCGCCCGACGGCTCGGCGATCCAGGTCCCCGAGCAGAAGCTGCCCGAGATCCGCATGCAGCTCGCCGCGGCCGGCCTCCCCAAGGGCGGCAACGAGGGCTGGTCGCTCTTCGACGCCACGCAGTTCGGCATGACCGACCAGCTGTTCAAGATCAACTACGACCGCGCCCTCTCCGGCGTGCTGGCGCGCGACATCGAGTCGCTCGACGGCGTCCGCAAGGCGAGCGTGCGCGTGACCGTCGCGCCGCCCGGGGTCTTCGCGAAGGACAAGGCGCGCTCGACCGCGGGCGTCACGCTCACGCTGCGTCCCGGCGCCAACCTCGCCGACAGCTGCTACGCCGCGATCGCCTACCTGATCGCCTCCGCGGTCGGCAACGGGATGCGGCCGCAGGACGTGACGATCATCGACACCGGCTCGCGCCTGCTCTACCCGCGCGGCGACTCGAGCGACCCGCTCGCCTCGCTGCAGGTGCTGGAGAAGGTGCAGGCGATGGAGCGGGCGCGCGAGGAGAAGGCGGAGTCGCAGCTGCGCGCCGCCGGCGTGCGCGCGTCGGTGCGCGTCAGCATCGAGCTCGACCCGACCTACAAGGAGACGACGCGCGAGAAGCTCTCCGACGAGAATCGCGCGACCGCGCGCGAGTCGACCTCGACCGACCGCACCGCGTCGCCCAAGCCGGCCGACGCCGCGGCGGTCGCGAAGGCGAAGGAGGCCGTCGACCTCTCCGGCCACGACGAGAGCGAGCGGAGCTACAAGAACGGCGTCGAGCACGAGCTCGAGATCACCGGCGCCGGCTCGATCCGCCGCATGTCGGTGAGCGTGCTGCTCGACGACTCGCCCGGCGCCGACGGCAAGACGCCGCCCGCGGCCAAGGAGGAGACGATCACCACGATCGTCCAGAACGCCGTCGGGTGGTCGAAGGTCAGGAAGGACGCCTTCTCCATCACGTCGATGCCGTTCCTCGCGGCGCCCGCGCCGCCGCCGGCGCCCGGCCCCTTCGCGATCGAGAACCTGCTCCCGCTCGCCGGCCACCTCACCGAGGCGGTCACCGTCCTCTTCGTCCTCTTCCTGCTGTGGAAGGTCGTGCGCGGCGGCGCCGGCGCGGCGGCGGGCGCGGGCGGCAAGGCGAAGGGCGGCGCGGGCGGGACGGCGACCGACGGCCAGGCGACCGACCAGGAGAACGAGTTCACCGAGCTCACCTACGCCGCGGAGGGCAAGGCGGGCGACCTGCGGACCCGCCTCACGCGCTTCGTCACCAAGCACCCCGACCAGGCGCGCGAGGTCCTGCTCGCCTGGCTCAAGGAAGAGATGACCCACTGATGCTCGACCGCAACGACGAAGGCCACGCCCCATGGCGGTGAAGCTGCGCGGCGTGCAGAAGATCGCGGCGGTGCTGCTCGGCGTCGACAAGGACGTCGCGGCGAAGCTCATGACGGCGCTGCCGCACGAGGCGCTCGAATCGGTCTCCGAGGCGATGGTCGAGCTCTCGACCAAGCGCCTCTCGCCGAGCGACGCCGAGCCGGCGCTGAACGAGTACGCGCGCCGCATCACCGGCGGCACCTCGGCGACCAACGACTTCAAGGAGCTGCTGCGCCAGGCGCTCGGCGAGGAGAAGGCCGAGGAGCACCTGCGCCGGCTCGAGAGCTCGCGCGAGCGCGGCAACCCGTTCGCTCCGCTCGAGATGCTGCCGCCCGGCGAGGTCGCCGACGTGCTGCTCGACGAGAACGAGCAGGTCTGCGCCATCGCGCTCGCCGCGATGAAGCCGACCGCGGCGGCGCGCGTGCTCGAGTCGTTCCCCGTGGAGCGGCGCATCTCCGTGCTGACGCGCGTCGCGAAGTCGATCCCGCCGCGCCGCGAGGTGCTCGAGCAGATCGCCGTCTCGCTCATCGCGCGCCTCGCCCCCGCGGCGCCGAAGGTGCGCCAGGACGTGGCCGGCGTCGCCTCGGCCGCCCAGATCATGAACTACCTGACGCAGGAGACGGAGACGGCGCTGATCGAGGCGATGCAGGGCGCCGACGAGCAGCTCTTCACCAGCATCGACGAGAAGCGCGTGACGATGGACGACCTGACCGGCATCGACAAGAAGGCGATGCAGAAGATCCTCGCCGGCGTCGACACGCGCGTGCTGACGGTCGCGCTCAAGGGCGCGTCGCGCGAGGTCGAGTCGGCCATCCTCGACAACGTGTCGAAGCGCTCGCGCGAGACGATCCTCGAGGAGCGCGACCTGCTCGGCGCCGTCGCGACCACCGAGGTGCAGCAGTCGCGCATGCAGCTCCTGAACCAGGTGCGCGCGCTCATGAAGAGCGGCGACGTGAAGCTGCGGAGGGCGGGCAATGACGACGTCGTCGAGTGACGCCGCGGCGCCGCCCGCCGGGCTTCGCGCGCGGATCGCCGTCGCGGCGCCCGGCGTGCGCAGCCGCCTGCCGCTGCGCGTGACCGACCGCACGCCGCCCCCGCCGCCCGTGCCGACCCTCGACGCCGCGCCGCTGGCGCGCGCGCTCGAGGCGGGCTTCGCCGACCTGCGGCGCGCCTTCGAGGCGACCTTCGCCGAGATCGAGCGCGAGTGCGTCGAGCTGGCGCTCGTTGCGGCCGAACGGCTGGTGCGAAAGCGCTGCGAGCGCGGCGAGCTCGGGCTCGAGGCGCCGCTGCAGGAGCTGCTCGCGTCGCGCCGGCGCGAGCTCGAGGAGCAGGCGGCGACGCTGCGCGTGCACCCCGAGGACGCGCCGGCGCTGCAGGCGAAGCTCGCCGAGCTCGCGCCGCCGGGCGCGCGCGTCGAGCTCGTCGCCGACGCTTCGATCGCGCGCGGCAGCCTCGCGCTCGAGCTCGGCGCGGCGCGCGTGTCGCGGTCGCTCCCGCACGAGATCGCCCGGCTGCGGGCGCGCCTCCTCGAAGGGACCGCCTGACATGGCCGCCACCCTCGAGCTCGCGCGCCACCGCACGCGCCTGCCCGACGCCCCCGCCTTCGTGCGCGAGGGCCGGGTGAGCCGCCTCGTCGGCATCTCGCTCGAGGCGGTCGGGCTGCCCGGCGAAGTCGGCGAGCTCTGCGTCGTGAAGGGCGCGCAGGGCGACGTCGCGGTCGAGATCGTCGGCTTCCACGGCGCGACCACGACGCTCCTGCCGCTCGAGCGGCTCGACGGCATCGCCGAGGGGGCGCCGGTCGTCGCGACCGGCGAGCCGTTCTGCGCGCCGGTCGGGGACGCGCTCCTCGGCCGCGTGCTCGACGGGCTCGGCCGCCCGCTCGACGGCGGATCGGCGCTCGACGGCGTGCGGCGCCGGCCGGTCCTCGCCCCCCCGCCGCCGGCCATGTCGCGCCCGCGCATCGCGCGCCGCTTCGAGACCGGCGTGCGCTCGATCGACCTCATGAACTCGCTCGGTGAAGGACAGCGCGTCGGCATCTTCGCCGGCTCGGGCGTCGGCAAGTCGACGCTGCTCGGCAAGGTGCTGCGCGAGGCGAAGGCCGACGTCACCGTCGTCGCGCTGATCGGCGAGCGAGGGCGCGAAGTGCGCCACTTCGTCGACGACCTGCTCGGCGCCGAGGGGCGCGCGCGCTCCGTCGTGGTCGCCTCGACCTCCGACCGCCCGGCGCTGCAGCGCATGAAGGGCGCCCACCTCGCCGCGACCGTCGCCGAGCACTTCCGCGACGAGGGCCGGCGCGTCCTGCTCGTCATGGACAGCGTGACGCGCTTCGCGATGGCGCTGCGCGAGGCGGGCCTCGCCGCGGGCGAGCCGCCGACGACGCGCGGCTATCCGCCGTCGCTCTTCTCCGAGTTGCCGCGCCTCGTCGAGCGCTTCGGCACGAGCGCGCTCGGCTCGATCACGGCGCTCCTCACCGTGCTGGTCGAGGGCGACGACCTGAACGACCCGGTCTCCGACGCGCTGCGCGGCCTGCTCGACGGCCACCTCGTGCTGTCGCGCTCGCTCGCGGAGCGCGGCCACTACCCGCCGGTCGACCCGCTGAAGAGCCTGTCGCGTCTCATGGACGCGGTCGCGAGCCGCCGCCAGATGGCCGCGGCGCAGAAGCTGCGCGCGTGGCTCGCCATCTACGAGGACCACCGCGACCTGATCGAGATCGGGGCGTACCGGCGCGGCAGCGAGCCGCAGCTCGACCGCGTGCTCGAGAAGCTGCCGCACATCCAGGGGCTCCTGAAGCAGGGCGCCGACGAGCGGGCGCCGTTCGACGCCGCGCTCGCGCAGCTCTGCGCGCTCACCGACACCCCCGACGACGGAGCGCGCTCGTGAGGGGGCTCGAACAGTGGCGCCGGCTCCTCGAGAGCGACGTGCGCTCCGGCCGGATCGGCCTGGCGCGCGCGCGCCTCGCGGTCGAGCGGGCGGAGCAGGTCGCCGCGCTGCTCTCCGGCGAGCGCGACCGCCGCGACGCGCACGAGCGCGAGCGGCGCCTCGAGGGCGAGATGCCCGACTTCACGCGCGAGCGGCTGAACGTGCTGCTCGAGCGGGCGATCGTCCGCGCCCGCGG
>DASRRB010000157.1:0-8563 GCA_035695985.1 Planctomycetota bacterium | reverse complement strand
TCCCCTCCGCCCCTCGACCCGCCCTCGCCCGTCGCGCGCCCAACCACACCCCCCTTCTCCCCGCGCCCTCTTCACCCCCGTCCTCGACGTCCGCTCCAGTTTCAAGCCGCCGCGCTAAGGATCCCTGACCACCTCGATCCGATGGCGGCGCGCCGGGAAGCGGCGCCTCTCGAGCGACTCGGAGAGCTCGACCTCGACGAGCGCGTCGCGCCCGCGGCCGTCGACGCGCAGCACGCGGCCGAGCAGCGCGCCGTCGACGCGGACGAAGTCGCCGCGCTCCGGGTCTCTCGCGCGCGCGACCTCCTTTTCGTTTTCATTCGCGCGTGTCGTCGCGCGCGGCGCGCCGGCCGACGCCGCCATCGCCGCTCTCCACGCCGCACCGTCGGCGCAGGCGTCGCATGCGCCGCACGGGACGTCGGGACGCGGCAGGCCGAAGTACTCGGAGAGGAAGACGCGGCGGCACTCCTTCGAGCGCACGTACGCGACGATCCGCGCCAGCCGCTCGAGGTCGCGCCGCTCCTTCTCCGGCCCGAGCTCGTCGGGCTCGTCCTCGGCCGCGGGCGGCCGCACCAGCCGCAGCGTCCCGCGCTCGATCTCCCCCTCCGTCGCGCCGAGCGCCGCGAGCCACGCGAGGCACGTCTCGACGCGGCCGTCGGCGCCGTCGCGGCCGGTGACGGCGGTGCGCAGCCGCTCGAGGTCGAACGGATCGCCGCGCGCGGTCCATTCGGCGATGCGCGCGACCGTCGCGCGGAAGAGGCGGCGGTCGGGGTTGGCCGCCTTCACGAACTGCATCTGGATCGGGAGGTCCTGCTCGCAGTAGAGCAGCTCGCACCACGACGGCGCGCCGTCGCGGCCGGCGCGACCGATCTCCTGCCAGAGCTCCTCGACCGAGCCGGGCACCTGGTGGTGCACCACGAAGCGCAGGTCGGGCTTGTCGATGCCCATCCCGAACGCCCGCGTCGCGAGCACGCGCGGCGGCGCGGCCGACGCGTCGTCCGTCCCGCGGAAGCGGTCGTGCATGCGGGCGCGCTCCTCGCGCGAGAGGTCGCCGTGGTAGACGAGGAGGCGCTCGCCGCCGGAGCGCTGCTCGGGACGCAGCCGCCCGTTCAGGAAGTCCTCGAGCCGGAGCAGGTCGCGGATCAGCGCCCCGTAGACGATGCCGGCTCCGCGCAGCTCCGCGAGGCGCGCCGCGAGCAGCTCCCACTTCGCCGCCTCGTCCTCGACGACGGTGACGGCGAGGAAGAGGTTTTGGCGCGCGAGCCCGGCGTGGTCGAGCAGCGCGTCGGGCAGGCGCAGCTTCGCGCGGATCTCGGCGACCACGGCGGGCGTCGCGGTCGCGGTGAGCGCGACGGTCGGCGGGTCGCCGAGGCGGCGCCGGATCTCCCCGACGCGCCCGTACTCGGGCCGGAAGTCGTGGCCCCAGGTCGTGATGCAGTGCGCCTCGTCGACGGCGAGGAGGGCGAGGCGGCGCGACGCGGCCCCCTCGGCGGTGATCGTCGCGACGAAGGCGGGGTCGCGGAAGCGCTCGGGCGTGACGTAGAGCAGGCGCAACTCGCCGCGCGCGAAGGCGGCGGCGCGGCGCTCCCGGTCGGCGCGCTCGACGTTCGAGTGGACGCAGGAGGCGGCGATCCCCCGAGCGCGCAGCGCGGCGACCTGGTCCTGCATCAGCGCGATCAGCGGCGAGAGGACGAGGACCGGCCGCTCCTGCGCCAGCGCCGGCAGCTGGTAGACGAGCGACTTGCCGCTGCCGGTCGGCCAGACGACGAGCGCGTCGCCGCCCGCGAGCAGGTGGTCGACGACGGCGCGCTGCCGGCCGCGGAAGGCGGAAAGGCCGAAGCGTTCGCGCAGCAGCTGCGTCAGTCGGTCGTCCATCGCGGCCGATATCGTGCGGGCGAGGCCGCCCGCGCGCCAGCGCGCGTCGCGCGGCCCGCTTCCGCGGCCGAGCGAGCGACCCGTCCTTGAGCGAGCGCGCCTACACCGTCCGTCCCTGGCGCCCCGGCGACGAGGCTGGGATCCTCGCGCTCTTCAACTCCGTCTTCGGACAGGGCGATCCGCGCTTCGAGCCGCGCACGCCCGAGCAGTGGCGCTGGCTCTACCGCGAGAACCCGGCCGGCACGCAGATCGTCGTCGCGGTCGAGGAGGACGGCGCGGTGATCGGCCACTACGCCTGCCTCCCGGCGCGCGCGCGCGTCGACGGCGAGGTCGTGATCGCCGGCCAGGGCATCGACTCGATGGTGCGCGCCGACTACCGGCGCGGGTTGAAGCGCGAGGGCGCCTTCCTGCAGACGGCGCGCGGCTACTTCGAGCACTTCGGCCACTGGCCGATCTGCGGCTTCGGCTACGGCTTCCCCAACCGGCAGGCCTACCCGATCGGCGTGCGGCTCGTCGGGTACCGGCCCGTCGTCAAGCCGCTGCCGACGCTCTACCGCAACTTCTACGAGGGGGGCGGCGACGACGAGATCGGGCGCGCGCACGCCGACGCCGTCGCGCGCCTCGAAGCGGTCGAGGTCGACCGCTTCGGCCCGGTCGCCGACGAGCTGTGGGCGCGGCTCGAGACGCACTTCCCGTTCGCGCTCGTGCGCGACGCGGCCTACCTCGACTGGCGCTACGCCGCGTGCCCGTGGCTCGGCTACCGGCGCTTCGTCGTGCGCGCGCGCGGCGGCCAGGTGCGCGCCCTCTTCGTCGCGCGGGCGAACTGGCAGCGCCAGCCGATCGGCGCGCTCGTCGACTTCCTCGGCGCGCCCGACGACGCGGCGGCGGTCGCGCTCGCGCTGCGGACGACCACGCGCGTCGCGCGGGAGGCCGGGCAGGCGCGCGTCGAGGCGTGGTTCCCGGAACGATCGCCCTGGTTCCGCCACGCGCTCGGGAGCGGATTCAAGAGCGAGCCGTGCCAGTACGTCCTGTGCGTGATGCTCTATCGCGAGCGGCCCGACCTCGAGTGGGTCCGGGAACGCTGGTACTGGACGATCGGCGACTCCGACGTCTTCTGATCGGAGGCGGCGGTCCGACAAAAGGGGCGGCCCGACGCCTTGTCTCGCGAGTCGCCCCCCATATCATCCGCCTCCCCCGCCCGGGCGCGCGAGCGTCGGGGCGGCGGACGGAGACCGAAGGCGAGGAGCGATCGGACTTGTCCTACGTCGTGGGCCGACCTTGCGTGCTCTGCAAGTACGGCGACTGCGTCGAGGTCTGCCCGGTCGAGTGCTTCTACGAGGACTCCGAGATCCTGATCATCAACCCGAACGAGTGCATCGACTGCACCGCGTGCGAGCCGGTCTGCCCGCCGAAGGCGATCACGGCAGGCGACTCCGCGGAGCAGGAGTTCATCGCGCGGGCCGCGGCGTTCACCTGCAGCGACGACCAGCGTCGCTCGAAGAAGGAGCAGGTGACCCACGGGCCGAACTGGGATAGCAAGCTCGCCGGCGGCTGAGACGGGCCGGCCGGCCAGACGCAACGAACCGAACCACCCGAACCTCAACGGAGGAGAACGTCCGTGACCTACGTCGTCGGCAAGCCGTGCGTCCTGTGCAAGTACGGGGACTGCGTCGAGGTCTGTCCCGTCGAATGCTTCTTCGAGCTCGAGAACTTGCTGATCATCGAGCCGGCGACCTGCATCGACTGCAGCGCGTGCGAGCCGGTCTGCCCGCCGCAGGCGATCACCGCCGGTGACCGCGCGGACGCAGAATACACCGCGCTCAACGCGGCCGGCCCGTTCACCGAGGAGACCAAGCGCACCAAGAAGGACCAGGTGAAGCACGGTCCGAACTGGGACGCGAACCTGGCCGGAGGCTGAGAGGACGTCGCCGCGGCCCGTCCGCCACGGCGCGCCCTGCAGGACGTTCGCCTCGCCCGACCCCGTGCGCTGCGGCGCGCGGGGTCGGTTCGTTTCCCGGACCGTCCGTCAGCCGCGCTCGATCGCGGCGAGCGCCTGCGCGAGCTCTTCGGTGAGCGGGTGGCGGTAGTGGCGGGAGAGCTCGCCGAGGACCCGGCGGTAGTAGTCGAGCGTCGGGTCGCGCCCGCGCCGGAAGAGCTTCCAGACCTCGTCGCCGTTCGCGGCCAGCAGGCGGCGCAGGTCGGCGAGGTTGTGCACCTTGTCGGCGGCGGTGACGGCGCGCGCGCCGTCGCTCATCGTCGCGATCTTCTCGATCGTGTGGAGCTTGCGCTGCTCCCACGTGCGCGACTTGTCCTCGCTCACCTCGACGACGATCGCCGCGACCTCCTCGTCGAAGGCGAGCGCGAGGTCGTCGCGCGCGACGCCGCTGTCCTCCATCACGTCGTGCAGGATCCCCGCGGCCACGACCGGCGGCCGCGCGTCGTGGCGCGCGAGCAGCATCCCGACGTGGAGCGGGTGGACGACGTAGGGGACGCCCGGCTGGCCCTTGCGCTCCTGGCCGGCGTGGGCGCGGATCGCGAAGGCGATCGCGGACTCGACGAGGGGGCTGTACACCGCGCTCCTCTCGCTAGATCGTGACGCCGAACACGTCCTTCAGGGCGAACGCGACGACGATGGTCAGCACCAGGAAGACGAGCATCATCCCCGCTTCGGAGCCGAAGCTGAGGTCGAGGCCGAGGAACGGCAGCGGCCGCACCGGCAGCGCGTAGGAGATGCGCCGGAACGCCGACGCCGCCGAGAAGCCGGGCTCGGCGGGGTAGAGCAGCTGGTCCCAGAAGTCGGCCGAGCGCACCGGCGAGACGCGAGGCAGGCCGGGCAGGTCGCCGGCGTCGAACGTCTTGACCTGCACCTCGCTGCCGACACGGAAGCGCACCTCGTGGCGGCCCGCCGCCGTCGGCACGAGCGCGAGGACGACGCGGCTCTTCGACGGCTCTCGCACTGCGGGACGCGCCAGGACGACCCCGGCAGGCAGCTCGACAGCGACGTCGAGGCCGGGCACGCGCGCCGCGTCGACGTCGACGGTGACCAGCACCTCCTTGCCGACGTCGAGGGGCCGCAGGCCGAGCCGCATCTCCATCTGCGCGAAGAGCAGCGCGAACGGCACCAGCAGGAGGAGCATCGGCTTGAACTGCTCGGCGAGGTAGCCGCCGCTCCAGAGGATCGCCTTCACGAGCGAGCCGACCACGACCGTGAACGAGTCGCGGAAGAGCTTGATCGCGAGGATGTGGCCCTGCGAGCGGTCCTTGAAGCGCGTCACGCGCTTCGGATTGGTCGTGTACTTCATCGCGAGCAGCGCCGCGACGCCGAACACGACGCCGAGCGCGAACAGCCCGACCCAGCCCGGCAGCCCCGCGAACGGGACCCACAGGAGGTCGAAGAACTTCCGCGCCGCGGCGTTCACCGCGTCCATCAGCTGATGTACCCCAGGCCGCGCAGCTTCTCGCGCATCTTCTCGGGGTCCTCGCTGCCGCCGGTGTCCATCGCCTGCAGCTCGCGCTCGAGGATGTGGTTCACGAACTCGTCGAGCGACGAGTAGCCGGCCACCTCCGCGAACTTCTTCAGCTTCTCGTAGAGGTCCTTCTCGAGCTTGACCTTGGGTCCGCCGAACATCGTGCGCTCCTGTTCAGTTTCCGAAGAGGTTCTTGCCCCGCATCTCCGCGGGCACGGGCGCGCCGAAGAACGAGAGCAGCGTCGCCGTGACGTCGTAGAGCTGCGGGTCCTTCGGGGCGATCTTGCGATTGGTGAGGAAGACGCCGGGCACGACCTCGGGGGCCATCAGGTGGTTGCCGCTCCAGAGGTTCTTGTTGTCCTCGACGACGCGCGCCCGGGTCGACTTCACGAGCTTGCCGAGCGCGGTCGTGTCGGAGGCGCCGTAGCCCGCCGCGTAGCCGACGATCAGGTCGGGCGCGTTCTTGACCTGCGCGCCGTGGTAGACGTCCTCGCGTTTGTCGACGCGCAGCACGACCGGCCGGCCGCCGTGCGCCTCGTCGTCGCGCAGCGCGAGCAGCTTCGTCCGGATCTCCTCGAGGAGGCGGTCGCGCTCGGCCGCGTCGACGATCCCGCCCGCCTCGCGGTCCTTCAGGTTGAGGTAGAGGCCGTTGAATCCGACGGCGTACGCCTTCGTCTTCGTGCGGTCGAGGCCGTCGCCCTGCTCGAGCGACCATTCGCCCTTCGCCCGCTCGCCGCCCTTCTTCTCCGCCGCGAGCTTCGCGTCGTAGCCGGCCTGCGCGGGGGCCTCGACGGCGAGCCAGCCCTGCTCGTGCAGCCACAGGTTCAGGTTCACGCGCCGCGTGAAGGTCGAGAAGCCGTGGTCGGAGAGGACGATGAGCGGCGTGTCCTTGCCGATCCGCTCGCGCACGACCCCGAGCGCCTTGTCCATCGTGACGTAGGCGTCCTTGATCGAGCCGGCGAACTTCGCGGCCAGCTCCTTGTCGTGCGACGGATGATCCGGGTCGATGTGGCGCCACATCATGTGGCAGCGCAGGTCGATCGTGGAGAAGTAGAAGAAGAGCAGCCCGTCGTCGAAGTTCGCGAGCGCGTAGTCGAGCATCTTCATGCGCTCGCCCGTCACGTCGTCGCACTGAGAGATGAACTCGCCGTCGCTCAGCGTCCCGTCCTCGAGCCCCTTCGTCTCCTCGGCGAGGCCGGCCGTGTAGAAGCGGCCGGTCTTCTCGCAGACGTCCTCGACGGCGGAGTCGTCGGGGGTCGAGATCGGCATGCACGGCGCGGCCGGGTCGATGTTGACCGCCGAGCAGTAGAGCTTGATCTCCGGGTGCGCCTGCTGCAGGTAGAACTTCACCATCCCGTGCATGCGGTTGTCGAGGTGCAGCCAGTCGAACGGGTGGCACGCGTACGGGCCGAGCACGAAGTCGCAGCCGAGCCAGGGGCTCCACTCCCCCTCCTTCAGCGTGCACGAGTCGCCGTCCTCGATTTCAATGTGGACGACCGGGTCGCGCGGATCGCGGTAGACGGTGAACTTGCGCGTCGTCGAGAGGTCGCGCGTCGTCGGGTGGCCGGGCCTGGGCCGGTCGAACGGGCTCGGCGGGCCGTAGAGCAGCGCGCTCGCCTGGTGCTCGAGGACGGTCAGGTAGGAGTGGAAGTTGCCGAAGTTGTCGAAGCGGTCGAGGTTCTCGGGGACGCCGGACGTGTAGTACGCGTAGATCCCGTCGATGCCGCCGTGCAGGTCGGGCGTGCCCATGTCGCTGAGCGTGAACTGGTCGCTCTTCTGCAGCGGGTAGGCGGCCGGGATCTTGTAGACGCTCGCGCGGACGCCGCGGTCGGCGAGGTCGTCCCAGAAGGCGCGCCCCTGTCGGACCGGCTGCGCGCTCGGCGGGATCTCGAACTGCTTGTCGCCCGGCAGGCGGAACGTGAGCGGCGGATCGGTCGCCGCCTTCACCGTCGAGCTGTAGGGCGCATAGGTCTTCGGGTCGCGGTGCAGGAAGTCGAAGACGCCGTGGCCGCCCGGGTCCATGCCGGTGATGAAGTTCGACCACGCGACCGGCGACTGCGGCGGGTCGCTGGTGCCGAGCTCGACGAACGTCCCCTCCTCCGCGAGCTGCTTGAAGTGCGGCATCGCGTCCTGCGCCATGTACTCGCGCAGCAGCTTGGGATCCATGCCGTCGATGCCGATCACGACGAGCTTCTTGCCGCACTTCCCGAACTGGCGCCGTCCGCAGGAGCCGGCGGCGATCGCGGTGGCGAGCAGCGCGCACGTCGCGAGCGAACGACGGAGGTTCCGGGACACGGGCGCGGCTCCCGGCTTCACTTGGCGGCCGGCGCGGGCTGGCGCTGCGGCTTCTGCGGCGCCGCCTTCGGCGCGGCGGTGGCCGGCGGCGGCGCCGGCAGCGGCAGCTTCGACGGAGGACCCGGCGCCTTCTTCGGCTCGCCGAACAGCGCGCCGCCCTGCATGTAGGGCGGCGGCGCGATCCCGAACAGGTCGAGCACCGTCGGCGCGAGGTCGAGGATGTTCGGCGCCTCGGTGTTGATCTTGCGGTTGCAGAAGAAGATCCCCGGCACGATGCGCGGGTCCATGCAGTGGTCGCCGCTCCAGCTCTTGGTGTTGTCGCTGAAGACGGCCTCGCTGGTGCAGCCGACCGCGCAGTCCCAGGAGTGGCGGTAGCCCGCCTCGTACCCGATCAGGAGGTCGGGCGCCTCGTACGAGTAGGGTCCCTGGAAGTTGGCCGCGGTGTCGAACACCTCGCGGATCGCGAGAGTGCCGGCGCGCGCCGGATCCTGGAGCTTGCGCAGCTTCGCGGCGATCTCCGCCTTCAGCGCCTGGAGCTCGGGGCCGTCCGCGACGATCCCCTTCTTCTCGCGCCCCTTGCGGTTGATGAACATCCCGGTGAGGCCCATCGAGAAGGCCTTCGTGCGCGACCAGTCGACGCCGTCGAACCAGTCGCCGCCGGTCCGCTTGCCGTCCTTCAGGACGAGGTAGCCCTCGTCGCGCAGCCAGGCGTTCAAGTTGACGCCGCGCTGGAACTGCTTGAAGCCGTGGTCGGACATCACGATGAAGACGGTGTCCTTCTCGCGGATCTTCGCGCGCACGCGCCCGACGAGGTCGTCGGTCCAGCGGTAGACCGCCTCGACCGCGCCTTGGTGCACGACCGTGTCCTTGCCCGCGTTCGCCGGGTGCTTCGGGTCGAGGTAGCGGAAGAACATGTGCTGGATGCGGTC
>DASRRB010000156.1:0-3879 GCA_035695985.1 Planctomycetota bacterium | reverse complement strand
AACGTCGCGTGCGGCGCGTCCACAGCAGCGCTTCGTCCGGCTCGAGGAACCACGCGACCGCGACGGTCGCGACGGCGGCGAGGAGCGAGAGGGAGGTCGTCCGGTTCGACGCCACGAACGGCGCGTCGCGTCGATCAACCGCCGCGCAGCGCGTCCGGCGAGCTCGCGCCGGCGGCGGCGGGAGCTTCGGACTTCGGCGCCGCGAGCTTCCACGCCTCGACCGTCGCGATGCCGTAGAAGAGCAGGTCCATCGGCGAGAAGGTCGCCTTCATCAGGTCGGCCGTCGCGGCGGCGTCGAGCGCGCCGAGCACCTCGAAGTAGGGCACGTGCGTGAAACCCGAAACGTAGGCGACCGTCGCGAAGAGGTTGCCGGCGAGGCAGCCGAGCAGTGCGAGCGCGGCGGCGGGGACGCGCAGGCGCGCGCCCGCGCCGCGACCGGCGCGCCGCATCGCGACGCCGACGCCGGCCCCGATGCCGACCGCCATCCAGCCGATCTGCAGGTCGGTCGCGAAGGTGACCGCCGCCCAGGCGGCGGCGCCGACCGCCGCGACCGCGGCTCCGCACGCCACCGCGGCCCCGAAGCGCGGCTCGCCGACCTCGGACGGCAGCGCGTCGACCGGTCGATTCGCCGGCGCCGCCGCGGGCGCCGCGACGGACCTTGGAGCGGGCGGAGGGGCGAGTCGGAAGTCAGGCATGGGAACCTCTCGTGCCGGGGCCTCCGTTCCATTTCGAACGGAGGAAGCGCAGGTTCTCGACTCGATCTCCCCATTCCGACGAGAAGCTTTTTTGCCGACGCCCGCCTCGCCCGGGAGGCGCGGCTCGACCTCCCCTCCTGCCAGGGGTCCTCGCATGCTCTTCCACTGGAATGTGAAGCGGGTCGAAACCGTCCGCGGCTCGGTCGCCGACTTCTGTCCCGTCTGCCGCGCGCTGCGGGCGTTCACGTTCTTCGCTGTCGAGCGAGTCATGGAGGTCATCTACCTCCCGCTGAGTCGGACGCCGCTCGGCGAGTTCGTCCGCTGCGGCACCTGCGGCGCGACGCTCGCGTCCGCTGCGGCGCGCTTCGAGGCGTTCGCGGACGCCGGCAGCGACGACCTCGAGACGCTCATCGCGACGACGCGCCCCGACCTGCGCGCCGAGCACGCGGAGCGGCTCGAGCTGGAGAAGACGCTGCGGCGCTCCCCCGACGCCCTCGACGTGGCGCAGCGCGCGCGGCTCCTCTTCGAGCCCTTCGAGGCGCTCGAAGCGATGGTCCGCAATCGGTTGAAAGAGGGCATTCACTTCGACGCCTACTCCGGCCTCGGTTGCGGCGGCGTGGTGCTCGCGCTGTTCTTCGGACCGTGGATCACGCGCAACCTGGCGCCGTCGTGGCACTGGCTCGTCGGCGTGGTGTTCGGCGTGGCCGCCGTGCTCGGCCTCTGGGTGATCGCCCAGTTCTTCAAGCATCCCGGCCGCGCCGCGCGCAAGCTCGTGGTCCCGCTGCTCGCGCGGTCGCTCGCGCCGCTGCGGCCGCTGCAGGACGAGGTCGCGCTCTGCCTCGAGCAGTGCCGCAAGGAGCGGTGGAAGATCGCGCGGCACGTCCGGGTCGACGTGCTCTGGCAGGAGCTGCAGAAGCGCGAGCTCACGACGCGACCCGGTACGTGACGCCGCGCGGCGGCGCGCCGTCCGTCAGCGCCGCTCCGAGCTCCCGATCCGTCCGAGGAGCCGCAGCAGCCCGTCCAGGATCGTGAAAGGATGCGGCGGGCAGCCGGGGATGAACAGGTCGACCGGCAGCAGCGCGGCGGCTCCGTTCATCACCTCGGGGTGGTCGACGTAGGGGCCGCCGGAGATGGCGCACGCGCCGAGCGCGACGACGAGCTTGGGCTGCGGCACGGCGTCCCAGGTCTTCTTGACGGCGAGCTCCATGTTGCGCGTGAGCGGGCCGGTGAGCAGCAGTCCGTCGGCGTGGCGCGGCGACGCGACGAAGCGGATGCCGAAGCGCGAGAGGTCGAAGACGACGGTGGAGAGCACGTTGACCTCGGACTCGCAGCCGTTGCAGCCGCCGGCGCTCACGACGCGCAGCTGGAGAGAGCGGCCGAAGACGCGGCGCGCCTGTTCGTCGAGCACGGCGGCGAGCTTCGGCCCGCTCCCGTCGGAGACCTCGAGGTCCGCGCGCGCGCGGGTCGACATGCGCCACTCCCGCGTATAGGCGATCGCCCCCTCCGGACACGCCTGCACGCAGTCGTTGCAGAAGAGGCAGCGGCCGAGGTCGAGCGAGAGTCTCGGCGCGTCCGAAAGGCCGCCTTCGGCGGGGCCGCCGCCCCCGGCCGGCGCGTCCTTCACCGTGATCGCGGCCGTCGGGCACGCCTCGACGCAGTCGCGGCAGCCGGCGCGGCACTTCGTCGAGTCGACGACCGGCAGTCCGCGGAAGCGGTCGGACAGCGCCGGCTCCGCGTCGGGGAAGGCGTGCGTCCGCGCGCCCTGCTTCAGCCGTTCGAGGAGGATCCGCAGCATGGTGCGTCAGCGCCTCACAGGTCGTGGCCGCAGTAGGAGAGGTTGAAGCTCTTGTTGCAGAGCGGGAAGTCGGAGAGGGGCTGGTCGCGCAGCGCGTGCGCGAGCGCGTCCCAGCCGTGGAACGACGGGTCGACGACCCTGTAGCGCGCGAAGCGGCTCTGCTCGTCGGTGAGCGCGACGTGGCAGATCTCGCCGCGCCACCCCTCGACCAACGAGACGGCGATGCGCGACGGGAGCAGCCGCGTGCGCTCGCCGCGGATCGGGCCCGCCGGCAGCTCGGCGAGCTGCTCCTGCAGGAACTGCGCGGAGCGCTGGATCTCGAGCCAGCGCACGAACGCGCGCGCGAAGACGTCGCCGCCGCCGGCCGTGGAGACGGGGACCTGCGCGACGCGCCAGGCGCCGGCCGGGAAGTCGGCGCGCACGTCCCGCTCGAGCCCGCTCGCGCGCGCCGCCGGCCCGACCACGCCGAGCTCGTCGGCCACGTCGGTCGCGACGCGCCCGGTCCCCTCGAAGCGCGCCATCACCGACGGCGAGTCCCACAGGAGCTGCACGGCGCCGCGCACCTCGCGCAGCGCGGTCGCGACCGCGTCGCGCATCTCCCGCGCCCGCGTTTCGTCGACGTCGAACGCGACGCCGAACGGCCGCACGAACGAGCGGCCGAAGCGGCTGCCGCAGAGGCGCGCCGTGAGGTTGAGCCAGTCGCCGCGCAGCCGTCCGCAGAACGCCGCGGTCGGCAGGAAGCCGACGTCGGCCGCGAGCGCGCCGAGGTCGCCGGTGTGGTGGGCGAGGCGCTCGAGCTCGAGCGCGACGGCGCGCAGCGCGTGCGCGCGCGGCGGCGCGTGGCCGCCGGCGAGCGCCTCGAAGAGCTGGCAGTAGGCGGTCGCGTGGCCGACCGTGGTGTCGCCGGCGAGCGTCTCGACGCGGTGGACGGTGCGCGCGTCGGGGCCGCCGACCAGCGCGCGCTCGACGCCGCGGTGCTGGTAGCCGAGCGCGATCTCGAGGTGGTGGACCGTCTCGCCGTGGACCTGGAAGCGGAAGTGGCCCGGCTCGATCACGCCGGCGTGGACCGGTCCCACCGCGACCTCGTGCAGCTCCTCGCCGGCCATCGAGAAGAAGCGCTCCTGCAGCCGCGCGCGCACCGGCTCGGGGCGCGGATGGCCGATGGGACGGAGCTGCCACTGCTCGAGCAGCTCGCGCTCGAACTTGTGCAGCTGCGCGCAGCGCGGCGTGAGCGACGGGAACGACTCCTGGACGTCGCTCGCGAGCAGCTCGAGCCGCCCGCGCTCGGCGTCGGCGAGCACGGCGTAGAGACGCACCCTCGGTTGCGGACGTTGCGACGCCTCCGCGAAGAGCGGTTGGCCGAAGAGCGCGGCGACCCGCACGCCCGCC
>DASRRB010000155.1:0-6191 GCA_035695985.1 Planctomycetota bacterium | reverse complement strand
GCTCGCGCACGCGAACGCGGAGGGGACGGCGGCGCTCGGCGTCGCGCTGCGGCTCGCGGGCTACGACGACGGGAGCCGCGTCGAATTCCGTCAGGAGGAGGTCCGCTACGCGCGGCGCTTCGACCAGGTGAAAGTCGCGCTCTCCTGCCTCGCGATCGCCTCGTTCGTGCTGGTCGCCCTCGCCTTCATCGAGCGGCTGAAGCAGCAGCGCGTGAAGACCGAGGAGCTGCGCGCCGCGGTCATCTCGATCCTGGGCGAGTACGAGGACCACGCCGAGAACCAGAACCTGCGCGACCGCGTGAACAAGGGCGCCATCTCGCTCGCCGAAGCGGGGACGCAGGCGAAGACGGAACTCGACAAGATATTCAACGACCTCTCCTCCCAGCTCGGCCGCTCCGGCACGATCCCGCGCCTTCCTTCGGGGCTCGACTACCTGAACGCCGTCGTCTCCTCGCTCGACAAGAACCTGGACAAGATCGGCCGCCTCGAGCTGCTCTCGATCGACCTCGACGTCAGCCTCGGCCGCACCTCGCTCAAGCTCAAGGGCTACGTCGACTCGAGCAGCTCGGTCGACGCGCTGCTCGGGGCGCTGCGCGCGTGTCCCGCGGTGAAGGCCGCCAAGGACCCGACCACCACCGGCGCCAAGGACGGCCGCCTGGAGATCAGCAACCTCGAGGTCGAGCTGGTCGAGAACTTCGACCCGCGCAACGCCGTCGGCGCCAAGAAGGGGGGCACCCCGTGAAGGAGTTCGACTTCGTCAAGCTGACCCTCTGGATCGCGCTGGTGCTCACGGCCGCGCTCGGCGGCGGCTACTTCTGGCTCGGCATGAAGCTCGACGAGCTCTCCACGCAGATCCGCAACGCGGAGACGACCTGCCGCCGCGTCGGCCAGATCTCGCACGACATCCGGATGCTCAACGACGAGAAGCAGAACGACAAGACGCCCGAATTCAACGAGACCGGCATCAACTCCTACTTCGCGACTTGCGCGCGCGGCCCGGACGCGGCCCGGCCGATGATGGACCCGAACGACGACTACACGCTCCACCCGAAGGACGCGGTGCCCTCCAAGGACAAGACCTACCAGGACACGCAGTACGTCCTCGACTTCAAGCGCGACCACTACAAGAGCCGCGACCAGATCTTCACCTTCATCTGGAACGTCGAGCGCTCGCGCCGGATCAAGCTCGCGCGCGCGAAGATCTCGCTCGTCGCCGAACGCGCCCCCGACGACGTGTGGGTGCCGGAGTCGCTGACGTTCGACCGGCGCGATCCCGTCGGCGCGAAGCCCAAGGCGGCCGAGTCGAAGTGAACCGGTGAGGCGCGGCGCTTCGCTCGCGGCCGCGCTCTTCGCCGGCGCGCTGCTGCAGGGATGCGAGGCGTTCCCGGGCGCCGCCGCGGCGGGCGAGCGCGCGAAGATCGACGCGTTCGTCGCGGTCACGTCGCCGGTCCAGGTGCCGTGGGTCGCCGGCCGCGAGGCGTGGGACGCGTGCGACGGCGAGGGGAAGTCGTCGAAGCTCCTGCTGCCCGCCTACTTCGTCGGCTACCTCCTGGCGCACACCGGCCTCGCGGTGGCGCACACGGCCGACCTGGTCGTGACGCCGATCCACCTGGTCGCGGGCAACGGGCCGGCGGGCGTCTACCGCGGCTGCGAGTTCCCGCTCGAGCGGCAGGCGCCGCTCGCGTCGCGCAAGACCGGCGAACTCGCGCTCTACGGCGCCGCCGGCGTCGGCGGCGTGCTCATCGCCTACTGGTTCACCACCTACTACATCCCCGCCCTGGCGCGGCACATCACCAGCCTCTAGCCCGGATTATTCACGAGCCCCTACTGCGGCTTGGTCTGTTCGCCCATGCCAGCGTCGGAAACACGCGTTCCTTCCTCAGCGGGTCTTCAGACCCGCGTCGTCGGAGCCGCGCGTTCCCTCCTCGTCCTGGACAAACATCCCGGCGCCTCGCTACGGGGCTCGTGATTAACCCGGGCTAGCGCGTCACGACGGGCGGTTCGTCCCGCCGAAGCGCTCGGCCACGATCCAGCCGGGGCGCTGCTTCACCTCGACGAAGATGCGGCCGACGTACTCGCCGAGCAGACCGAGCGAGAGGAGCTGCACGCCGGCGAAGAAGAGCAGCAGCGTGGTGAGCGTCATGAAGCCGGCGACGTCCTGCGGGCGGCGTCCGCCGAGCTCGAAGCCGGCGGCCCACCAGACGAAGTAGAAGGCGAGCCCCGCGAGCGCGAGCGCCGCGGCGGCGAAGCCCATCCAGCTCGCCAGCCGCAGCGGCAGGTGGGAGAAGGAGACGAGGCCGTCGAGGCCGAGCTCGACGAGCGGGCGCCACGTGTACTTGGCCGATCCGGCCGCGCGCGCGGCGCGGTCGTAGGGGAGGCCGACCTGGCGGAAGCCGGTCCAGCTGCGCAGCCCGCGCAGGAAGCGCGTCCGCTCCGGCAGCGCGACGATCGCGTCGACGACGCGCCGGTCGAGCAGGCAGAAGTCGCCCGCGTCGAGCGGGATGTCGATCGCGGCCGCTCGACGCAGCAGCCGGTAGAAGAGCGCGTACGCGCCGCGCAGCAGCAGCCCCTCCTGCCGGCGGCGCCGCACGCCGTAGACGACGTCGAAGCCGGCGCGCCAGCGCGCGACCATCTCGGGCAGCAGCTCGGGCGGGTCCTGCAGGTCGCCGTCGAGCAGCGCGACCGCGTCGCCGCGCGCCTCCGCGAGCCCGGCGGAGAGCGCCATCTGGTGGCCGAAGTTGCGCGCGAGGACGAGGACGACGACGCGCGGGTCGCGCCGCGTCCAGTCGCGCAGCAGCTCGCCGGTGCGGTCGCGCGAGCCGTCGTCGACCGCGACCACCTCGACGTCGGCGTCGAGGCCCGCGGCGACCGCCGTGATCCGCTCCGCGAGCGCCGGCACGACCGCCTCCTCGTCGTAGAGCGGGACGACGAGCGAGAGGAGCGGGCGGGCCGGGCGGGCCGGGCGGCCCGGTGGGGCGGTCTCGCTCATCGGGTGTCCCGCGGCGCGCGCGCGCGGCCGGGTGCGAGCTCGACCTTGAAGCCGAAGCCGCGCCGGTTGTCGGTCACCTTCGCGCGCGCGACGGCGAAGGCGAAGAAGCGCTCGTGCGGCCGCTTCGCGAGGAACGGCGCGGCGCGCGGGTGGCGGCGCAGGAAGGCGGCGCGGGCGCGCGCGGCATCGCGGCCGGCGAGCGCGACGACGCGGCCGGCGAGCTGGACGCCGCGGACCTGCTCGACGTCGGCCGTCTCGAACCAGACGGCGGCGGCGGCGCGCGGGTCGGCGGCGAGCTCGCGGCCGTGGCGGCTCCGCGGGTCGGTGACGAAGACGAGGCGGGCGCCGCCGTCGATCGGCGCGAAGAAGAGCGGCGCGCACCACGGACCGCGCCGCGACGACGAGGCGAGGCAGAGGACGCTCCGCTCGCCGATCAGTTCGCGCAGGAGGCCGGCCGGTCGCACGCGTTTCGCCGCGCGCCGCGGCACGCTCCGTCCGGCCCGATTTCGCGGGTTCATTGCGGCAGGATAAGAACCGTCGGTGCGGGTATCGTGGCGACCCCCTTTTCCCCGCCCGAGTCCGCAGGACCGCACCGATGGCCGATACGCACATCCAGCAGGATCCGGCCGCGAAGCCGCGCGCCGTGACCGACAGCCTCCGCGTCACCGATTCGCGCACCGGGAAGAGCTACGAGCTCCCGATCGTCGACGGCGCGATCCGCGCCAACGACCTGCGCAAGATCAAGGTCGACGACGCCGACTTCGGCCTGATGGCGTACGACCCGGCCTTCATGAATACGGCGTCGTGCCGCTCGAGCGTGACCTACCTCGACGGCGACGCCGGGATCCTGCGCTACCGCGGCCACCCGATCGAGCAGCTCGCGGAGAAGTGCACCTTCCTCGAGGTGGCGTGGCTGCTGGTGTTCGGCGAGCTGCCCGGGAAGACGCAGCTCGCGGCGTGGGAGGAGGAGGTCCGCCACCACACGCTGATCCACGAGAACCTGAAGCAGATCATCGACGCGTTCCGCTACGACGCCCACCCGATGAGCATCCTGATGGCGTCGACCGCGGCGCTCTCGACCTTCTACAAGGACGCGGGCGACGTGAAGAACCAGGCGTCGCGGCGCCTGTCGATCGTGCGGCTGCTCGGGAAGATGCCGACGCTGGCGGCCTTCGCCTACCGCCACAGCCTCGGCCAGCACGTCACCTATCCCGACAACCGCCTGAGCTACACCGGCAACTTCCTCCACATGCTGTTCAACCTGGGCGGCGACTGGCACCCGCACCCGTCGCTCGAGCGCGCGCTCGAGGTCCTCTTCGTCCTGCACGCCGACCACGAGCAGAACTGCTCCACCAACGCGATGCGCAGCGTGACGAGCAGCCAGGTCGACCCCTACAGCGGCGTCTGCGCGGCGACCGCGGCGCTCTACGGCCCGCTGCACGGCGGCGCGAACGAGGCGGTGCTGCGCATGCTGACCGAGATCGGCTCGGTCTCGAAGGTGCCGGACTTCATGAAGTCGGTGAAGGCGGGCGAGCGGCGCCTGATGGGCTTCGGCCACCGCGTCTACAAGAACTACGACCCGCGCGCGCGCATCATCAAGGAGTGGGCGTACAAGGTGTTCGACGTGACGGGCAAGAACCCGCTGCTCGACATCGCGCTGGAGCTCGAGCGCATCGCGCTGCAGGACTCCTACTTCGTCGACCGCAAGCTCTACCCCAACGTCGACTTCTATTCGGGCCTGATCTACCAGGCGATGGGGTTCCCGACCGAGATGTTCCCGGTGCTCTTCGCCATCCCGCGCACGGCCGGCTGGCTCGCGCAGTGGGAGGAGATGAGCCGCGATCCCGAGACGAAGATCGCGCGGCCGCGCCAGATCTACTGCGGCGCGCCGTCGCGCGACGTCCCGGCGATCGACGCGCGCCGCTGACACGCGCCGCATGTACCGCTGGGTCATCGCGTGGCGCTGGCTGAAACGCCTGCCGATGCTGTGGGTGTCGGTGGTCGGCGTCTTCCTCGGCGTCGCCTCGATCCTGGTGGTCGACTCGATCTTCAACGGCGTCCTCGCCGAGCTGCGCAGCGTCTACAAGGGCACGGCCGCCGACCTCTACGTGCCGATGGTGCTGCCGCGCAGCGCCGAGGGGAGGGAGCTCCCGACCGACCGCATCCTCGACGAGATCCGCGGATGCGAGGGGGTGGCGGGCGCGGCGCCGCGCCTCTGCTGGCCGTGCCTCCTGCCCGAGGGGCTGAAGCTCCCCGACATCGTCGCGATCGGCAGCATCAGCCGCCGCTCGCTGCTCGAAGTGCGCGGCATCGAGCCCGACGCCGAGGCGAGCGCGACGGAGTTCCGCCGCTACCTCGCGGCGGCCCCCGAGGCGCGGCGCGTGCGCGACCTCGCGCGGCCTTTCGACGTCGGTGACCTGCCCGGCGCCGACCGCACCGCGATCCCGCTCCTGCTCGGCGAACGCGCCGCGCGCGAGCTCGGCCTCGAGCGCGGCGCGACCTTCAAGCTGATGACGTTTCCCGACGGCGTGTCGGTCGAGCACGCCAAGGAGAAGGGCATCGAGCCGCGCACCGGGCTCTTCCTCCTCGCCGGCACCTTCGACACCGGCTTCTACCTCGAGGACATGACGCGGGCGCTGGTGCCGCTGGGCGACCTGCAGCGCTTCATCGGGACGAAGCGCACCTCGACCGAGATCGTGGTGAAGCTCGCCGACGGCGCGCCGATCGACGCCGTGCGAGAGCGGCTGATCGGCAGGCTCGGCGGCCCGCCCTTCAACCTCTCGCACTGGTTCACGACGCCGGTCACGACGTGGGAGAAGTTGAACGAGAACGTCCTCGCCGCGATCGCGAACCAGCGCCAGGTGCTCGACCTGATCCTCTTCTTCGTCGTGATCGTGGCGGGCTTCAACCTCCTCGTCTCGCTCAACTTGATCGTGACGGAGAAGCTGCGCGACGTCGGGACGCTCGCGTCGCTCGGCGCGTCGTCGCTCGGCATCGCGTCGGTCTTCACCGCGCTCGGCTTCCTGGTCACGCTGGTGGGCTCTGCGCTCGGGCTCGTCGGCGGCGCCTTCTTCGCGCACCACGTGAACCGGCTGCACGAGTGGTTCGCGCAGGCGACCGGGCACCGGCTGTGGGAGCCGACGACCTACCTCTTCGACTCGATCCCGACCGTCGTCGCGCCCGGCGTGATCGGGCTCGGCAT
>DASRRB010000154.1:0-20223 GCA_035695985.1 Planctomycetota bacterium | reverse complement strand
TCGTAGCTCCCCGGGCGCACGTAGGTCACTGCGGAGGTGACCGGTTCGGGGATCTCCCGGGCGGGCGAGAGCCGCTCGGGAAGAACATGCACGCGGCGGCGGCCTGGGTGGCCGCCGCCGCGTGCGAGGAGTTCGAGGCGGTGCGTCGCGCGGTCAGTCGCCGAGCGGCCGCTTGTACGGGATCGCGATCAGGTCGAAGTTCGGCAGCAGGAGCGTCGTCAGGTTGCCGACGAAGGTCGCGCGGAAACCGAGGTTCGGGCGCGTGTCGGCGATGTTCACGTCAGTCGAGAAGCCGGTCGGGCCGGCGCCCTTCACGTTGTTCGCGCCCTGGAACTCGAGCTTCACCGTCGTGCCCGCCGGCTGGTCGGCCGGGTTGGGCTCGATCACCGGCGGGAAGTAGTCGGGGCTCGCGGTGAGCGTCGGGTACACGCGTACGTAGGGCGACGTGATGATCGAGGTCGACTTCACGTAGTCGAACGCCGCGAAGTAGCGGTCGTTGTCGCCGTTGTTCTTCCCGTTGACGATGCCCGAGAAGTCGTCGACGTCGACCGGGGTCGCCGTGTCGTGCCGCGCGCAGAGTTCTCCCTTCTTGCTGCCGTCGGGGTTGATCACCGCGCCCGGCGTGCCGACCGTGTAGGTCCGGAAGTGGGGCTTCCAGTCGAGGAGGCAGCCGATCGCCATGGTGAATCCGTTGGCGCGCGAGATGTTCGTCAACTGCGGCCGGATGCGGTACTCGACCAGGAGGCTGTCGCCGCCGAGGTTGTTCAGGTCCTCGTCGGAGCTGTAGGTGCGCGTCTCGAGCCAGACCTTGTCGCCCGAGCCCGCCGGGCAGTTGAAGGCGGCGTTCTCCGCATCCCTTTGAGCTTTCTCCGCCTTCGGGATGTCGCCGTTGTTGTACTGGAAGCGGGTGGTGAACACCGGCCACGGGCAGTAGGGGTGCGCGTCGAAGGGTGGCGTGAAGAGGCTCGCCTGCGTGACCTTGTAGGTCGTCCCCGGCGGGACCACCGTGACCAGCGTGTCGTAGTAGTTCGGCCCTTGGTTGTTCTCGCAGCCGCCAGGGCAGACGTCCGTCGTGTTCGGGTCGACCAGGCTCTCCCAGCTCTTGAAGTCGAACGGCGGACCGAGCCCGCTCAGCTGGAATTGGGCGGACGCGGTGTTGTTCGGCGTCTGCGGCCGGTAGGACGAGTGCGCGCAGTGGACCGAGATGTCGTTGTACGTGTCGGTCGTGACGTTCCCGCCGATCGGCGCCCAGCTCAGGCGGTAGAGGTCGAGCAGCGTGCCGGCGAGCGCGTCGCGGTTCGGCGAGCAGTCGATGTCGCGGTAGACCGTCTGGAAGCGCGCGCCGTCGTGCGGCTGCGGGCCGGCCGCCGTGGTGAGGCTCTGCAGCGGGAAGCCGGCGCCGAGCGGGAAGGCGCTGTACTGGCCGTGCGGCGGCGGGAAGTAGTCGTCGTGGATCTTCGTGATGTAGACGACCGGGGAGCCGGCCAGGAAGCCGTTCGCCAGCAGGTTGATGTCGGCGATCGGCGAGTAGTAGTTGATCTGGTCGAGGTACTTGACGCCCGGGTTGCCGGTGTCGGGGTCGATGCCCGTGTGGGGCCGCCCCTGCATGCGGTGGACGATCACGCCCCAGCTCTCGACCAGCGGCGCCGGGTTCTGCGTGCTCTGGCTCTCGTCGCTCGTGAAGGGCGTCGTGAAGGTGATCACCGGGTCGGAAGGGTCGAAGACCGAATCGGGAAAGGCGATCGGCTGGCCGCCGAGGTCGGTCACGCCGCGATAGCCCTTCTCCAGGAAGGCGGTGACCAGGTCGGCGTCCATGTGCGTCTGCAGGTATCCCGACTTCGGGATCAGCGAGAGATTGAAGCGCAGCACCTTGACGTTCTTGCCCCAGCCGACCACCGTCGACGTGCTGTTCGACTGGTCCTCGCGCGACGGCCGCAGGATCACGGTCCGCTGCGTCGCGTCGAGCAGCGTCTGCGAGAGGATCTCGGAGCCCGGCCCCTGGTCGGGGTCGAAACGCACCTGGAAGTCCTCGTAGGGGCTGACCGAGTCGGTGGAGATCGGCTCGTTGAACTGGACGCGCAGCTCGGAGAAGGGCGGGATCGGGGTGCCGAGCGGGAGCGGGCCGTTCAGCACGTTGCCGCTCGCGTCGATCTCGTACGCCGCCACGAAGTTCGAGAAGACCGAGTTGTTGGAGTTCTCCGGGTCGTTCGGGTCGAAGTGGTCCGGGTCGATCGGGTTGGCCGGGTCGGGCTCGAAGAACTCGGCCCGCTCGAGGCGGTACACGTCGCCGTCCTGGGGATCGGCCGTGAAGACGTCGACGATCGTCACCGTCGTGGCGGTGTTCGAGAGCACGACGTGCCGCTCTTCGGTGGCGAGGCCGGGCCGCAGGACCATCTGGCCGGACGCCCACTCGCCGAGGCCCGACCTGGCGTCGGTCGAGAACGACGCGGCCGCGTCGGTCAGCGAGGAGCTGGTCGAGGAGTCGCCCGACCCGAACGCCAGCGTCTTCGAATAGGCGTACGTCCGGATGATGCGAGGCGGAGAGATGTCGGGCAGGAAGCCGTTGAACGAATCGTCGGTCGGGATGAGCTGGTTCTGCGAGATGAAGTCGAGGACGCGGTTGCCCGGGTTGAAGCCGATGGGGTTGACGACGTCGCCGAGCTTGTCGACGCGCGAGCCGAGCATCGCGCCGTGCGTGCTCTGGATCACCGAGCCGCCCGTCTTCGGCAGGATCAGCCGCAGGAAGCCGGTGGCGTCGGCGCGCGCCTCGCCGTCAGGCCCGAAGTCGACCGGGCTCGGCGGGAAGCCGACGGTGAGCGAGGTGACCGGGTTGATCCAGATCACGTTGGGCGACGGCTGGCTCAGCGCGACCGCCACGCCCTTGCCCGCCTCCGTGCGCACCTGGACGCTGCCGTCGTTGAGGATCGAGCCGTCGGTGTCGATGATGTCGGCGAAGATCGTCGCGGCGTTCACGGGCGCCGAGAACTCGACCTGCAGCACGCCGTTCCGCGGGATCACGCACGGCAGGTAGTTGATCCCGATGCCGAACGTCTGGAGCGCGTTGACGTCGACGCCGTTCGCCATCGGCTGCAGCGAGCCGGGGATGACCTTGCCGGTGATCGCGTCGACGTCGACCGTCGTGAGCGGCGAAACCAGTCTCGGGCCGTTCCCCTCGTCGATCAGGCGGCCGTACTTCACGTCGGTCACGAAGAAGGACGACGACGTCGTGCCGGCGCCGCTGCCGCCGCCGCCTCCGCCGCAGCCCGTCGCGACTCCGAGGAGGGCGAGCGCGGGGATCGATCGGACGAGGAGCGACCGCGCACCCGACGTCGTGCGCCGACCCTTCGGGAGGGACATTGAATCCGTCATTTCCCGCTCCAGTTAAGGATGCATTCCGCGGCCGTCTCGGGAACGAAGGAGCCCGCCCTGCCTCCTGGGTGAAGCGGAAGGGCGAGCTCGGATCGGCACCTCGATTGGATCAGGTCGCGCGGGCTCCTTGCGGCGGCTCGAGATCGTAGCGCCCCCCCTCCGACTCGGCCACGCTTCGCCATGGTTCCCCCCCGGGCGATCCCTCGAGGAGCGGCCGGCGCTTGCGCGCCCCGCCGCCGCCCCGTCATTCCCCCTGGAGACCGTCCCGGTGGGCGCTCACGGGCGCCGGTACGGGATCGCGATGAGGTCGAAGTTGGGAAGCAGCAAGGTCTGCACGTTGCCCACGAAGGTGGCGCGGAAGGCGACGTTGGGGCGGCCGTCCGCGACGTCGATGCTGGTCGAGAAGCCGGTCGGGCTCGCCCCCTTGTTGTTGTTGGCCCCCTCGAACTCGAGCTTCACCTGCGTGCCGAGCGGCTGCTCGGCGAGGCCGGGCTGGATCACCGGCGCGAAGTAGTCGGGGGCCGGCGTGTCCGGCGGGAAGACGCGCACGAAGGGCGACGTGATGACCGACGTGGTCTTCACGTAGTCGAACGCGGCGAAGTAGCGGTCGTTGTCGCCGATCGTGGCGCCGTTGGGGTTCTGCGTGTTGCCGATCGCGCAGAGCGCCGCCTTCTGGACCTGGCTGTCGGGGTTGACCGTCTTGCCCGTCGAGCCGAGCGAGAAGAGGCGGAAGTTCGGGCTCGGGGCGAGCAGCACGCCGATCGAGAACGTGAAGCCGTTGGCGCGCGAGATGTTCGTCGTCTGCGGACGGATGCGCACCTCGACCAGCATGCTGTCGCCGCCGAGGTTGTCCTGGTCGGCGTCGGAGTTGAAGACGCGCCGCTCGAGCCAGGCCGGCTGTCCGAAGCAGTTGAACGCGTCGTTCGTCGCCTTGCGAAGCGCCTTCTCCGCCTTCGGGACGTCGCCGTTGTTGTACTGGAAGTTCGTCGTGAAGGCGGGCCACGGGCAGTAGGGGTGGGAGTCGAAGGGCGGCGTGAAGAGGCTCGCCTGCGTGATCTTGTAGGTCGTGCCGGGCGGCACCACCGTGACCAGCGAGTCCCAGTAGTTCGGCCCCTCGTTGGCCTGGCAGTTCAGGTTGCAGGCGTCGGTCTTGTTCGGGTCGATCAGGCTCTGCCACGCCGCGAAGTCGAACGGCTGCCCGAGCCCGCTGACGGGGAACGACGTGTAGCCGCCGTTCTGCGTCGTCATCGGCCGGTAGGACGAATGGGCGCAGTGCAGCGAGACGTTGTCGTACGTGTCGGTCGTGACGTTCCCGCCGATCGGCGCCCAGCTCAGGCGGTAGAGGTCGAGCAGCGTGCCGGCGAGCGCGTCGCGGTTCGGCGAGCAGTCGATGTCGCGGTAGACCGTCTGGAAGCGCGCGCCGTCGTGGGGCTGCGGCCCGCCCGTCGTGCTGAAGCTCGCGAGCGGCGTCGCCGCGCCGAGCGGGAACGCGCCGAACTGCCCGTGCGGCGGCGGGAAGAAGTCGTCGTGGATCTTGGTGACGAAGACGACCGGCGAGCCGGCGAGGAAGCCGTTCGCCTGCAGGTTGACGTCGGCGATCGGCGAATAGAAGTTCGCCTGGTCCACGTACTTCACGCCCGGGAGCCCGGTCGCCGGGTCGATGCCGGTGCGCGGGCGGCCCTGCATGCGGTGGACGATCACGCCGAAGCTGTCGAGCACCGGCGGCGGCACCTGCGTCGAGCGCGCCGGGTCGGAGAGGAACGGCGCCGAGTAGGTGACCGTCGGGTGGGCGGGGTCGAAGACCGACGGCGGGAACGCGAGCGGCTGCCCGCCGAGGTCGGTGACGCCGCGCTCGCCGAGCTCGATGAACTTCTGCACGTCCTCGGGCGGAAGGTGGTCCTGCAGGAAGCTCCCCTTCGGGACGAGCTTCACCTCGAAGCGCAGCGCCTTCACGACCGGCGCCCATCCGACGATCCTGGCCGTCGCGTGGGCCGGGTCCTCGAGCGCCGGGCGCAGGATCACGGTCCGCTGCGTCGGGTCGAGCAGCGCCTGCGAGAGGATCTCCGACCCCGGCCCGAGGTCGGGGTCGGTGCGGACCTGGAAGTCCTCGTAGACGCCGACCGACTCGGCGGCGATCGGCTCGCTGAAGCGGACGTGCAGTTCGGAGAAGGGGGGCAGCGGCGTGCCGAGCGCGAGCGGCGCGCCGACCCCGTTGCCGTTCGCGTCGATCTCGAACGCCTCGACGAACTGCGCGAAGTCGCCGTTGTTCGCGTTCTCCGGGTCGTTCGGGTCGAACGTGACCGGATCGATCGGGTGCAGCGGGTCGGGCTCGAAGAACTCGGCGCGCTCGATCCGGTAGAGGTCGCCGTCGCGCGGGAGCGCGGTGAACGCGTCGGCGATCGTCACGACGGTGGTGCTGTTCGAGGCGACGACGTGCGTCTCCTCGGTCGCGAGCCCGGGCCGCAGCGTGAGCCGGCCGCCGGCCCACTCGCCGAGCCCCGAGCGCGCGGCGGTCGAGAAGGCCGCCGCGGCGTCGGTGATCGACGTCGAAGAAGCGCCGTCGCCCGCGGCGAAGTCGAGCGTCTTCTCGTGGCGGTGCGTGCGCTGGATGCGCGGCGGCGCGATGTCGGGCAGGAAGCCGTTGAACGACTCGTCGGTCGGGATCAGCTGGTTCTGCGCGATGAAGTCGAGCACGCGGTTGCCGGGGTTGAAGGCGACCGCGGTGCCGGGGTCGCCGAGCCGGTCGGCGCGCGACCCGAGCGCCGCGCCCTGCACGCTCGTCAGGAGCGCCCCGCCGCTCTTCGGCAGGACCAGGCGCAGGAAGCCGGTCGCGTCCGCGCGCGGCGCGCCGTCGGGCCCGAAGTCGATCGGGCTCGCCGGGAAGCCGACGCTCGCAGGCGTCACCGGCACGATCCAGAGCACGTTCGGCGCGGGCTGGCGCAGCGTCACGGGAACGCCGCGCCCCGACTGCGTGCGCACCTGGACGCTGCCGTCGGTGAGGATCGACCCGTCGACGTCGATCACGTCGGCGAAGACCGAGTCCGGTGCGACCGCGGCGGAGAACTCGAGCTGCAGCACGCCGTTGCGCGGCACGACGATCGGCAGGAAGTTCGGCCCGATCCCGAAGGACTGCGGGACGTCGACGTCGACGCCGGGCGCGAGCGGCTGCAAGGAGCCCGGCACCACGAGGCCGCTGACCGGATCGGTCGCGACCGTCGTGAGCGGAGAGACGAGCCGCGCGCCGGTCGGCTCCTCGACCAGCCGTCCGTACTTGACGTCGGTCAGGAAGAACGAGGCGGACGTCTCGCCGGCGTGACCGCCGCCGCCTCCGCCGCCGCACGCCGCGGCCAGGCAGGAGATGCCGAGCAGCGCGACGGCGCGGACGCCATGCGACGACGAAGCGACTCTCGAAGACGGCTCGGCAGGGTCCATGAACGGCTCCGCGACACGCCCGGTCGGGCGGCCCGGGAGCAACCGCGGGACCGCGTGCGGCGGACCTGCGGGAATTCCGCAAAGACCGCGGCGGCGCCCCGCCTACATCTCCTGCAGCGTCGCGATGCCGAGCACCTGGAGGCCGTTCTCGAGTGCACTTTCGATCAGGCGCAGCAGCGAGACGCGCAGCGCCCGCGTCGCCGGGTCGCTGCACTGGACGACCGGATGGAGCGTCGTCCCGTCCGGCGCCTGCGCCGTGTACCAGGAGTTGAACTCCTTGGCGAGGCGGAAGACGTGGTCGGCCACGTGGAAGGGCTCGAGGTCGCGCACCGCCTGGCTCACCGCCGCGGGGAAGCGCGCCGCCGCGAGCAGGAGCTGCGCCTCGGCGGGGGTGAGTCGCGCGGCGTCGACGGCGAGGTCGAGCTTCGTCGCGCCGCCCGCCGCCTCGACCTTGCGCAGGATCGACCGGATGCGCGCGACCGCGTAGAGGCAGTACGGCCCGGTCTTGCCGTTCATGTCGAGCGCCTCGTCGACGTCGAACTTGACCGTCGACCGCTTGCTGAACTTGAGGAGGTGGTACTTCACGGCCGCGAGCGCGATCGCCTCGCCGCGCCGCGTCACTTCGGCGGCGTCGAGCTCGGGGCTGCGCGAGCGCACCTGCGCCTCCGCCGCGTCGTGCACCGTGTCGAGGAAGCCGTCCGCCTCGATGATCTCGCCCTCGCGCGACTTCATCTTCCCGTGCGGCAGCTCGACCATGCCGTACGAGAGGTGGACGCAGCGTCCCTTGAGCGCGGGCAGGAAATGTCCCACCAGCGCGAACAACGTCTCGAAGTGGAGCTCCTGCTCGGAGCCGACCACGTAGACGATGCGGTCGGGCGAGTGGCGCCGGTAGCGGCGCACCAGCGAGCCGACGTCCTGCGTGATGTAGACCGACGTCCCGTCGGCGCGCAGGAGCACCTTCTCCGACGGTGGATCCGCGGGCGTCCGGCCCGGCTGCTCGAAGACGATCGCGCCTTCGGCGTTCTTCTTCGCGACGCCCTTCGCGAGCAGCTCGCCGACGATCTCCTTGCCGAGCAGGTAGACGTCGCTCTCGTAGTCGACGTGGTCGAAGCGGACGCCGAGGCGGCGGTAGGTCTGCTCGATGCCGGCCAGCACCCAGCCGTTCATCGTGCGCCAGAGCTCGCGGACCTCGGAGTCGTTCGCCTCCCAGCGCCGCAAGTAGTCGCGCGTCTTCTCGTGCAGCCGCGAGACCTCGGCCTCGAAGCGGCGCGCGACCGCGGCCTGCGCCCGCTTCAGCCCCTCGCTGCGCTGCAGGTCGGCGACGTCCCCCGGATGCGCGGCGAGCCACTGCGCGTAGTCGGCCTCGAGCGGCGGCTCCGCCTTCATCTTCTCGGGGTAGACCTGCGGCTTGACCTTGGCCGGCTTGAACGGGAGCGCGCGGCCCGCCGCCTCCTGCTCGACGAGGAAACGCTTGCGCAGCGCGAGGTCGGCGCCCGCGGCGATCTCGACGCGCTTCGCCGCCACGAAGGCCTCGATCTCGGCCGCGCCCGGCCCCTTCGCCCACGCCTCGAACTCGAGCCCCGCGTTCTTCGCGAAGAGCGAGTACATCCGGCCGACCAGGTGGTCGCCCTTCTCGCCGCTGCTCTCCGGCGTCACCCCGCCGCCGAACTCGCGGTAGGCCACCATCGACTTGCAGATGTGGATGCCGCGGTCGTTCACGATGTTGTATCGGATCACCTCGTGACCGTGCAGCTCGACCGCGTTCGACATCGCGAAGCCGAGGATCGTGTTGCGCAGGTGGCCGATGTGCAGCGGCTTGTTCGTGTTGGGGCCGGAGTACTCGACCAGCCAGCGCTCGCGCGCGGCCGCCGCGTCGGCGCCGAACCGGGCGCCGCTGCGCGCGACCTCGCCGGCGACCGTCCGCCAGAGCAGCCCGCGCTCGAAGCGGACGTTGACGTAGCCCTTGTCGGCGCGCGCGTCGGCGAAGCGCGCGTCGGTCGCGAGCGCGGCGGCGACCTTCTGCGCCAGCGCCTGCGGGTCGCTCTTGAGCTCCTTCGCGAGCCCGTGACAGCCGACGGCGAGGTCGCCCACCTCGGGCGAGGGCGCGTCGGCGCTGCGCAGCCCCGTCGCATCGGCGCGGCCGAGCGCGCGCGCCGCGGCTTCGAGGAGACCGGTTTCCAGCGAGCGGAGTGTTTCTTGGCTCATGGCGAATCGCGCGATCATCGGCGATTCGCCGCGACGTTCAATCGCGAAGCGGACGCTCCGGATCAGTCCTTCCCGGCGAGGGCGTCGCGGCACGTCTTCGCGACGGCGGGATGGCGCGACTTCGTGCCGCGCCGCAGGAGGTCGCGCGCCTGGAGCGACGTCTGCGCGACGAGCTCCTTCACGATCGCTGTCGCGACCGGATCCTCGGGCGGCGCCGTCACCAGCGCCTTGAGCCGCAAGGCGAAGGAGGCGGGCGCGGCCACGAGGCGCTCCTCGACGCGCACCAGCACGTCGGCGCGGCCGGTCGCGACCAGCGACCGGTAGAGCTCGACCTCCTCGTCGGGCGCGAGCGGCGTCTTGAAGCGCCTCTCGAGCCGCTCGAGCAGCAGCTTCGTCACCGGGTCGCTGACGCGCCCGCCCAGCAGCCGCAGCGCCGCGAGGCGCACGGCGGGGTCGGCATGGCGCAGCGCGACGGCGCCGAGGCGCGTCACGCGGTCGTCGTCGGTTCCCTCGACGACGTGGAGCGCGAAGTGCGCGATCACCGGGTCGGGATCGCCGGCGAGCTCGACGAGCCCCTCGCAGTGGTGGGCCGACGACTCGCGGCAGAACTCCTGCACCGGCTCGAGCAGGAAGTCGGGCATCGAACGGATCGCGAGCCGGGTCGCCGCCGCGAGCGAGGTCGCCGGCAGGATCTTCAGCAGATCGACCAGCGCGTCGACGCGCGGCGGCTGCGGCTCCTTGAACCTCTGGAAGATCGCCTCGAGCGACGGCTGGCTCGCGGCGAGCTCGACCGTCGTCGTGCTGGCGCGGATCGCGTGGAGGTCGCGGCGCGCCGACGCCTCCTGCAGGAAGCGCGCGAGCAGGCTCGCCCACAACTGGAGCCGCCCCTCGCGCGCGAGCCCGATCCCGATGCGCGAGAGGACCTGCGGCAGCGACGACTCGCGGTCCTCGCCGGAGAGCGGCGCGATCGCGCAGAGCTTCTCCGCGCACTGGCCGATCAGCCCGTCGAACTCGGGGAACCCCTCGGCGCGCCGGATCTGGCGCAGCAGCTCCTTCACCTGCTCGAGACCGGTGCGGAGCGACGTCCGCGTTCCGCTGGTCACGTCCGCCATCTCGATTCCCCACGGGCCCGTTCCAGGCCCCTAGTTCTTTTCGAGCGATCGGGGGTCGCAGCGGCGGGGGCAGCCGCCGGGCGGAGTCGGGAGCAATTTTCCAAGCGGCGCGCGCGCTCGGGCGGCGCCGGGCGCTTGGTAAGAACTTCGGAGTCCCTTGCACTTCGACCGGGAAGCTCGGAGGAGCCGCGCATGGCCGTCGGATCACGAAGCGTCGCGGTGCGCCGCAGCGCCCTCGTCCTGCTCGCGGCGCTCGCCGCGGCCGCGTGCACGCGGGACGAGGCCGTCGCGCCGGCGGGCCGGGAGAGCAAGGACGACGAGCTCGCGATCGCGCGCGAAGTCGGCGCCGGCTGGTTCGGCGAGGAGAAGTGGGAGGAGGCGCACGCCGTCCTCGAGTCGGTCGCGAAGAACCCGGCCGCGACGGCGCAGGACCTCGCGAATCTCGCGTGCGTCAAGCTGCACCGATTCCCCGACGACCCGGCCAAGGCGCAGGCGCAGGTCGCGGAGGCGAAGGGGCTCTGCCAGAAGGCGGTCGAAAAGGACGCCGCGTGCGCGGCGGCCCACTACGTCCTCGGTCTCATCGCGTTCGACAAGGAGCTCGTGCCGGCCGACGCGCTCAAAGAGTTCGCTCTCGCCGTCAAGCTCGCGCCCGACGACGTGCCGGCGCGCATGCGCTGGTCGGAGGCGCTCGACGAGACGGGCGACCTGAAGGGCGCGATCGAGCAGCTCGAGTTCGTGAAGGCGCGCGGGATCGAGTACGCCGGCTCCTACTACAAGCCGGCCGTCTACCGCCTCTCCCGCCTGATCCGCAAGCGCAACCAGGGCGACGACAAGGCGACGGCCGCGACGCTCACCAAGGAGCACGGGCAGCTCACGAAGGACGGCGCGCCGGAGGCGTCGCTCGACGACATCCACCTCGGCAACCTCGCGCGCGTGAAGTCGCCGCCGCCGGTCGCGCGGCCGGGCGACGCGCCGAATTCGCCGCCGCCGGTGAAGTTCGAGCCGTACGGCGGCGTCCACTTGAAGGAAGCGGGAGCGATCGCGTCGCTCGCGGTCGCCGACCTCGACAACGACGGCTGCGACGACTTGGTCGCGCTCGGTGCGAACGGGCTCTGGGTCGCGCTGCGCGACGGCGCCGCCGCCGACGGCTTCAAGACCGTGGAGGTGAAGGACGCGAAGGGCCGCATCGCCGGCACGCGCGTCGTCGCGCTCGACCTGGAGAACGAAGGCGGCGCGAGCCTGCTCGTGCTCGGCAAGGACGGCGTGCGCCTGTTCTCACCGGACGCGAAGGACGTGCTTCGCGACGAGACCGGCCAGCTGCCCGCGCTGACCGGCGTCGCCGACGTCGCCGGCGTCGACTACGACCACGAGGGCCACCTCGACCTGCTCTTCGCGACCGCGGGCGGGGTGAAGCTCGTCCGCAACGACGGCATCCCGAAGGACGACTCGACGCTCGCGCGCAAGGGCTCGATCCAGTTCCACGACGTCTCCGCCGACACCGGGATGCCGGCCGGCGCCTTCGAGTGGGTCGCGAGCGAGGACTTCGACGCCGACCAGGACATCGACTTCATCGCAGGCGGCGCGCAGACGCCGCCGCTCGTCATCTCGAACTTGCGCAAGGGCCGCTTCGACGTCCAGCTGCCGAAGACGACCGGGCTCGCCGAGTCGCTGCACGGCAAGCCGCTGCTGATCGACCTCGACCACGACGGCAAGGTCGACGTGCTCGAACCCGGATCGCCGCCCGCATGGCAGAGGAACGACGGCAAGGGCAAGTTCGGTCCGCCGCAGCCGCTGCCCGACCTCGCGGCGCTGCTCGGATCGCACGACGGACGCGACACGACGCTCCTCGATCTCGACTGGAACGGCGAGCCCGACCTCGTCGGTCAGGCGGCCGACGGACTCCTGAAGATGCACTGCGGTTCGCTGACCGCGGCGGGGGCGCCGGAGCTCGCGCTCGGCGGCCATGGGCTGGCCGGCGCGCCGCCGCTCTTCGGCGACTTCGACGACGACGGCGCGCTCGACCTCGTGACGATCGCGCAGGCGAAGGGCGAGGAGGGCGTGCAGCTCGAGCGCGGCAGCGTCGCCGGCGGCCACGCGCTCACGCTGCTGCTGAAGGGCATCAAGGACAACCGCGGCGCGGTCGGCGCCGTCTGCGAGGTGCGCGCGGGCAGCCACTACGAGCGCCGCCTCGCGCAGGGCCGACGACAGGTCTTCGGACTCGGTACACGCGCGACCGCCGACGTCGCGCGCATCAGCTGGCCCAACGGAGTCGTCCAGAACCTCGTGCAGCCGAAGGGCGGCGCCGACGACAAGCAGTGCCCGTCCGTGCTCGCGGAAGCCGCGAAGCCTGGCGCGAAAACCGCGGGCCGCGTCGCGGCCGTGGTCGCCGTCCCCCAGAAGGAGGGGCTGATCGGCTCCTGTCCCTTCCTCTATTCATGGGGCCCCTCGGGGTACGGCTTCGTGAGCGACGTGCTGGGCACGACCCCGCTCGGCCTCCCGATGAAGGAGGGGATGTACGTCCCGCCCGACCACGACGAGCTGGTGCGCGTCACGTCGGAGCAGCTCGCGGCCGTCGACGGCGAGTACCGCTTCCAGTTCACGGAGGAGCTGCGCGAGGTGACGTACCTCGATCGCGCGCAGCTCTGGGTCGTCGACCACCCCGCCGGCGTCGAGGTGCATCCGGAGGAGCGCTTCAGCTTCCCGCCCTTCCCGCCGCAGAAGATCCACACCGTGCGCGGCGCGCTGCCGATCGTGAAGGCGGTCGACCAGAAGGGCCACGACTGGACGAAGGAGCTCACGAGCGTCGACGACGTGCACGCCGTCCCGTTCGAGCCGCTCGACTCGCGCTACCTCGGCCTCGTCACGGCGCACACGCTCGAGCTCACGCTGCCCGACGCGGTGAAGAGCGCGAAGAAGGTCCGGCTGCTCATGACCGGCTGGCTCTACTGGACCGACGCGAGCGTCAACATCGCCGCGGACCACACGAAGGCGTTCGACTTCGTGCCGCCGATCTTCTCGGTGCCGGACAGCCACGGCGAAGCCGGTCAAAATCGCGGAGCCGGTTCATCCGGCGGCTGGAAGGAGTGCGGCCCGCCGGTCGGCTTCCCCGCCGGCAAGACCAAGACGATGGTGATCGACGTGACGGACATGCTGAACCGCGCCGACCCGCGCCTGCGCATCTTCTCGACGATCCGCCTCTACTGGGACGCGATCCGCGTGGCGGTCGACGACGACGACGCGCCGATCACCGTGACGAAGCTCGAGGCCAAGCGCGCGGACCTCTGGTCGCGCGGCTTCTCGGCGCCGATCCGCGACGACGTGCGCGACCATCCGGCGCGCTTCGACTGGGCGCATCTGGAGAACGAGCCGCGCTGGAACCAGCACCGCGGGATGCTCACGCGCTACGGCGACGTCCTGCCGCTGCTCTCGCAGATCGACGACGAGTTCGTGCTGCTCGGCTCCGGCGACGCGATGGACCTGCGCTTCGACGCGACGACCACGCCGCCGAAGTCCGGCACGGCGCGCACCTATCTCCTCTTCCTCGACGGTTGGGCCAAGGACGCCGACCCCAACACGATGTTCTCCCAGACCGTCGACCCGCTCCCGTTCCACGGCATGTCCGGCTACCCCTACGGCGAGGGCGAGCACTACCCCGACGACGACGCCCACGACGCCTACCAGAGGAAGTGGAACACGCGGCCGGGGCGTCGGCTGATCGGAACGCTGATTGAACCGGCCGGCGCCGCGGCGTCGAACTGAGTCGATTCGTCTCGCGATCGTCGCGCGCCGCTCGAAGGAGCCGCCATGTCTGCAGGTTCTGCCGGCGGCGTGCTGCTCGCCGCCGCGTGCGTCGTCGCGCTCGCCGTCACGCGCTCCGTCGTGCAGGAGTCCTCGATCCAGGCCGAGCGGGAGAAAGGCGCGTCGCTCTTCGAAGAGCGGCGCTGGGACGAGGCGGAGAGGGTGCTGCGGGCCGTCACGGCGCGCAAGGAGGCGACGGCGCAGGACTTCGCCAACGTCGCCTGTGTCCTGATGGGGCGGCAGATCGACCCGACGACCGAGCGCCCGCCGATCCCGCATCTCGCCGAGGACGTCGAGCAGCTCTGCGCCGAGGCGACGCGCCGCGATCCGAAGAACGCCGCGGCGGCCTATCTGCCCGGCGTCGTCTGGGCCAACTGCGCCGATCCGCGCGATCCGGCGCGCGCGCGCCCCTTCCTCGAGCGCGCGGTCGCGCTCGCGCCCGACGACGCCTTCCCGCACTACCACCTCGGCGACGTGCTGCAGTACCTCGACGAACGCGATCCGGCGATGGCGCAGTTCGAGAAGGTCCACTCGATGGGGCTCGAGTTCGCGGCCGCGGTCTACCAGCCGGCGACCTACCGGTACGGGATGCTGCTGAAGCGGCGCGGCACGCCGGGCGATCGTGAGGCGGGGACGAAGCTCGTCGACGAGAGCAACGCCCTCGACAAGCCGCGCTCGCCGCGCGAGTTCATCTACCAGACCTGCACGGGCCGCCTCGGCCACGTGCGCGTCGTCGACCTCGACCCGAAGATCGCGGCGCCGGAGCGCGCGGCGCTGCCGGTCCGGTGGGGGGTCGCCTACCCGCTGCTCGAGATGGCGGGCGAGCTGCGCTCGATCGACGTCGGCGACTTCGACGGGGACCGCCGCACCGACGTCGTCGCCGCCGGCCCGACCGGACTCTGGATCGCGAGCCAGCGCTCCCGCAACTTGTTCACGACGGCGCGCCTCGCGGACGGCGACTTCGACCGCGTCCTCGCGGTCGAGCTCGACCTGCGCAACGAGAACAAGGACCAGGACCCGACCTACCGCGCGCACTCGAGCGTGCTCGCGTTCGGGAAGTCGGGCGCGCGCCTCTTCTTCGCGCAGCAGCCGGGCTGGTTCACCGACGACAGCTCGCGGCTGCCCGAGCTGCACGACGTCCGCGACTGCCAGCCGGTCGACTTCGACCACGACGGGATGCTCGACCTGCTCTTCGCGACCGGCGACGGCGTGAAGCTGCTGCGCAACCACGGCACGCCGATGTACGGCGCCGTCCCGATGCCGGTCGGGCCGATCGCGTTCGACGACGCGACCGGGCGCGCGTCGCTCGCCGGAGTGCGCGCCGACTGGGTCGCGATCGAGGACTTCGACCACGACCACGACGTCGACCTGCTCTTCGGCGGGAAGGACGCGCCGACGCTCCTCTTCAGCAGCCTACGGCGCGGGCAGTTCGAGCGGCTCGATCCGGCGAAGACGGGGCTGCCGAGCCCGCTCGCGCACGAGCCGCTGCTCGAGGACTTCGACCGCGACGGCGTGCCCGACGTGCTCGTGACCGGGTTCGAGGCCGCGCTGCTGCACGGGAAGGGCGACGGGACGTTCGCGCCGGCGCGCCGCGTCGCGGCCGTCCCCGCGGCGTCGACGATGGACGGCCTCGCCGACCTCGACGAGGACGGCGCCCCCGACCTCGTCGCGACGAATTCGACGGGCGGGCTCGACCTCTACCTCGGCGTCGGCACGGCGGGCGCGGCCGAGCCGACGGAGATCCCGGGCGTCCCCGACCTCTGCCTGCCGATCGTCGACGACCTCGATTCCGACGGCGTGCTCGACGTCCTGGCACTCGCGCAGCAGGGCGCGGCCCTCATCGCCGGCAACCGCGACGTGCAGCCGCTGCGCGCGCTGATGGTCCTGCGCGGCCGCAAGGACAACCGTTTCGCCATCGGCACCGTCGTCGAGATGCGCGCCGGCACGACCTACGAGCGCCGCTTCGTGCGCCGCTGCGACCAGCAGTTCACCTTTCCGAAGAGCGACGCGCCGCCGATCCTGCGCCTCACCTGGCCGAACGGCGTCGTGCAGTACCCGCTGCAGTCGATCGACAAGGAGGACGTCGAGCTCCTGCCGCCGCTCTCCGAGGAGCGGCCGATCCTGAAGCTCCCCGTCGATCCGTTCGCCGAGCTGCGCCTCCTGATCGAGCAGAAGAAGGGGCCGCCGGGTTCGTGCCCGTTCCTCTACGCGTGGGACGGCTCGCGCTACCGCTTCATCACCGACGTGCTCGGCGCCACGCCGCTCGGGCTGCCGATCGACGAGAAGATGTTCGTGCCGCCGGCGCATGACGAGTTTGTGCGGCTCGCGCCGGACCAGGTGCGGCCGGTCGACGGCGAGTACCGCTTCCAGCTGACGGAAGAGCTGCGCGAGGTGACGTACCTCGACCGCGCGCAGCTCTGGGTCGTCGACCATCCCGCGGACGTCGAGCTGCATCCCGAGGAGCGCTTCTGCTTCCCGCCGTTCCCGCCCAAGCGGATCCACGCGATGCAGCACGTCGTCGGTCTCGCGAAGGCCGTCGACCAAGACGGCGTCGACTGGACCGGCGCGCTCGCGCGGAACGACGAGACGCCGGCGATCCCGTTCCGGCCGATCGGCGAGGTCTTCCGCGGGATCGCGACGGCGAGCACGCTCGAGCTCACGCTGCCCGACGCCGCGAAGACCGCGAAGCGCGTCCGCCTGCTCATGACCGGGTGGCTGCAGTGGGGCGACGCGAGCGTGAACCTCGCCGCCGCCAAGAACGGCTCGATCGAGTTCGTGCCGCCGATCTTCAGCGTGCCGGATGGCCACGGCGAAGCCGGCTCATCGTCCGAATGGCGCGACTGCGGCCCGCCGATCGGCTTCCCGACCGGCAAGACCAAGACGATGGTCCTCGACGTCGGCGACCTGCTGAACCGCGCCGACCCACGCCTGCGCATCACGACGACGCTCGAGCTCTACTGGGACTCGATCCGCGTCGCGCTCGACGACGACGACTCCCCTTCGAATGGCGACGCGCCCTTCACCGTGACGAAGCTCGAACCGAAGTCGGCGGCGCTCTCGTTTCGCGGCTTCAGCCAGCCGACCGCGCGCCGCCCCGACCAGCCGCAGCTCTTCGACTGGAACCACCTCGAAGCGAACGCCCGCTGGAACCAGCACGACGGGATGCTCACGCGCTACGGCGACGTCCTCCCGCTCCTCGGCGACCCCGACGACCGCTTCGTCATCCTCTCCGCCGGCGACACGATCGACCTGCGCTTCGACGCCTCGGCGATCCCGCCGCCCGCCCCCGGCATGTCGCGCACCTGGCTCCTCTACCTCGACGGCTGGGCCAAGGACGGCGACCCCAACACGGTGACCTCGCAGACCGTCGAGCCGCTGCCGTTCCACGCGATGTCGGGGTACCCGTACGGACCCGGCGAGCACTACCCCGACGACGAAGTCCACGCGCTCTACCGGCGGGAATGGAACACGCGGCCGGGGAGGATCCTCGTACCGCCGCTCGCGCCGACGGCGTCCGCGCCGCGTTGAACGAAATCGCGTCCGGCGACGTTGAAGGCGCGAGGAGGCGGGACGCGAACCGCTCCGGGCGCAGGAGTCCGCGATGACGTCGGCGATCTGGCTCGCGCTGTTCGTGGCGCAGTCGACGCCGCAGCTGCGGAAGCACGTCCCGGACGAAGCGTTCGATCGCATGCGCGGGATCGCGGCGGCGTGCTTCTGCCAGCTCGATTTCGACCGCGCGAGCCAGCTCAGCTCGAGACTCCTCGAGTGGTACGACGGCACGTCGGACGACTACCTCGCCGCCGCGTTGATCGAGTCGGCGAGCCGGTCGCCGCGCTCGGAACGCGTGCAGCTCCTCTTGAAGAACGCGCGCGAGCACGGCGCTCTCGAGCTGCAGATCGCGTACGCCGAGGCCGAGACGGCTCGCCCGCTGCTCCACGCGAACGCCGGCGAGTCCGTCCGAGCGCTCCGCTCCGACTGGAGCGCGTCGCTGCGCCGCGTGCTCGAGCTCGAGCCGACGAACGTCTGGGCGCGCTGGAACCTCCTGCTCGAGGACGCGCGCGACTTCGACGAGGCGGACGACGGGAACTCCGCCGAAGCGAGGGCCGCCGACGCGGAGTCGGTGAAGCTGCTGGTCGAGCTGCTGAAGGAGGATCCGGAGCGGCTCGGGCCGTTCGCATTGCCGGTGCTCGAGCGCGCGTCGCGCGTGTTCGACGGCGGGCCGCGCGCGCGGCCGGACGTCCCTCGTTACCGCGAGTGGCGCGACTCCGACCTCGACGTCACGCTCGAGCCGTTCACGCAGGGCGGGCCGCTCGGCGTCGATCTGCCGCGGCCGCGGATGTTCGCGCCGGCGGGCGTCGCGGACGCGCCGTTCGCGACGTGGACGACGGCCCCGCAGCTCCACTTCGCGACCGAGGGAGCCGTGCGCTCGCTCGACGTCGCCGACTTCGAGCGCGACTTCGACGACGACGTGCTGGTCGCCGATGCGCGCGGGCTCCTGCTGCTGCGCCAGCGACGTGACGGCGCGTTTGCGCCCGAGCGGCTCGCCGACGTCGACGCGACCTGCGCGCGCATCGCGGACCTGGAACGGCTCGAGTTCGGCGACCGCAGCGTCGTCGTCGGCGGACCGAACGGGCTCGCGGTGTTCGATCCGGGCGCGGACGGCCGCTGGAGCGAGGAGGCCGCCGAGACGACGCGCGGCGCCTGCTCCGATCTCCTCGTGCTCGACTTCGACGGGGACGGCGACGAGGACGTGGTCGCCATCCTGGGGGGCGCGCTGTACGCGTGGCGCAACCAGGGATTTGCGACGACGGAGGATCGCGCGTCCGTCTGGAAGACCGGACCGCTGCGCATGGCGGAAGCGCGCATCCCGTTCCCGAAGAGCGATGCGCCGCTCGCGTGGATCGCGTGCGAGGACTTCGATCGCGACCGCGACGTCGACCTGATCTGCGGCGGCGCCGGCGCCGCGACGCGGCTGCTGCGCTGCCGCAAGCTCGGCCGCTTCGAGACGGTCCCGCCCGCCGCGAGCGGCCTGCGGTCGCACGCGGAGCACCGTCCGCGGCTCGCCGACCTCGACCGCGACGGCGTCGCCGACGTGCTCTGGATCGACGCGCCGGTCGCGTGGCAGCGCGGCCGCGGCGACGGGACGTTCGACGCGCCGGCGCCGCTGCCCTGGCTCGCTCCGTTCGCGAGCGAGCGCGCGACGCTGGTCGACGCCGATCTCGACGGCGAGCTCGACCTGGTCGCGCCGGCGCCCGACTCGAGGGGCGGTGCACTGGTCGCGCGGCTCGGATCCCTGCTCGCCGAGACGAGCGCGACGCTCGCCGTCGGCGGCGGCGCTCCCGCGGGTTCACCCGCGATCCTCGCCGACCTCGACCAGGACGCCGACCTCGACGCCGTCGCGGTCGCCGCCGATGGCGCCGGGGTCGAGCTGCGCGCGGCGCAGCCCGACCATGCGCGACACGCGCTTCACCTGCGGCTTGGGTCCGGTGGCCGCTCCGCGCGGACGTCCGGCGCGATCGTCGAGGCGCGCGTCGACGGTCGAGCCTCGCGTCAGTTCGTGCGCGGGGAGGGCGTCGTCGTCGCGTCGGGCGTGAGACTCCTGCCCGACCTGATCGAGATCGACTGGACGCACGCGCGCAACGGAGCGCTGCCACGCCAGTTCCTCTACTGCGACTACTCGAGCATCGGGATCGAGCCATGCCGCCAATTCCGGCTCGACGAACCGGAGGAGGACTCGACCGTCCTGATCCACCGTCCGAACGGAACGATTCAGTTCGTCTCCGGATTCGACTTCCTGCGCGACCCGGACTTGGATCGCACCTACGGCATGTACGAAACGAAGGTCGAGGGGACCAAGGTCCAGTCGCGCGACCCGCAGCCCTGGGATCGCGGCGCGCTCGCGCCGCGTACGCTCGGCGGCGACTGGAAGCTCGCGCCGTCGGAGCCCGGAGCGGTCCGCGTCGTCCGTCAGCAGCTGCTGCCGGGCTCGGTCCCGAGCGGCCCGCGCGGTCCGTTCCGCCGCCCGCCGAAGTGATCGCTCGCGCCGCGTGGACGCCCGCGCGCGCCCCCGACCTCAGTCCCGCGACACCTCGAGCGCCGCCGGCCCCGCGACGACGTGGGCGTACCTCGCGTGGAACTCCTCGGGCTTCATGGCGGCGGCCTTCGCGAGCGCGGCGAGGCGCTCGGGAATCACGAGGTCGTCCTTCTCGAGGCGGATCATGTACTTGCGGGCGACGTGGGAGGTCTCGGTGGTGACGTCGACCTCGCGGACCTGGATGCGGCCGGTCCTGGGGTCGCTGAAGCTGCC
>DASRRB010000153.1:0-6652 GCA_035695985.1 Planctomycetota bacterium | reverse complement strand
CGAGCCTGCGCGTGGTCGAGGAGACGCCGCTGGTGCAGCAGGTGGCGCTCTCCAACGTGAGCAGCGACGACGTCGAGCTCTGGGTGCGCAGCCGCTGGCTCTCGGCGGAGATGGAGAAGGCGCTGCGCGAGCTCGTCGCGGCCAAGGCGGAGCTCGCCGACCTCGAGCGGCAGATGCAGGCGACGGACGCCGAGCTGCAGCGGCTCGCGCAGGACCAGGAACGGCTGCGCAAGAACCTCGGCGCGCTCGGCAGCTCGACCGCCGAGCAGCAGCTGCGCGGCCGTTACGTCGACCAGCTCCAGAAGAGCGAGGACCGCGTCGCGGAGCAGACGGCCGCGCGCCAGAAGCTCGCCGAGCGGCGCGACGAGAAGAGGAAGGCGCTCGAGCGCCGCATCGCCGAGCTCGCGCTCGAGCACAAGCTCTGAGACCGAAAAGGAGCCGGGCGGCGCGTGGGCGCCGCCCGGTCCCTGCTTCCTGCCGGCGGAAGTTCGGAGCGACTCGCCGGAGTGCTTTCCAGTCTCGGTCGTCGGGCCTCCGCCCGCCTCTCAGTGCACGTGGAACGACGTCGGCGCCGAGATGAAGCGGACGTGGTTCAGGTCGGCGGGGTCGAACGTGACGTAGACCAGCGAGACGGTGCGGTCCTTGAAGACCGGCCCGCCGATCACGTGGAAGGTCGCCTGCGCCTGGCCGTTGCCGTCGAGCGTCCCGATCGACGGGTCGAGGATCGGGTTGGGCTGGACGTAGAGGCAGAAGTTCGTCACCGCGTCGAACTCGAGCGGCAGCGTCCGGAAGTCGAGCGGATCGAAGGTCGAGAGCTGCAGCCCTGGCACGATGTCGGAGATGCCCGCCATCAGTACGTAGGTCATGTTCGCCTCGCCCGGCTGCGACAGCGAGATCGTCACGCTGCCGGGACGCGCCACGTCGCGCGTCGAGAGCGAGATCGCGGCCGCCGCGTCGACCGCCTTCTTGACGTCGAGCCGGCCGAAGCCGAACGAGTCGTCGTAGCCCGGCGTGCCGAGGTCGTCGGTCGCGAGGCGCAGCGCGACGCGCGACTCGAGGTTCGTGAGCTGCGGGTTCACGGTGCGCAGCAGCGCGCCGGCGCCGCAGACGTGGGGCGAGGCCATCGACGTCCCCGAGAGCCACGTCTGCGAGTTGCCGATCCAGAGGTTCCAGATCGACTCGCCCGGCGCCGCCATGTCGATCCAGTTGCCGTGCGTCGAGAACCAGGAGAGGTTGTCGCCGGAGTCGGTCGAGGCGACCGAGAGGAACTGCGCGTAGGCGGCCGGCCAGAACGCGTTGGTGTTTCCCTCGTTGCCGGCCGCGGCGACCTGCAGCAGGTCGAGGCTGTCGGCGTAGGCCGCGGCGTCCTCGAAGACCTGCGGGCCCGGGGCGGTGTCGCCCCACGAATTGTTGGTGACGCGGCCGCCGTTGTCGGCGGCGTAGGTGGTCGCGGCCGCGCCGCCCTCCCACGTGCCGCCGCCGTTGTCGAAGATCTTCGCCTGCGCCAGCTGGCAGCGCCAATTGATGCCGGCGACCTTGTTCGTGTTGTTCCCTTCGGCGCCGATGATCCCGTTCACGTGCATGCCGTGGGGCCAGTGGTCCTCGAGGTCGGCGTCGTCGAGCTCGAAGTTCCAGCCGTGGACGTCGTCGACGAAGCCGTTGCCCTCGTTGTCGACGCCGTCGCCGGGGATCTCGCCCGGGTTCGACCAGAGGTTGTCCACGATGTCGTCGTGCGTCGTCTCGACGCCCGTGTCGATCACGAAGACGACGAGCGCGCTCGAGTCGGTGACCGTGTCCCACGCCGACTCGGCGTCGATCTTGTCGGACTTGAGGTCCCACTGGTTGGGGCCGTAGTCGGGATCGTCGGGGATCACCGTCGGCTCGATCGCCCGGTCGGTCTCGGCGATCTCGACGCAGCGCAGCTTCTTCAGCTTCGCGACCACGCTCGCGACGTCGGCGCGCTCGCTCCCGAGGTCGACGTGCAGCCAGCGGTCGATCCCGATCCGCTGCGCCGCCGACGGCAGCGCCCGCCCGCGTGGCGGGTAGTGGAACACCGGCTTCACGCCGCGCGCGCCGAGCGCCGCGAGGGCGTCGTCGAGCTCGGCGATGCCGGTCTTCCCGTCCGCCACCTGCACGCGCGGGGTCGCGTTCGCGGAGACCTTCACCAGCACGCGGTCGCGCAGCGTCGTGCCGGCCTTGCGGTGCGTCGCCTGCTGCGGCGCGCCGTCCGTCGCGTTCGCGCACGGCGCGAGCGCCGCGGCCGCGAACGCGATCGGGACGAGCTTCGCGAGGCACGACCGACTCCGGCGGCGAGCGAGCAGCATGCGCGGACTCCTGGCGGCAGGGAGGAGGAGGGACCCGTGCGGGCCCCCAGCGGGGTCCTTGCGGTCGCGGGATTCTTCCTCAGCAGGCTTCGAGGCGGTAGCCGTCGTCTTCGAGGACGATGCGGAACCGGATCCCGCCCGCCGTCGAGTTGAGGAAGCCCATGAGCTCCTTGCAGAACTCGATCGGGATCTGGGAGGGGATCGCGAGCGTCCGCCCGCTCTGCGCCTGCGCGATGCGGCGCGCGGGGGGCGGCGGGGCCACGAACGACCCCCGCACGTCGGCGATGCCGTCGAGCGCCGACATCCCCTTGGTGCGCCGGCCCATGCGCGGCTTCTTCTCGCGCGGCGGCTTGGGCTCGCTCGGCGGAGGCGGCGCGACGTTCTCGACCAGCGGCAGGATGACCGCGCGGTAGTCGGGATTGAGCGCGTAATGCTTGTCGCCGTCCACGCTCCTCGACAGGACGAGCGACTCCTTCCCGCGCGAATTGCATATGCGCTGGACCTGCGCATACGAGACCGGGTGGCTCTTGAGGTCGCGCGCCGCGATCGACTCGGCCTTCCCGAGCTCGTGCAGCAGGAATCGGACGTGTCCCGACGAGCTCTCCACCACTTCGACGAGTTCGTCGCTGCGCCAGCGGGCGCGCTGGCCGGTCGACGAGATCAGTTCCACTTCACTCATGAGATCACTGCGCTCCAGGCTTGCAGGCGGAGGGGTCGCAATGGGCTCCAGGAGGAGTCCTGGCGCGACGCGTCCTCATTCCCGATCCAGTGCGTTCCTCGGCGGGCAACACGAACACCAAAGACCCGGCAGCACCGTGACGTCCTGACACCGGACGACGCTCACGTGACCCCATGCCGCACGGGAGAACGGGGCGGGAAGCTAACCGGGCCCCGAGGGGCGATCAAGGAGTGCGCGAGCCCGCCGCCCCGCGGCGGAGCGCGGTCGCGGCCTCGCGGTACTGGCCGATCCCGGGGTTGCGGCCGCGCAATGACTGGAGCAGATTGATCAGAACATATTTCATCATGTTGGGATTGTTGCGCAGACGCCGCCGGCAGTAGGCCGTCGCCTGGTCCCACGCCGTCGCGAACGGGACATACAGCCGCACCGGGGGCGCGGCGCGCTCGCGCGGCGACAGCAGCCCCGCCGCGATCTCCGCGAGCAGCCGCGCGCGCGGCACGCCGTAGAGCATCTGCACCTCGTAGCGCTCGCCGCCGAGCGCGCGCGGCGCGACGACCTCGGTGAAGAAGCGCCGCATGCAGCGCTCGTCGTGCGTCGCGAACTCGACGTAGACGCCGCGATCGAGCAGCGCCGCCGCCTGCTGCAGCAGCCGCTCCTTCATCGCGTCCTTGTCGGTGAGCGCGATCTCGGGAGGTTCGAGGTAGATGCCGATCACGAGGCGCACGCGCATCCCCGCCGGGATGCGCGCGAGGTCCGAGGCGGTGCGGTGGAGGCGGGTCTGCAGCACCGTGCCGACGTCGAAGCCTTCGCGATGGAGCGCGATCGCCGCCTCCAGCGTGAAGTCGGTCCAGGCGTGGTCCTCCATGTCGACGGTGAGCGGGACGCCGAGCCGCTTCGCCTCGACCGCGAGCTCGCGCGCGATCTCGCGCGAGCCGCGCCCGTCGCCGCCGGCGTCGAGCGGCGCCGTCGTGAACGACGAGAGCTTGAGCGAGAGCGTCGGCCGCTCGCGCACGCCCGCGAAGCGCCGGTCGCTCGCCACCGCGCGGATCATCTCGAAGTAGGTCTCGCGGTTGGCGCGGACGCGCTCCTCGCCGCTCACCTCCTCGGCGAGCAGGTCGAGCGTCGTGACGATCCCGGCGCTCTCGTGCAGCTCGTGCGCGACGGCGAGGCCGCGCTCGAGGCTGTCGCCCGCGACGTAGGGCCGCGCGAAGAGCCGGATCAGGACGTCGGGCGTGAATTCGAGGAGCCGGGCTGCGCCCAAGAGTTGTCCTTCCCCCGATCCCTCAGTCCTCGCGCCCGGCGCCGAGGCGGGCTTCGAGGTCGTCCGCGAAGCGCCGCGCGAGCCACGCGCGCAGCGTCGGCGCGCCCGGCCGCACCAGTTCGCCGAGGTCGAGGTAGCGCTCGGCGTAGCGCGTCCCGCCGCTGCCGGTCAGCTCGGCGAGCGTGCCGTCGCGCAGCATCTGCGCGCGCGCCGCCTCGTCGAAGGGCCGGTCGGCGAGCTGGCTCGCGTGGCAGCGGATCGCCGCGAGCTTCGCCTCGAGCGCGGCGCCGACGTCGACCTCGCGCACGCCGGCGGCGCCCGGCACCGCGTCCCACACCGGGAACCCTTCGAAGCGCGGTGGCGAGCGCAGCCTCTTGAGTGCGTGGATCGCCGCGCGTGTCGTCGCGAGGTGGGTCGGATGGCGTTCGTACGGCGACGTCGTCACGACCTCGGCCGCGCCGAACTTCGCGATCGCGTGCTCGATCGCGGCGGCGGCCGCGCCGCCGTCGCGCCCCGGGGCCGTCTCCTCCTTCAGGCGCGCGCTCGGCAGCCGCAGCAGCCAGGCGAAGGCGGCGCCGACGCGGCGCAGGCCCGCGATCGCCTCTTCTTCCCGTCGAGCGGCGAGACCGGGTTCGGAGCGCCCGCCCGCGCCGCGCGCGCCGTCGGTCGCGACGATCGCGCCGACGCCTTGCTTCGCCGCGAGCGCCGCGCGGCCGCCCGGTCCGATCACCTCGTCGTCGGGGTGGGGCGCGACGATCAGGAGCTCGATCCGCGGCAGCGGCGCGCCGAGCCAGACGAAGCGGCCGAGCGTCGCGGTGAGGTCGGGCGGAGCCATGGGGTGCGGGAGGATAACCGGAGCGCGCGGCGCCGGATTCCCGCCGATCACAGCGCGAGGCGCCGTCCCGCGCGCAGCAGCAGGAGCTCGATGCGCGGCGGCTTCGTCGCGCGTCCCGGCCCGCCCGGCGCGAGCGCGGCGGCGAGCGCGTCGCGGTAGAGCTCGAGCTGCGGCCGGTAGCGCGTCGCGAGGGCGGCGGTCGCCGCGTCGCCCTCGACGCGGTCGCTCTTCCAGTCGGCGACGACCAGCTCGCCCTCCTCCTCGAAGACGAGGTCGGCGCTGCCGCGCCAGACGACGCCGCCGCGCGCGAGCAGCAGCGGCAGCTCGACCGCGCGCACCGTCACCCTGGCGAGCGACTGCTGCAGCGCCGCCACCGGCGCCGAGCTCAGCAGCGCCGTCGCTGCGCGCTCGATCTCGGGAGCGGCGGCGCCCGTGTCGCGCGCGGCGACGGCCGCGGCGCGCCCGATCTGCGCGGGGGTCGGCGCGGTCGCGCAGCCCGAAGCCGCGAGGGCCACGTGGCACGCGATGCCGACCGCGCGCGCGAGGTCGGCCGCACCGTCGGCGACGGCACGCGGCGCGTCGACCTCGGCGCCGTCCTCGTCGCGCTGCAGCTCGCGTTCGAACGCGGCCTCGGCGTCGGAGGGGCGGGCGAAGCGCGGGGCGGCGACGCGCGCGGCGGCGGCGGCGCGCTGGTAGCGGTGCGCGGACTCGAGCACGTCGGCGCCGCCGACGGCGACGCGCGGCCCCGCGGCCGGCTCCGGGCGCGGCGTGACGACGCGCTGGTGGACGCCGTGACGGAGCGGTCCGTCCGCCGGATCGAAGACGCCCGGGACGTAGCCGAGCTCGTGCAGCGGCTCGATCCAGGGCGAGTCGTCGTCGGCCTGCGCCGAGCTCACGAGCAGCAGCCGCTCCCGCGCGCGCGTGCACGCGACGTAGAAGAGCCGCTTCTTCTCGGCGACCTCGTGGCGGCGCTCGCGCTCGGCGCGCAGGATCGCGGCGGCGTTGCGCACGCCGAGCGCCGACAGCTCGACGGCGACGCGCGGGCCGTGCGGCGTCGCGAGGAGCGCGATCCGGTTCGCGGACCGCTCTGCGCGGCCGCCCTCCTCGACGAGGTCGGCGACGATGACGTGGTCGAACTCGAGCCCCTTCGCCCCGTGGATCGTGAGGATGCGGACCGCGTCGACGTGCTCGTCGGCGAGCGACCGTTCGGCCTCGCCGTCGGAGTGGTCGTGCGAGGCGAGCAGGTCGCGCAGCGCGAGCGCGAGCGGCAGGCGCGTCTCCTCGACGCGCGCGACGACCTGCTGCGCGAGCTTGCGCAGGTTGGCGATGCGCTGCTCGCCGTCGCGCGCCGCACCGGAGATCGGGAGGAGCAGCGACGCCTCGACCACCTGCTCGACCGCCGCCGCGGCCGGCTGCGTGCGCACGATCGCGTGCAGCCGCTCGAGCTCGCGCGCGGCGCGGGCGACCGACGCGACCGGGCTCCCGACGAGCTCGGGCCAGCGCAGCGTCCCGTGCGTGCGCGCCGCGGCGTGCAGATCGGCGTCGGGGACGGC
>DASRRB010000152.1:0-17021 GCA_035695985.1 Planctomycetota bacterium | reverse complement strand
CGGTGACGACGGGCGGAAGCTCGACCTCGCCCACCGCTTCCGCATCTTCGAGGGGCGGCCGCGCGCGAGCTGGACCGAGACGGTGAAGCCGCGCTTCCTCTCCAGCGCGCACGTCGCCACGCTCGAGCCGAACGCGCTGCTCGTGCACCTCGTGGTCCACATGAACGGCCACCGCCGGGAGGTCGGCCACCTGCTCGCGTGGCTCGTCGACGCGGCGCTCGTCCTGCGCGACCGCGGCGATCGCCTCGAGCGCGCCCGGCTCGAGCCGCTGCTCCGCGACGACGACGCGTGGACCTGGCTCGTGCGCACCGTCGCCTTCGCGCGCGACGTGCTCGACGTGCCGCCCCCCGCCGCGCTCGCGCGCGGGCTGCCCGACTGCACGCCGCTCACGCTCGACGAGGTGCTGCGCAGCCGGCGCGTCCACGCGGCGGCGCCGACGGCGGTGCGACTGCTCGGCCGGCTCCTCGCGCTCCCGTTCGGGCGCGCCGACCGGCCGGACGAGGAGAGGCCGGCGCTCGGCGACGTGCTCGCGCTCGCCGGCGACGACGCCCGCGAGCGGCGCGCGCGGCGCGCCGTCGCCCGCTGGCGGCGCGCGCAGCCGTAGCGAACCGCGCCGTCAGTTCGACGGGAGCTCCGCGGCGAGCTCGGCGCGCCGCCGGTGGCAGGCGTCGAGGGTGTTCTCGGCCGCGAGCTGCCAGCCCATGCGCGCCAGCGTGACGAGCTCGTCGCGCTCGCGCGCGAAGCGGACGAACGCCTCGGAGAGCGCGACGACGTCGGCGGTCGGCACCAGCCACGCCGCGCCGCGCGGCCCGACCAGCGGGTCGACGCCGGGGTTGCGGTACATGATCAGCGGCAGTCCGCGCGCCGCGCCGAGCAGCACGTTGCGGCTCGTCTCGGCGGTGAGGTTGGTGATCACCAGCACGTGGGCGCGCTCCCACGCGTCGAAGAGCGCCTTGCCGTAGGCGACCTTGCCGACGAAGCGCACCGAGCCGTCGACGCCGAGCGCATGCGCCAGCTCGCGGAACTTCGGGAGGTCCTCGCCGTCGCCGATCACGTCGAGCGTGCACTGCACGCCGCGCTCGCGCGCGATCGCCAGCGCGCGGATCACCTGGTCGGTGCCCTTGATCATGATCTGCCGCCCCGCCACGACCAGCTTGAGCGGCCCCGACCGCTCGCGCAGCCGCGCCGTGGTCGCCTCGAACTCGGCGGCGGTGAGCAGGTTCCCGTCGGTCACGAACGAGCGCGTGAAGGAGTGGCAGCGCGCGTTCCACCACGGCTTGAAGCGCTCGACCACCGACGCATTGTGGGTGAAGACGAGGTCGGCGTCGGCGATCGCGTTCGCGCAGAAGCGGTGGAACGACGTGACCAGCGACCGCTTGCCGATCCGCTTCAGCAGCGACGGCTCCTCGCGGACGGCGAGCTCGAGGCGCGGGAAGGGGTCGGCGCCGTCGAAGACCCAGATGCGCTTCTTCTTGGCGGATCGGGCGAGCGGCCAGACGATCGAGCCGAGCGCGAAGGGGTAGCCGCCCGAGTCGGCCTGCACGACGGTCGAGGCGCCGATCGCCTGCTTCAGGCGGCGCCGCAGGTCGCCGCGCACGGCGAGGTACTCGCGCATGGAGATCGAGTGCGGCAGCGGGGCGAACTCGACGCCGATCTCGCGCGGCTCGAACTCGACCACGTTGAAGCTGGCGCTCGTCTCGGGATCGAGGTGGTCGACCAGCGGCGCCGCGACCATGAGCGTGCCGAAGCGCCCGATGGCGCGCGCCTGTGCTCTCAGGTCCTCGAGCCAGAGGTCGCCGACCTGCAGCCGCTCCGGCGACGCGGTGCGACCGAACGCGACGTGATTGACGAGCAGATATCGCATGGACTCGGGCCGGGGGGTCGCCCGCCTCCGCGGTCGACGGCTCCCGTCGCGACGCGAAGGCGTCCACGGCGTGAGCACGCCTGCATCACGGTGTTCTAATGTTCGCGTCGCCCGGCTGGATGGGAAAAGCGAATGGGGATGGCTCGATCGCACGGGGAGCGGGCCGCCTGGCTGCTCGCGTTCGCCCTCGGTGCGTTCCTCCGGCTGGAGGACGCCGGCCGTCCGTTCGACAATCGCAGCCTCTCGCCCTGGCGGGAGTCGGACTACGTCGGGATCGCGCGCAGCTTCGCCCGCGAGTCCTTCGACCCGCTGCACCCGCGCGTCGACTGGCGCGGCGACACGCCCGGCTACGCCGAGATGGAGCTGCCGGCCCTGCCCTGGGCCGCGGGGCTGCTCGACCGGATGCTCGGCGATGACGAGTTGCGCATGCGCTGGTTCTCGGCGCTCGCGAGCCTGGCCGGCCTCTTCGCCTTCGCGGGCCTCGCGCGTGCGACGCTCTCGCGCGTCGCGGCGCCGTGCGCGGCGCTGCTCTTCGCCCTCCAGCCGCTCCTGGTCTACCTCGCGCCGGCGATGCAGCCCGACGCAGCGATGGTCCTCTTCGTGATGCTGGCGGTGCGCCGGCTGTGGCGGTTCGAGGAGAGCGGGAGCGGACGCGACCTGATCGTCGCGTCGGCGTGCGCCGGCGCGGCGGCGCTCCTCAAGGCGCCGGGCGCTTTCGTCGATTTCCTGCTCGCCGAGTCGGTGGTGCGCGTGCGCGGCGTGCGCGGGATCTTGCGCCTCGACGTGCTCGTGGCGGCCGCTTGTGCGCTCGTCCCGGCGGGCGCGTGGTACGCGTGGGCCCACCACTTCTGGCTCGAGTACGGCCACTCGCTCGGTCTCTCGAACGAGACGCACGGCCTGAACCTCGCCGTGCTGTCGTCCCCGGCCGCCTTCCTCGGGAACCTGCGCGAGGAGTTCCACCACGTCTTCGGGGCGCCCGGCCTCGCGCTCGCGGCGGCGGCGGTCGTGCTGCGGCCGGCGCGCTGGACGAGGCTCCTGCGCTTCGGCGGGGCGGTCGCGCTGTTCTACTTCCTCGCGCTCGACACTTCGGGCGACGAGTGGGCCTTCTACTACCACGCCCTCTCGGCCGCCCCCGCGGCGCTGCTGATGGGCGCTGGCTTCGGCGCGCTGCTCGAATTTGCGCCGCGGGCGAGAGAGCGGCGACCGTGGCTCGCGACCGGCGCGACGGCGTCGGCGTGGCTGCTCGCGGCGGCGACCGCGGGCGTCCTGCTCTACGCGACGATCGACTTGCGGAGGATGCGCGACCAGGGAGACGCGCGGCTGGAGGCGTTCGCCTGCGCGCAGGAGTTCCGCGCCGAGCTGCCGCCGGGGGCGCGCCTCGTCTACGACGGCGGCGTGGCGACCGACGTCCACGGCCACCCGGTCGCGCACAACGCGTCGACCTGGTTCGCGTGGCTCGACCGGCACGGCGCGACCTACGCGACCGGCGCAGCGAGCCTCGCGGAGCTCGACGCCTACGCGCGGCGCGGCGGCTGGTACTGGATCGCGAAGGAACAGGAGCTCGCCGACCCGGCGTTCCGCGCCGCCGTCGACGCGCGCCACCGCCTCGTCGCTGCGTGCGGCGGCGCGTATCGTCTCTACGAGCTCGTCGCCGGGCGGTGAACGCGGGGGGACGGATGGCCGGAGAGGATGCGGGGCGCTCGCGCGGTTCGCTCGTCTGGATCGCCGCCGCCCTGCTCGTGCTCGCGCACGTCGCCTTGCTCTGGGCACTGCCGTTCCCGGCCGGCAACGAGCCGGTCTACATGGCGTCGCTGCAGAAGTCGTGGGACGCGCGGTTCCTCGCCGGCGACTGGACCTTCAGCGGCGGCTTCCACGAGCGCGCCATCTTCAACGCGCTGTTCGGCCCGCTCTGCGCGATCGCCCCCATCGCCGTCGTCGCGTGGATCGGTCGGATCGTCTTCTGGCTCTTGAGCGTGCGCGCGCTGCTGCGCCTCGCGGCGCGGCTCGCCGTTCCGCCGCTCCTCGCCGCGGCGGCGCTCTCCGCGTGGCTGCTCTACGACCAGGCGCTGGTCGGAGAGGCGTGGGCGATCGGCGCGTTCGAGTCGAAGTGCGTCGCGCTCTGGCTCGCCTTCGAGGGGATCGTCGCCGCGCTCGACGGCCGGACGACGCGCGCGGCGCTGCTCGCCGGCGCCGCGTTCACGATCCACCCGGCGATCGGCCTCTCGGCGGGCGCCGCGCTCGGCGCGGGGCTGCTCGCGCAGCGGCCGGGCGGGCGCGCGCTCGTGCGCGCCGCGGTCGCGCTCGCCGTCGCGGCGGCGCCCGGCGTCGTCCAGCTCGCCGTCGCGGCCGGCGCGAACGGCGACGCCACCGCGCGCGACTGGGAGTTCATGGCGCGCCTGCGCGTGCCCCACCACCTCGACCTCGCGAGCTTCGGCCGCCGCGAACTCCTGCTCACCGCCGCCGCGCTCGTGTTCAACGCCGTCGTCGCGTGGCCGGGCGCGCGCGCCGGGGACAAGAGGGAGAGGTTCCTGCTCGCGTTCCAGGCGACGCTCGCCGCGATCTTCTGCGGCGGCGCCGCGCTGCGCGCCCTGCACCGCTTCGACCTCCTCACCGTCTTCCCCTTCGCCCTCGCGCCGCTCTTCGCGCTGCTCCTCTTCCTCCTCCTCGCGGCGCGCACGGTCGGGGCGGCGTTCGGCGGATCGGGAGCCCTGCGCGGCCGCGTGCTGGCGATCGCGGCGCTCGCGATCTGTCTCGGCTTCGACTCGCTGCTCGCGCGCTACCGCGCTGCCGTTTCGGCCTTCGACCAGGCGTGGACGGCGCCGGCCGACGACCTCGCCCTCGCCTTCGACTGGGTCGGGCGCCATGCGCCCGAAGACGCGACCTGCATCTTCCCGCCGTGGCGGAGCGATGCGATCTTCCGGGCGCGCCGCCCGGCCGTCGCGTGGTGGCAGGCGGCGCGCTTCGACGGCGTCCACGAGTGGCGCCGCCGGATCGAGCTCCTGGGCGGAGACCTGTCGCAACTCCTCGACACCGGACGACCGATGAACGCGTCGGAGGTCGTCGCCGCGATCCGTGCCCACTACGCTTCGCTCACGGTCGAGCAGTGCCGCGCGGTCGCCCGTGACGGGCGGGCGCCGTTCCTGGTCACGGAGACGGAGTACCCGTTTCCGTCGCTTTTCACGCACGGCCGGGCGCACGTCTACAAGGTCGACGCGGGCGACTGAATTGCAGCAGGAAGTTCCGCCGAATCATGGGGCGCGCGCGCTTCGACGCCCCGAGTCGCGCGGGTACGATCCCGCCCGCCCGCGCCCGGCTCGCGTGGGAATTCGAAGCGCCGTCGACCCCACTTCCCCCCGCGATCCCGCCCATCGTGCCGCGTAGCCCCACTCCACCGGCTGCCCCGTCCGATCCGGCCGCCCGGGTCGACGTCCTGCCCGCCGATGCGCGCGGCTGGCATGCGGCGCTGCGTCCCATGCTGGCGGCGCGGCTGCGCGAGGCGCACCGGCCGGCGACGGCGCTCTTCGACCGGCAGCTGCGCGACGGCCGCTGGGACGCGACGCTCGGCACGGAGGAGATCACGAGCTCCGCGATCGTCCTCGTCGCGCTGCGGCGCGCCGCGCTCGACCCGGCGGAGATCGGCGTCGACCCCGTCGCCGTGCTCGCGGCGATGCGCCGCGCGATGAAGGACCACGCCGCGACCGGCCCGCTCGGGCTCGTCACGTGGGCCCATGCCGAGTGGGCGCAGCTCCCCTTCGACGAGCTGGCGGCCGCCTGCGACGCGCCGGTCCGCGACGCCGGCTTCCTGCTCGACGGGCTCACGACCATGGAGCTCGCGTGGCTCGTGTCGGGGCTCGTCCACGCGCGCCATCGCCACGGCGACGATGCGGCGCGCCGCTTCCTCGCGCCGGCGCGCGACCGCCTCCTCGAGCGGCTCGCGCCGACGCGCGTCTTCCTGCACGCCTCTCCGAAAGCCGGCGCGCTCGACCGGATGCGACGGCGCGTCGCAAACTTCGCCGACCAGATCTATCCGGTGCAGGCGCTCGCGTTCCTCGCGAAGCTCGAGGGCGACCGCGACGCGCTCGCCGCGAGCGAGCGCTGCGCGCGTCGCCTGGTCGAGACGCAGGGCCCGCTCGGCCAGTGGTGCTGGCACTACGACGCGCTGCGCGGCTTCCCGGTCCAGGCCTACCCGGTCTACTCGGTCCACCAGCACGGGATGGCGCCGATGGCGCTGCGCGCGCTGCACTGCGCGGGGGGGCCCGACCTCTCGGCGGCGGCGGAGCTCGGCCGGCGCTGGATCGCCCAGAACGAGCTCGGGCGCCCCTTCCTCGACCTCGAGGCCGGGACGATCTGGCGCTCGCTCGAGCGCGCCGAGCCGGCGCTGCTGCGCTTCGGCCGCAAGCTCGGCTCGGCGCTCGGCACGGCGGCGGAGAGCCGCCCCGACGCGCCGCCCGGCCAGCTGCGCATGAACCTCGAGACGCGCCCCTACGAGTGGGCGTGGTGCCTCTACGCCGGCGCGATCGCCGAGGCGCCCGGCGCGGGCGGCCACCTGGCCTGACGCGATGCCGACCCCCGAGAACCACCGCCTCGAGATCCTCGGCTGCCGCTTCGACCCGCTCGACCTGGGCCAGGTGGTCGAGCGCAGCCTCGAGTGGTGCCGCGCGCCGCGCCGCGCGCACCAGATCATGACGATGAACGCCGCCGGGCTCGAGCTCCTGCGCCACGACGCCGCGATGCGGCGCGCGTGCGACGAGGCCGACCTGCTGGTCGCCGACGGAGTGCCGCTGGTCTGGGCGTCGCGGCTCCTGCGCAAGCCGCTGCCGGCGCGCGTCGCGGGCGTCGACCTCATGCAGGCGCTGCTCGCGGCGGGCGCGCGCGAGAAGCTGCGCGTCTACTTCCTCGGCGCGCACGAGGAGGTCGTCCAGGAAGTGGTGCGCCGCTGCGGCGAGCGCTTCCCCGGACTCGTCGTCGCGGGCGCGCGCAACGGCTACTTCGCCGAGTCGGAGCACGACGCGATCGTGCGCACCATCCGCGAGGCGCGCCCCGACCTGCTCTTCGTCGGCATGCCCTCCCCCTTCAAGGAGCGCTTCGCCCACGAGCACGCGCAGGCGCTCGACGTGCCGGTGATGCTCGGCGTCGGCGGCAGCTTCGACGTGCTGGCCGGCCGCATCCGGCGCGCGCCACGCTGGATGCAGCACATCGGCATGGAGTGGTGCTGGCGGCTCGCCATGGAGCCGCGCAAGCTCTGGCGGCGCTACCTCGTCTCGAACTCGGCGTTCGTCCGCCGGCTGCTCGTCGCGATCGTCACGGGCCGCTGAGGGGAACGGGCGCGCGGGCGCCCGGCGCGGCAGCGGCGAGCCCGGCCGCGTTCTTCGCGACGAAGGCGTCGGCGAGCCCGACGATCTCGTCGTTGTTCAGCGTCGCCGCGTTCAACAGCGCGGAGTTCACGATCTGGAAGGGGCGGCAGAGCGGCGGGACCGCCTCGCCCCGCGGAGCCGGCCGAACCGTCGGCAGCGCCTGGACGTGGCGCGCGCGGTGGACGAAGCGGCCGACGATGGCGTCGTCGCGCAGGTCGGGGAAGAGGCGCCGCACGCCGCGGTCGAGCGCCGACTCGAAGATCGTCGCGTCGCGCTCGCCGAAGACCGGGTCGGCCGAGTCGCAGTAGCGCGGCAGGTAGACGAGCGAGCGCCCCGCCGACTGCGACGGCGCGTCGATCAGGTTGGTCATCTCGATCAGCCCGGTCAGCTCGACCCGCTCGTCGGCGAGGTTCACCACGTAGTAGGGCGTGAGCGGGCGCGCCAGCACCAGCACCGTGCAGACCACGCCGAGGTAGGTGGCGGCGGCGGGGTGCTCGGCGGTGAAGCGCTCGACCTCGGGCCGCAGCGTCTCGTCGGCGAGGCGGCGCGCCTCGCCGGCCGGCGCGGTGAAGAGCACCAAGTCGTAGCTGCGCGCCTCGCGCCGGCCGTCGGCGAGCGTGAGGTCGATCGTCGCGCGCGGCGACGCGCCGGCGCCCGCCGCGGCCGCCGAGAGCCCGATGCGATCGATCGAGGCGCCGAGCTCGAAGCGGACGCCGCGCGCGACGAGCTGCGCCTGGAGCCGTCCCAGGATCACGTCGTAGCCGCCGCGCACGTAGCCGAGCGTCCCGCGCTTCTGTCCGGCCGCCGGCGGCTTCCAGAGGCGCTGCAGCGTCGCCCACAGGAAGACGGCGGCGACGCGGTCGTGGAAGACGCCGAACTTCGCGCGCAGGAGCGGCTGCCAGAAGATCTCGAAGGTGCGCCGGCCGCAGAGGCGCGTGAGCCAGTCGGCGGCGGAGACCTCGTAGAGCGCGGCCGGATCGGCGAAGCGCGTCGCCCACGCGAGCGCGGCGCCGAGCCGCGCCTTCTGCAGGAACGACAGCAGCGGGAAGCGCAGGTAGTCGCGCCCGCCGGTCATCTCGTGGAAGCGGCCGCCGCCGAAGTAGCCGGTGCGCGCCGCGGTCCAGCGCAGCTCGTCGCCGAGCCCGAGCTCCTTCACGAGCCCGATCAGGTGGGCGTCCGACGGCAGCAGGCAGTGGTAGAAGCGGTCCCAGCGGAATTCGCCGTAGTCGCGCGCGGCGGCGAGCCCGCCGACGAAGGGCTGCGCCTCGAGGACGTCGACCTTGACGCCGAGCGCGGAGAGGCGCCATGCGAGCGTCAGCCCGAGGACGCCCCCACCGACGATCGCGGTCGCCATGGTTCCCGGCGCGCTCCCCGTCGCCGTCGGCCGGCGGCGCCGGCCCGCTCCGCCGACCTACTTCGCCGGCGACTTCTCGGGCCCGCCGCCCTTCAGTTGCACGCCCTGCGGCCCGAGCGAGTAGTCGCGGTGGCAGCGGTGGCACGACTTCGACTGCGCCGGACCCGACGGCGGGCCCGACTTGCCGAACTTGAGCAGCGGCTCTCCGCAGACGCAGAGCCACGCGACCGGCTTCGCCGGGCTCCCGATCACCAGCGTGTGGGGAGCGACGTCGCGCGTCACCACCGAGCCCATGCCGACCATGCTGAAGGCGCCGAGCGTGATGCCGGGCCCGATGGTCGCGTTGGCGCCGATCGTGACGCCGCGCTCGAGCTTCGTCGCGAGCGTGAGCTCGGTCGGCGCGGAGGTCTCGAGCCCGGTGAGCTCGAGGTTGCCGGAGCGCGGGTAGCGGTCGTTGGTGAAGACCGCGTGGGCCGAGATCATGCAGAAGTCGTCGATCGTGACGTCGGCGCAGATGTAGACGCAGGCGTTGATCTTGACGTAGTTCCCGATCACGACGTCGTAGGCGATGTAGGTCTTCTCGCCGACGATGCAGGAGCGGCCGAGCTTCGCGCCGTGGCGGATGTGGCAGCCGTCCCAGACCTTGGTGTCGTCGCCCAGGACGACGCGCTCTTCGATCAGCGCGGTCGGATGGCTCCAGCCAGGTTTCGACGGCGGCTTCCCCTCGCTCGACGGCGTCATTTCGCGTTCCCCCCCACCTTCACCCAGGTATCGCGGCGCATCGACTCGTAGGCCGCCTCGATCACCTCGACGGAGGCGAGCGCGTCCTGCACGGTGATGAGCGGCGCGACCTTCTTCGCGATGGTCGCGGCGAAGTTCTCGATCTGCCCGCGGAACGCCGCGACCTTGTCGTAGCCGCTGCCGAACGGCACCCAGACCGAGTTGCCGTCCTGGCGGTAGCGCGACTCCTTCCAGCCGAGGAAGAGCGTCCCCTGCGTGCCGTAGAGCGCGAGGTAGACGTCCGACTCCTTGTTCAGGCTCCAGCTCAGGTCGACGGTGCCGATCGTGCCGCCGCCGGTGCGGAACTCGAAGCGGACCGTGTCCTCGACCGGGAGCTGCTGCGCGGCGATGCCGCGGTGCGCGTGCACGTGGGAGATCGGGCCGAGCAGGTAGCGGGCGATGTCGGCCGAGTGGCAGCCGTTGTCGATCAGGACGCCGCCCCCGGCCACGTCGGGCTGCGCGTTCCAGCGCTCGCCCATCGCGACCTTGCTGCAGAAGGCGTTCTCGTAGAGGACGATCTTCCCGAGGGCACCCGACTCGACCAGCGCCTTCGTCTTCATGACGTCGGGCACGTAGCGGAACTTCGAGGCCATCATCAGGACGCGCTGCTTCTCCTGGGCGAGGCGGGCCAGCCCCTGCGCGTCGGCGGAGCGGATGGTGATGGGCTTCTCGACCATCACGTGGACGCCGCGCTCGAGGAAGTGGCGCGCGATCTCGGCGTGCGTCTGCGGCGGCGTGCAGATCACGACCGCGTCGGCCGCGGCCGTGACCCGCGGGTCCTTGAAGTCGGCGATCGCCTCGCAGCGATACTGCTCGGCCACGGCCTTCGCGGCCGGCTCGCGCACGTCGACGACGGCGTTGAGCTGGACCTCGCCGATCGACGCGATCGCCGCGAGATGCGCCTGCGCGATGCGCCCGCAACCGACGACCGCGAAGCGCAGGCGTTCGGCGACGCCGCTCACGACGCGAGCGCGCGCGCCGCGTCGCGCACGGCGGTCGCGACGTACTCGACGTCGGCGGGCGTGTACTTCTCGTTCATCGGCAGGACGACGCAGCGCTCGAGCGCCTTCACGGCGCCCGGCGTCTTCGCCTTGTCGTAGACGATCGGCGGCTCGCCGGCGCGGTGCGGGCCGACGAACGGGAACCGGCTCTTGCCGAAGGTCTTCTGGTCGCGCAGCACCTCGCACTCGAAGGCGAGCTTCTGGATGTAGCGCGGCGCCGCGGCGATCCCCGCCTCCTTGAGCTTCGCGCCCATCGCGTCGGCGCCGCCCTTGATGATCGCGGGGTCGACCTGGATCGAGTAGCGCCAGTAGACGTGCGTCCCGCCCGGCGTCGTGATCGGCGCCTCGACTCCGCGGACTCCGGCGATCGACTGGGTGAGCAGGTTGCACATCGCGACGCGCTGCTGGAGCATCATCTCGAGCTTGTCGAGCTGGGCCAGCGCGACCGCGCCCGCGAGCTCGGTCATTCGGTAGTTGAGCGCGAGGAAATAGTGGTCGGGCTTGGGGTCGCCGTAGCCCCACGCCTTGTCGATGAAGAGCTTCATGCGACGCGCGAGCGCCGGGTTCGACGAGACCACCATGCCGCCCTCGCCGGTCGACATGTGCTTGCCCTGCTGCAGGCTGAAGCAGCCGATGTCGCCGAGCGTGCCGAGCGGCTTGCCCTTGTACTTGGAGTGGAAGGCCTGCGCGACGTCCTCGATGACCGGGATGTTCCGCGAGCGACAGAGCTCGAGGATCGGGTCCATGTCGCACGGGTTGCCGAACAGGTGCGTGACGACGACCGCCTTGGTGCGCTTGGTGAGGCACGGCTTGATCGTCTCGGCGGTCACGTTGTAGGTGCGCCAGTCGACGTCGGCGAAGACCGGGATCGCGGTCTGGTAGATGATGGGCGTCAGCGCGCCCATGTCGGTGATCGGCGTGGTGACGATCTCGTCGCCCGGCTCGGGGTCGATCGCCGCGAAGGCGGCGTGGAGCGCGGCCGTGCCCGACGTCGCGGTCGTGCAGAACGGCACGCCGAGCGTCTTGGCGAAGCGCTGCTCGAACTCGCGGACGGCCACGCCCTTGGTGCAGTTGAGCGTGCCCGACTCGATCACCTCGCGCAGGCGGCGCAACTCGTCGAGACCGAACGAGCGACCGCTGATGTTCGCGTCGGACGGAAGCACCCGCTTCGCAGCGGACGTGGTTCCCATGAACGGATCTCCTGGCTGGCTTCGGTTAGTTCGTCGCTGCCGCGAGCACGTGCTCGGGTTCGAACGGCGCCGGGCGCTCGGCATTCACGAGGCGATGCAGGATCGCCTGCTTGATGCGCACGGCCGCCAGCCCGTCCCCGTAAGGATTCGGCCGCGGCAGCGTACCGCCGAGTGTGGCACGAGAAACCGAGAGCGCCAACAGGAGTTCCTTTTCGATCGATTCGGCCTTCGTTCCCACCAGCCGGTTGCAGCCGGCGGCGACGCCCTCCGGCCGTTCCGTGACGTCGCGCGCCACGAGCGCCGGGATGCCGAGCGAGGGCGCCTCCTCCTGGATCCCGCCCGAGTCGGTCAGGATGACGGAGGCGCTCGCCATGAGGTGGACGAAGTCGAGGTAGGGCTGAGGCGGAAGGAGCTTCACGTTCGGGAGATCGGAGAGCACGCGCTCGGCGCGCTCCTTCACGCTCGGATTGGGGTGGACCGGGTAGCTGAAGTCGACGTCGGGGCGGCGCTGCGCGACGGCACGAACCGCACCGAGGATCCCGTCGAGGGTGGTGCGCCCCTCGGAGTCGGCGTCGATCCAGCTCTCGCGGCGATGCAGCGTGACGAGGACGTGGAGCCGCCCGAGCCCGTCGCGCTGCGGCTTGGGAGCGGTTCCGGCGTGCCCGTTCAGGACGTGGAGGATGCTGTCGACCGCGGTGTTGCCCGTCACGACGACGGCGTCGCCCGGGACGCCCTCCTTGTAGAGGTTGCGCGCGCTCGCCTGCGTCGGGGCGAGGTGGAGGTCGGCGACCGCCGTGATCATGCGGCGGTTCACCTCCTCGGGGAACGGGAAGTAGCGGTCGTTGCTGCGCAGGCCCGCCTCGACGTGGGCGACCTGGACCTGGTGGTGGAAGGCGGCCATCGCCGCACAGAACGCGGTGGTGGTGTCGCCCTGCACCACGACCATCTGCGGCTTGATGCGCACGATCATCGCGTCGAGCAGCGGGACCATCTTCGCGACCAGGTCGTTCAGCGACGTGCCGGTGCGCGTCATGGCGAGGTCTTCGTCGGGCACGATGCCGAGCGGACGCAGCAGGTCGTCGACCATCTCGCGGTGCTGGCCCGTCACGACCACGCGCGTGTCGAGCGCCGGTTCGGCGCGCAGCTGCTGGATGATCGGGAAGACCTTGATCGCCTCGGGTCGTGTGCCGAGGACGACGACGACGCGCGGTTTGTCCAACTGGGGGGCGCGGATCACGGTGAACGCTCCGGGGGGATCAAGCGGCCACCGCGGCGGCGGGGGCCGTCGCGGGTGCAGCCACTCGTCGCAGCGGCCTCGCTCGATCCCTGTCGAGCAAGACGCGTGCGTGGTGGTCGAGACTCACGAGCTCGAATCGCTCGTGCAGGTGTTCGATGAGCCAGTCGAAGACGGCGAGCTTCCGCGCGGCCGGCATGCGCATGCCGGGGAAGAACGCGAGCTCGGCGACGTCGTCGCCGCCGAGGAAGTCGAGCGAGTGCAGCAGGAGCGACGGCTCGACCCCGAAGAGGCGGCAGGCGCCGACCGTCGCGCGGACGTAGGCGCGCGCGAGCGCCTCGCTGCGCTCGGCGAGGTACATGACGTAGGAGAGGTGCATCGGGACGCGCGCGACCGGCGTGGTCGTGACCGGGATCTCGAGCAGCTCGCCGCCGCGCAGCGTCCAGACGTAGGGGTGCAGCGGTCGCAGTCCGTCCTTGAGCGAGCCGAACAGCTGGCTGCGGCGGCGGCGCTCCTCGGGCGGCAGGTTGCGCGTCTGGCGGAAGTAGTACAGGCGGGCGATCGGCCCGAGGAAGGTCGGGAAGGTGCTCGCGTCGTAGGCGTAGCCGCGGTCGGAGAGGACCTGCAGCACGTCGCCGGTGAGGCTGAAGCCGGGGCCGCGGAAGCCCTTGGTGCGCACGCCGGTCGCCGCTTCGATCGCCTCTTCGGCGGAGCGGATCTCCTCGAAGACCTCGTCGGGCGAGTACTCGTGCAGCCACGGCTCGTGGCGGAAGGAATGGTTGCCGACGTCGTGCCCGGCCGCCGCGATGGCGGCGAGCGCGGCGCGGTTGCGCGGCAGCGCCGCGTCCTGCCCCACGATGAAGAAGGTGATCTTGAGCGAGTGCTTCGCGAGGCGCGCGAGCGCGACGTCGGCGAGCTTGCCGAGGTAGGTCGGGTAGGCCTGCCAGCCCGCGTCGCCGTGGGTCTTCATGTACGACCAGAGGTTGTCGGCGTCGAGCGAGACGCTGAGCAGCGGCCGGCCGTTCGTCGCGGGCGCGCTCATCGCATCACCGCCGGTTCGGGCGCGCGCATGCGGGCCGCGACGTCGTCGGCCGCGGTGCTCTTGGGCGACGGCGCGCGGCCGCGCTCGGAGCGCAGGCGCTTCAGCAGCTTCAGGTGGCCGCGGATCGTCCGCAGCGTGCGCATCTTCGAGACGCCGAGCACGCGCGACTCGAGGAGGGTCGGGAACTCGACCACGCGCGCGCCGCGCCGGATCATGCGGATCAGGATCTCGGCCATGCCGGGGAAGCCGCCGTCGGAGAGCTCGAGCCCCTCGACCGCCTTGCGCCGGTAGATCCGGAAGCAGCTGGTGTAGGTGTAGAGCTTGTCGTGCAGCAGCCGGTCGTAGATGCGCGACAGCGTGCGCGACAGGAAGAGCCGCCAGCGCGGCACGTTCTGCACGCGGCCCTGCGGGTGGTAGGGCGACGCGGTCACCACGTCGGCGTCGCGCGCGAGCGGGAGCATCTCGCGCAGCAGCAGCGGGTCGTAGGAGCAGTCGGCGTCGATCGTCGCGACGAGGTCGGTGCGCGCGTGCGCGATGCCGGTCAGGATCGCGGCGGCGACGCCGCGGTTCTTGTCGTGCAGCACGATCTCGCAGTCGGGGACGCCGCCGAAGACCTGCGGCAGCGCCTCGCGCGTCCCGTCCGGGCTGCCGTCGTCGACCAGGACGAAGCGCAGCGCGGTCGTGGCGGCGAGCTCGTCGCGGACGTGCAGCAGCGTGCGGCGCAAATAGGCGAGTCCCTGGAGCTCCCGGTAGATCGGGACGACCAGGGTCAGCGTGCTCGAAGGCCGGGCACCGTCCGGGCGCGGGCGCGGGCGCGCCGGTGCGAGGACGATCGGCGCGGTCGCGGGGGCCGGCGCCACCTGCGGCGGCAGCGCGAGCTCCTGCGCGATCGAGCCGAAGCGGAAGCGCGCGAGGTGGTCGGCGAGCCGCTGCCGCGTGAGGTCGAGGTTGCGGTAGTGGCGGATGCGGTCGAGGCGCGAGCGCGTCGGCAGCGTCGGCGCGTCGGCGTCGAGCTCCCACGAGTTGAAGTACCAGACGAGCGGCGCCGACTCGACGCGGTCCCACCGCTCGACGGCGCTGCGCACGAAGGACTGCGGGAGCTGGCGCAGCCAGTTGCCGCCGGAGATCGCGACGCGCAGCCCGCAGACGCTCGCGGTCGAGACCGGGAACTCCCAGAGCTTCGCGCCCGCGGCGCCGTGGCGGCGCTCGTGCGCGCGGAGGAATCGGCGGTCGCCGGCGAAGCGGCGCAGGATCGGGTTCACGCTCGCGTCGTAGGCGTAGCCCTCGTCGGCGAGGACGTCGAGGATCCACTCGTCGCCGTCGCGCAGCCAGCGCGGCGCGCGGTAGCCCCGGATCGGGCCGGCGCCGGCGCGCTCGAGCGCGGCGCGCGTGCGCGCCAGGTCGTCGCGGAACTCCGCGCGGCGCGGCGCGCCGATCGGGAGCGGCTCGAAGCCGCGGCTCGCGACCTCGTGGCCGCGCGCGAGGATGCGGCGCACCAGCTCGGGCTGGCGCTCCGCGGTCGAGCCGTGCACGAAGAACGTCGCGGTCGCAGAGTGCTCCGCGAGCAGCGCGAGCGCGTCCTCGACGTTGCGCTCGAGGCGCGATTCGAAGCGGTCCCAGTGCTTGCGCTCCAGCGAGCGCGAGAACGCGCCGTGGTGGAAGAACTCCTCCACGGAGACGGTGAGCACGTGGCGGCGCGTCGCTTCGCGGTTCAGAACGCGCCTCGTCCCGAGATCACGGCCGGGACCGTCATGACGATGAGCCCGAGGTCGTAGGCCGGCGAGCGCCGCTCGGCGTAGCGCAGATCGAGGCGGACCCAGTCGACGAAGGCGACCTCGCTGCGGCCGCTCACCTGCCAGAGGCAGGTGATGCCCGGCGTGATCTGCAGCCGGCGCAGCTGCCAGGGCTCGTAGTGGACGACCTCGTCGGGGGTCGGCGGGCGGGGCCCCACCAGCGACATGTCCCCCCGGAGGACGTTCCAGAACTGGGGCAGCTCGTCGATGCTGGAGCGGCGCAGGAAGCGGCCGACTCGGGTGATGCGCGGGTCCGCCCTCATCTTGAAGACCGGCCCCGACGCCTCGTTCTCCTCCTTCAGGTCGCACTTCATCTCGTCGGCGCCGACCTGCATCGTGCGCAGCTTGAAGAAGCCGAATTCACGGCCGCCCGCGCCGATGCGGCGCTGCCGGTAGAAGACCGGCCCGCGCGTGTCGAGCTTGATCGCGATCGCCGCGGCGAGGATCACCGGCCAGAGCAGCATCAGCGCGAACGTGGCGCCCGCGACGTCCATGACGCGCTTCCACGCCGGAAGCGGCGAGAAGAGGATGGTCGGGAGCAGCGGGACTTCCTTGTCGAGGCCGGCGCCGCCGGCGCCGCCAGCACCGGAATGTGGCGGCGGAGCGCCGTGCGGATCGTCGGGCTCCGAGTCCTGCCGCGTCGAGCCGTTGGTCGACGGGACGCGCCCGAAGCCGGCGGGCGGGTAGGACTCGATCGACCACGGTGCGGAGACGCCGGCACGGTGGAGCTCGCGCTCGAGCGCGGCGAGGACGGCGTGCGCCTCCTCGATCGGCGTGTAGGGCAGCAACGCGGCGAGCCGGTCGCGGTCGAGCCAGCCGACCTCGTCGGTCGTGCGCAGGCGCTGCTTCAGGACGACGGCGACGGCGGCCGACGTCGCGCCGGGATCGCGCGGGCTGCCGTTCGTCGACGCGGCGTGTCCGTTCCCGTTCGACCTCGCCGCCTCAGCTCCCTCTCCGCGCACCGTGCAGATGAGCACGGAGAACGGAAGATGGCTGCGCTCGCTTCGATTGCGCTCGCGCTGGAGGACGGCGCGGAACTCCGGAACGGAGAGGACTCCGCGCAACACGATCGCCGCCGGACCTCCACGGTCCGCGCGCACATCCCGATACCGCATCCCTGGCATCCTTTCGGATGTCGAACCAGGACACGGCGGCACCCCTGCCACCCCGTATCACCGGCGCGAAAGACGTTCGGTCGTCGAAGCTCCAGGTTCGGTGTCTCACGCCGACCCTGTGCAACCTGCCGGGGGGCAGATCGCGTGCCGCAGCGACCAAAGCGCGAACGTTGTAACTCGGAACCTCTCGCCGAAGCAAGGCTTCAACGAGCAAGAATCGTCAGGAGCCTCTCTCCCTCGCGTCCAGAACGATCGACCGGTGTCCAGAACGCGGCTTCCGCCGATTCACGAACA
>DASRRB010000151.1:0-8122 GCA_035695985.1 Planctomycetota bacterium | reverse complement strand
CAGGTCAAGCTCTCGATCGCGCGCCTCTCCGCGAGCCGCGGCGCCGGCACCGCCGACGCGGTCGCGCAGATGACGAAGCAGCTCACGAAGGCCAAGGAGGGCGAGGAGGTCTACGTCCTCGTCGACGGACTCGCCGCGTGCGGCGCGCAGGCGCGCGCGGCGGCACCGACCGTCGCGGCGCGCCTGACGGAGAAGGAGCCGACGCTGCGCGAGCACGCCGCCGCCGCGCTCGTCGCCCTCGCCGCGCCCGAAGGGATCGAGCCGCTGATCGTGGCGCTCGAGGCGGAGGGCGACGCCCACACGCGCCGCCGCCTCGCGGCCGCGCTCGAGATCCTGACCCACCAGCCGCTCGGCGAGACCGCCGCGGCGTGGCGCACCTGGTGGAAGAGCGAGGGGAAGCAGGCGGTCGCGAACGGGGCGATCGTGGGCGGCGGCAACTCGGCGCTCGCGAAGGCGATGACGGCCGGCGGCGCCCGCAACTACTACGGGATCCCGGTCGACGGGAAGTCGACCGTCTACGTGATCGACTGCTCGGGCTCGATGGTCGCCTCGGCCACGGCGCCCAAGTTCGACGAGAAGCGCAACCCGATCGACGCCGGCAAGGAGAGCCGGATGGAGGCGACCAAGGCGGCGCTGATCGCGGTGCTCGGCAAGCTCGGCCCGAAGGACAAGTTCAACGTCGTCAGCTTCAACGACCTGGTCCACCCCTACGCGTCGGGGCTGGTCGCCGCGACGCCGATCGAGGTCGCGAGCGCGCAGGACTGGGTGCGCCAGCTCGCCCCCATGAACAGCACGAACATCTACGAGGCGATGGAGCAGGCCTTCCGCCTCGCCGGCCGCGGCAGCTTCGACAAGTACTACCCGAGCGGCGTCGACACGATCTTCCTGCTGACCGACGGCGCGCCGACGACCCCCGACGGCCAGGCCGACTCGACCGACCGCGTGCTCGAGGGCATCCGCACGTGGAACGCCACCGGCCGCGTCATCGTGCACACGATCGGCATCGGCAAGGAGATCAGCGACACGTTCCTGAAGAAGATCGCCGCAGAGAACCACGGGACGTTCGTGCAGCAGTAGGCCCGACATGGCGGCGAGGGCGCATCTACTTCGTCGGCGCGCCCTCGCTTACACGCAAGTGTGTAACGCTTCGGGCGCGCCTCCTCGTATCTGCACCCTCGGCGCCACGTCGGGCGGCTCGCGCATCAAGAAAGCGCGGACAACGCGGCACGGACACGCGGGAACATCTCCCGGATCTCTTCGAGGGAGACGGCGCCGATCGACATGCGGAACCAGCCGCTGTCGTCGGTCGCGCCGAAGGCCTGGAAGGGGACGATCGCGCAGCCGGCGGCGTTCAGCAGGTAGCGGCGGATCTCTTCGTTGGTCTTCAGGACGGCGCCGTCGGGCGTCTTCTTGCCGGCGAGGGCGAAGCGCGCGGTGAGGTAGATCGCGCCCATCGGCTTCAGCACGTCGACCGCGAAGCCGTCGCGCTTGAGCTCGCCGAGGCCCTGGTGGAGCGCGTCGAGGCGCGCCTGCATGCCGGCCTTCTTGTCGGCGTGGTAGGCGCGGATCACGTCGCCGCGGTCGAGGAGCTTCGCGGTCGCGACCTGCTCGGGCCGCGGCGCCCACGCGCCGACGTGGCCGAGGATGTTGCTCATCGACTGGATCAGGTCGTTCGGGCCGACCACCCAGCCGACGCGCAGGCCGGTCGACGCGAAGGGCTTGGAGATGCCGTCGACGAAGATCGTGTACGGCCGCATCTCCGGCCGCAGCGCGACCGGCGTCACGTGCTGCACGCCGCCGAACGTGAGCATCCAGTAGACCTGGTCGTACATCACGAAGAGCGGCCGCTCGCCCGGACCGCGCCGGCGGTTCTCCTCGAGGACCATGTCGCAGAGGTCGCCGAGGACCTCCTTCGTGAACGCCGTGCCGGTGGGATTCAGCGGCGAGTTGAGCGAGAGCAGCCGCGCGCCGCGGATCGCCGGCTCGAGCTTCGCCCGCGTCGGCAGGAAGTCCTCGCCCGGCGCGCACGCGACCGCGCGCTGCACGGCGCCGACCTGCGCGCAGTAGTGGTTGTTGTTCCAGCTCGGGACGGGGTAGACGACGACGTCGCCCGGATCGACCAGCGCGCGATACGTCCCGTAGATGGCCGGCCGCGCGCCGCCGGTGACGAGGATCCCCTCGACCGGATAGTCGAGGGCGAGCTCGGCCTTGAAGAAGCGCTGGATCGACTGGCGCAGCGGCAGTACGCCGTCGCTCGGCGGGTAGTTCGTCTCGCCGGCGCGGATCGCCGCCTGGATCTCGTCCTCGAGGAACTGCGGGATCCGGAACTGTTTCGCGTCGAAGTCGCCGACGGTCAGGTTGCAGATCTTCTGGCCGCCCGCCGCCATCGCGCGGATCTCGGCGGCGATCTTCAGGATCTCCGAACCGGAGAGGCCGGCGGCCATGCGCGAGAGACGGGCGGCGGCGGGCCGGCTCGCAGCGGACGAAGGACTCGGGAGGTTCGACGCGCGCGCCGGCGTGACGATGGGGTCGGCCAAGGGTGCGTTCCTGCGGATCGCTCGAGGGGGCGGACCGAAACGGGGCGAATCCTACCCCGGCCCCCTCGGCCGGCCAGTGCGGGAGGCCGCGCGACGCCTCACGCTGCCTCACGCCGAGTGCGTCGACAACCAATGGGTGCCAGCGAGGATCGCCGCGTTGTAGACGACGTGTGTCACGATGGGGCCGAGCAGCATCCCGCTGCGCGCGTAGACGAACGCGGTCGAGAGCCCGAGCAGGAAGACGGTCGGCGCGGAAAGCATCGGGTGGACCACGGCGAAGATCAGCGCGCTGCCGAGCGCCGCGCGCCGGAAGCCCCACAGCCGCTCGAGCCCGCCGAAGATCAGGCCGCGGAAGATGTACTCCTCGCAGAGCGGCGCGGCGACCACCGCGAGCAGGAGGAGCCAGCCGAAGTCGTCGCCCCGGAGGAGCCCGAGCTCGCCGCGCGTCAGGAAGCCCGCCTGCCGCAGGAGCCACTGCGCCGCGACGGCGACCGCGCCGACCGCCGTGCCCGCACCGACGCCGAGCGCGACCGCGCGCGACGCCCCGGACCCGAAGAATCTCGGCACGCGCCCCGCCTCGAAGCGCCAGAGCCCTCCGATCGAGAGGGCGCACGCGACGACGCCGGCGATGGCGTAGGCGAGGAAGAGCCGCGCGGCCGTGTCGACGGTCGTGCCCACGCGCAGAAGGAGCTCGATCAGCCCCTGCAGCACGAAGAAGACCAGCGCGGCGCCGAGCCCGTCGGCGAGCGAGAGCTTGCGCGCCACCGGCGACCACGGGTCGAGGAGGTGCGGCAGCGTGTCGGCCGCCTTCTGCCAGAGCGCGACGGTCAGCGCCGCGGTGAGCGCGGTCGCCCCGAAGCAGCGCCACGGGTCGCCGAGCCCGATCACCGACGTGTAGAGCGCGATCAGGAAGAGCGAGAGGAGCTGCGTCATGCCGAGGCGCTGGCGCTGCTCGTGGCTCACGAGCGTGTCGCCCGAGATCACGCCGAGGCTCGTGAAGAGGAAGGCGAACATCGGGACGCCGACGGCGAGCATGCCGAGGCTCGCGAGCTGCCCGGCCTTGAACTCGGCGAAGTCGACGTGGCCGAGCCCGAGCGCGACGATCGCCGCGGGGTAGATCGCGATCAGCGCCGACCACGTGCGCGACTTCGCGCGCAGCGCCGCGTCGAGCGGCCGCGGGAAGGTCGCCAGCATCCAGAGCGAGTCCTGCTCGAGCGCGAGCGCGCGCAGGCAGGAGAACTGGTAGGTGTAGGCCGTGATCCCGAACGCGAAGGCGCAGATCGCCGGCAGCGAGTCGAACTGCGTGACCAGCGCGGAACGCATGTTCAGGAGCTGGAAGCCGACGAAGATCAGCGGCACGAGCAGCGCCTGCGAGAGGTAGTTGAAGTCGCGCGAGAGGAGCTTCAGCTCGCGCCGCACGAACGGCGAGAACGGCGAGCCGCCGATCCGCGCGGGCGCCGCGGAGCGCGCGCTCTCGCGCCGGCCGCCGGCGACGACGCCGTCGCGCGTGCTGCGGCGCAGCCACGCCACGACGAGCAGCGCGGCGGCGAGCGCCTGCAGGAGCGCGCAGACGCCCTCGGCCAGCGCGATTCCGCCGCGGCCCGGGCTGCCCGCGTCCGCGAGCGTGCGCACGACGATCCCGGTCGGCAGCCAGTCGAGCAGCGCTCCCCAAGGCCCCATTCCGAGCGCGGCGTCGGCCAGGGTCTGGCGCGCGCACAGCCCGAAGAAGAGCGTCGCGGTGCCGACGATCGCGCAGACGCCCTTCAGGTTGCGCAGCCGCGCCTGCGAGACGCGCAGGTGGAGCGTCGCCTCGAAGAAGACCGAGATCGCCGCGCGCAGCAAGAGCAGCGGCAGCGCGGCCGCGAGCACGAGCAGCGGCACCGCCCACCACGGCGCGCTCTCCCACGACAGCAACGCGAGCAGCGGCACGAGCCAGAAGAAGCTGAGCGGCGACATCAGCGTGCGCGCGACGAGGCGCGCGGTGAAGAGCTCGCCCATCCCGATCGGGAGCGTGGCGAGCCACTCGACGTCCCAGCCGCCGGCGCTCAGCGTCTCCTGCGAGAGCTCGGTGAAGAGCACCCCCACGAAGAGCAGCAGCGCGAGCAGCGCGATCGCCCGCCGCTTCGCGACATCCGCCGGGACCATGGGCGCGTCGGCGGGGAGCGCCTGCGCCGACTCCTGCGTGGTCGTCCACTCCAAGATCCGCGCGTCGACGCGGTGGCGGAGGTCGGTGACGGTCTGCCAGTGGAGGAACGGCAGCGTGAGCAGCGCGATCGCGAAATAGAGCCACGGCGAGCGCGCCGCGCCGCGCGGACGCGTGCCGGTGCGCGTCGGCTTCGGCGGCGCGCCGCGCCTCTCCATGCCGGGCAGCGCGACGAGGCGGCCTCCGCGGTTGCGCCAGCGGCGCCACCACAGCCGCAGCAGCTTCGCGGTCGTCGCGCGGATCACCCCGCCGCGTCCGGCGTCGCCGCGCGCGTGACGGCGAGGAAGACGTCCTCGAGCGAGCCGCCGGCGGCGTAGCGCGCGCGCAGCTCGTCGATCGGGCCGCCGCACTGCAGCACGCCCTTGTGGATGATCCCGACGCGCGTGCAGAGGCGCTCCGCCATGTCGAGCAGGTGGGTCGAGAGGAAGATCGTCGCCCCCTCGCCGGCGCGCCGCTGCAGGAAGTCGCGCACGTCGCGCGCGGAGCCGGGGTCGAGGCCGGTGGTCGGCTCGTCGAGGATCAGCACGTCGGGGCGGTGCACCACCGCGCTCGCGAGGCCGAGCTTCTTCTTCATGCCGAGCGAGTAGTTGACGGCGAACTCCTCGCCGGCGTCGCGCAGGTCGAACTCCTCGAGAAGCTCGCGCGCCCGCGCCCGAGCGTCGCTCCGCGTGAGGTCGTGCATCTCGCCCACGAACTCGAGGATCTCGGCGCCGCGCAGGTAGTCGTAGAAGACCGGCACGTCGGGCAGGTAGCCCACGCGGCGCATCACCTCGACGCGCTGCGCGGTGCAGTCGAGCCCGCCGATCGCCGCGCGCCCCGAGCTCGGGACGAGGATCCCCATCAGCATGCGCAGCGTCGTCGTCTTGCCGGCGCCGTTGGGGCCGAGGAAGCCGAACACCTCGCCCTGCGCGACCGCGAGGTCGAGCCGGTCGACCGCGGTGAAGGCGCCGAACGTCTTCGTGAGCTGCTCGAGCGCGATCAAGGCTGGAGCTCGCGCAGCGCGAGCAGCGCCTGCGCCGTCCCGCACGCCGGACCGAGCAGCGGCATGTCGCAGAAGGCGCCGTCGGCGCGGCGCGCGGCGAGGATCTCGGGGAGCAGCAGCGCCCGGTACGGCGCGCGCGCGTCGGCTGGCAGCTCGCGCGCGGCGGCGGCCGCCGTCCAGAGGTCGAAGAGGATCCAGTGCGACCCCTCGCCCTGCGGGCCGCAGTGCATCAGCACGTGGTGGCGCTCGTGGGTGAGGGCCGCGAGGTGCTCGCGGAACTTCGCGAGCGCGGCGGCGAGGTCGCGCTCGTCGGCGTTGCCGGCGCGCAGCAGCGCGTGGACGCAGAGCGGCCCGCGGAAGACGGCGCCGTCGCGCAGCGGGTCGCCCAGCACGCTGTAGGCGAAGGCGCCGTCGCCCCCCTTGCACTTCGCGAGCAGCGCGAGCGCGCCGTCGAGCAGCGCCTCGTCGAACGGCAGCTCGGCGTCGCGCGCGTCGAGCAGCGCGTGCAGCGCATAGGCGGTCGTGAAGCTCGTCGAAGGCGAGGCGCCCGGCTGCGCGGCGAGCGTCGTCCCGGTGATGTAGGTGAAGCCGCCGTCTTTCGTGACGCAGCCCGCGAGCCCCTCGATCGCGGCGGCGAGCGCCGGCGCGAGCTTCGCCTTCCTCGTCTCGTCTCCTTCGCTCGCACGCGCGAGCGCGGAGACCACGGCCGACCACGCCCACGGCGAATAGTCGAGCACGCCCGGGTTGAACGGTGACTTCCGGCGCGCCGCGACCGCCTTCGCGAGAAAGCCGACCGCGAGCGCGAATGCCTCGGGCGCGCGCGGCCGGTCGAGGTGACCGAGCAGCGCCTCGGTGCAGAGCGCCGAGATCGCGACCGCGAGCGCGTCCCACTGAGCGTCGAGGTTCGCGCCGTACTGCGTCGGGCTCGGCCAGCTGCCGTCCGGTCGCTGCGTCTTCACCAGCCAGTCGGCGCCGTCGGCGGATGCGCGCTTCGCCTCGGACGGCGGCAGCGGCGCGGAGGCGACCGGCAGCATCGACTCGACCACCGTGCGCTGCGAGAAGCGCAACGTCTCCGGCGGATACGGGAACGTCGCGATCGCCGCGACGAACTGCGCCAGGGCGGCCGAACGCGGATCGGACGGGTACGCCTTCGTGAACGCCTCGGCCGCGCTCTTCGCGTCGTCGAGGCGGGCGACCTTGATCAGGAAGTCGATCTCGTCGTAGGCGAGGTCGCCCGCGAGCGCGTCGGCACCCGGCGCCTTCTTCGCCGCGACGATCGCCGCGAGGCCCGCCTCGCCGTCGCGCGCGAGGAAGTGCGCGTGCGCGATCAGCTGCAGCGCGGCCGCGGTCCCGACCGGCTTCGCGAGCGCGAGCGCGCCGGCGAGGTCGCCGCGGCGCAGCAGCGCGCGCGCCTGCGCGAGCGGCTCCTGGAAGTGCGGCCCCTCCGGCCCCGGCAGCTCCGGAATCGCCGTGAGCCCCTCGACCAGCACCTCCCACGCGGGCCCGAAGCGGTCGAGCACGACGCGCCCGTCGGGCGCGCAGACCAGCAGCGCGGTGCCGAACGTGTGCGGGCCGAGGCCGTAGAGCTTGGGCGCGGCGAACGGCACCGCGACGTCGGGCCCGAGCTGGAGCGCGACGTAGCGCTCGTTCACCAGCGCGATCACCTCCGGCAGCGCGAACTCCCCCGCCGCCGTCTTCTCGTCCCACGCGACCGGCCCCTGGAAGAAGGCGTGCGCGAGGATCGGCTTCTTCTCCGCGCGCGAGCGCGCCGCCGCCTCGTTCCAGTCCTTCGCCCACCGGATCGTCTCGGGCGCCTCCTGCAGCGCGAGCGCGACGACGAACGCGGGGAGCGCGAGCAGGCTCATGGGAGGAACGAGCTCCGGTGCGGCGAGGCGGGCGTGGGGCGCGGCAGGCTACCGATTCGTCAACGCGTCGGTTCCGGCGCGGCGTGCGCGACCCAGTCGTAGGTCGGGAGTACGGCGCCGCTCGCGAGGCGCAGACCGGAGTGGTTGCAGGGCGATTCGCCGACGTGATCGGTCGCGCAGCACGAGAGCTCGACGACGCCGAGCTCCTCGATCGGGATCACTTCGCCGGAGTCCGAGATGCCGTTGCCGTTGCGGTCGAACCAGGCGGCGAGGCCGCGCAGCTCGGCGCCGGTGAGCTTCCCGTCGCGATCGTCGTCGAGGGCGTCGAGCGCGTCGTAGCCGTTCGCGAAGAAGAGCCACCAGCTCACGCTGCCGAAGAGCTGGCGGCCCGACGTGATCCGGCCGGATCGCGTCGGGTCCCAGCAGAGGAGCGCGGTGTCGCGGGCGATCCATGACCACTGCTGCGGGACGCCGCTGCCGTCGAGGTCGAAGGACGTGGTCGTCGACGGGTCGAGGAGGTCGGAGAGCGGGCGCG
>DASRRB010000150.1:0-8827 GCA_035695985.1 Planctomycetota bacterium | reverse complement strand
CTCCCCGCCTTCCCCTTCTGATACGCCGCCCACATCTCCTCATGAATCCGCCTCATCATCCCCTTCGGCCAGTGTTCGGGGCTGGGCGCCCCCAGATTCATGTGGTCCCGGCCCTCGACGATCAGGATGTCCGCATCGCTCCCGAGCTTCTTCAGTTCGTCCTGCAGGAGCATGGTCGCGCCTTCGAGCCGGAACGTGTCGATCGTCCCGATCCAGACGTGGACCTTGCCCTGGAGCTTCGGCCCGAGCTCCTTCCAGTGGTCCTGGAGGATCAGGGAGATGTCGTACTTGCGCCACGAGTCGGCGACGAATGAATCGATCGCTCCCGTCTTCCAGTCGAACAACCGCATCGGCGTCCCGTCGTTGGCGCGCGGGCTGAACACGGCGTTGAAGGAATAGAACTGCCCACCGATCTGGTTCGACTCGTCGGAGCCGTCGACGTAGTCCTTGATCGAGCTCACGAACTTGCCCTTGTTGCGCACGAGCATGATGGGCTTGCCGTCGGGGTCGGTGTAGGCGTTCTCGAAGCTGTAGATGTCGATGCCGGTGAAGTCCTGGAAGTCGACGGAGTCGGGGGCGGTGGACCAGCAGCCGCCGAAGAAGTCGGGGTAGGTCACTTCGAGCCAGAGGCTCGACCAGCCGCCGCTCGAATGGCCGGTGACGAAGCGCGCCCACGGCTCGCCGACGCCGCCGAACTTCTTCTCGAGGGCCGGGATGAACTCGGTCGTCAGCGCGCGGCCGCAGGGGCCGTTGTTGACGGAGTCGGCGAACTCATGGTGGCCGCGCTCGCACTGGGCGTTGAGGAAGACGTAGAGCATACGCGGCATGTCGCCGCTCTGCTCGGCCTTCTGCAGCGACGGGCCCATGCCCCACGCGCTGCGGTGGCTGCCGCCGAAGCCGTGGACGTTGTAGGCGACGGGGAGCTTCTCTCCCTCCTTCCAGTCGAGCGGCCGCACGACGCCGGCGAGGAGCTCCATGTCGCGCCCCCAGAACTCCGAGAGGCAGGCCGACTTCAGCTTGAACTCGTCGATGAACGGCGCGTCGGGCGTGCCGCCCTTGCGCGCGGGAGCATCCTGAGGCTTGGACGCAGGCTTCGGTGCCGGCTTCGACTCGGGCGCGCCGGTCGGCGTCGTGGTCGGCGGCTGCTGCGCGCGCAACCCCCCGACGGCGAGCAGCAAGAGGGCAATGGGGGCGAGGAAGCACGCGCGACGCATGGCGATCTCCGCGGTCGGGGGCCCGGCGAGCTTCGCCGCATGTGCACGGACGATCAAGGCGAAGCACTTAGGCGTGGCCGGCCGCCCTTCCGTCGCGTTGCGCCGGTCCGTAGCGTTTCCGCCTCATTCGTCGCACTCGCCGAGGGCCCGTTCGTGAATCGACTCGCGCGTCGCCTCGCTCCCGCCGTGCTGGGGCTGCTCCTTCCTTCGCCCGCTCCAGCACGCGCCCAAGTCCCCCCGTCCCGCGAGTGGTCGCAACCTCACGGCAATTCCGCCGGGACCTCCTGCATCGACGTCGCCCCTCTCAAGGCGCCGCCGGTGGAGCGGTGGCGGTTGAAGGGGATGACGGTCCTCGCGGGGCCGGTGGTGTCGCAGCAGAAGCTCTTTGTCGTCGTGAAAGAGGGCGATGCGAAGCAGCTGGTGGTGGTCGATCCGGCGACGGGGGCGACGCTCGCGAAGGCGGCGCTCGACAAGGTCGGCGACGTGACGTCGATGGCGGCGGGGGACGGGCTCGCGTTCCTGGTCGAGCCGGCGGCGGTCCACCTCTGGCGGATGGCGGGCGCCGAGCTGCGCTTCGAGAAGACGATCGCCGGGCAGTTCGGCGGCGAGCCGACGCTCGTCGGCGGATCGCTGCTCGTGCCGCGCGGAACGTCCGGCGGAGTGCAGGCGGTCGACGCGACGACGAGCAAGCCGGCGCCGCTGATCGCGAAGTCGTTCGGTCGTCCGGGCGCGCTGCTCGACGACCAGTTCGGCGCGACCCGGGGTCGGTCGATCGTCGCGACCTCCGCCGACGACAAGAACGAGAAGCTCACCTGCAGCCGCTACGCCGTGCAGTCGGGCGGGCCGGGCGCGGGCGCGCTGAAGCTCGGGCCGGCGGAGGTGCTCTGCGCGACGTCGCTCGGCGTGCCGCCCGACCGGGCGCCGAAGACGGTGCTCGTCGCGGTGCAGGGGAAAGAGGGCACCGAGTGGTGCGCCTGGTTCGGGAGCGAGAGCGGCAGCGGGCTCCTGCGCAAGAGCGTGATCAAGTTCGCCGAGTTCAAACAGCCGCCGGCTGCCGCGAACGGCCGCCTCTACGGCTTCTCGCCCGATTCGACGCTGCTCGAGATCGACGTCTTGAACGGCGGCACCAGCCGCCTGGTCGAGAAGGAGGACGTGCGCAAAGGCGCGCAGCTCGGCGCGCCGTCGATCGCGCGCGACACGCTCTACCTCGGCAACTGGGCGATGGAATTCGGGACGCGCAAGGTGCTCTGGTGCCTCGACACGCTCGAGGCCGACGGGCCGGTCGTCCCGATCGGCGACGAGCTGATCGCGCTGAAGCTGAAGGACGGGACGCTCGTCGCGTTCGGCAGCGCGACGGCGGCGAAGGCGGCGGCGGGCGCGAAGTCGGGTGCGACGATCTACGTCCCCAAGGGCCCGCCCGACACGCTGCCCGGCGCGACGACCGGGCTCGTGCGCAGCGACGGCCTCTTCATCCCCGGCAAGGTGGCCGCGCTCGACGGCGGGCGCTGGAAGATCGAGCCCGAGGGCGGCAGGCCCTTCGAGCTCGACGCCATCGACGTCGCGATGGTGAACGTCGACGGCAAGCCGCAGCGCGTCGGCGACGAGGGCCCGATCTTCCGCGCCTGCTGGAGCGTCCTCGCCTGGCGCCACGCCGAGGAGCTCGTCACCGTCCTCGAGAAGTACCGCGACGTCAAGCTCTACGACGACTGCAACCGCCTCCTCGACGAGGCGAAAGCCCACGGGTTGCCGGCCGCGAAGTACGACGAGCTGCAGGCGACGGTCGCCGGCAAGACCGCCGCGCGACTCGCCCCGACCGCGCCACCGAGAAAGAAGGCGGAGCAGTTCGAGAAGGACGCGCGCGAGTCCTCCTGCGCGCGCATCGTCGCCTGCGCCAAGTGGTGCGCGACGAAGGAGTGCAAGACCGCGGCGACCGTGCTGTGCGTGCGCGCCGCCGCGCTCGCCCCGAAGACGCCGCCCGAGCCCGACCTCGTGAAAGGCTGGCAGCCCGAGGGCTACCCCGACGACCCCGAGCAGAACGGCGGCAAGACGTGGCCGCAGTGGGCCGAGGCGCTGCTCCCGTCGGGCGCCGTCTTCCCCGCGCTCGACGATTCGGCGAAGCGGCGCAACTCGGTGTCGAAGTTCGCGAAGGGGACGCTGATCCTCAGCACGCGCAACATCCTGCTCTACAGCAAGGAGCACGACCCGGCGGTGATCGGGCCGCTGCTCGCGCGCGGCGAGGCGACGGTGCGCGCGCTGCAGAAGCTGCTCGGGCCGAGCCCGATGGGGATGAAGCCCGACACGATGCTCGAGGTGCGCCTCTACCAGACGCGCGCCGACTACCTCGCCGACGGCGTCGCCGGCGGCGGCGCGCCGCCCGCGTGGTCGGCCGGCTGCTACTCGCCGAACGACGGCATCTCGCGCTTCTTTTCGTCGGCGGGCGGCGAGAAGGAGGACGACGACACCCACACGCTGCACGAGGTCTTCGCGCACGAGCTCACCCACCACTACACCGACCGGCGCTGGATGAAGGAGTCGAAGCAGGCGGCGAGCGGGTACTGGATGGTCGAGGGGTTCGCGGAGTTCGCGGCGAGCCAGGCGCTCGAGTTCGGGCGGTTCGGCGAGTCGTTCGACGACGCGACGGTGAGGCCGATCGACGAGACGGGGGCCGTCGCGCGCGCGGAGAGCCTCTTCCCGCTGGAATACCTGATGAGCCTCGACCCGCCGCGCTTCCACAAGGAGCTCGAAGGCGGCCTGTTCGGACCGCTCAAGCTCCACCACAGCCTGAAGGAGGTGATGATGGACAAGCGCCACCTCTTCTATTCGCAGGCGACCGCGCTCACCTTCTTCGTCATCAACCGTTGCGGCGAGAAAGGGCGCGAGACCTACGTGAAATGGCTGCAGCAGCAGTATTCGGGCGAGGAGCTCGTGACGCCGTGGAAGGACCTCGGCTTCGCGAAGATGTCGGACTTCGAGAAGGCGTTCAAGGCGTTCCTGTTGGGGGTGTGACGTGAACGGTGCGTGCGCCCGGGGGTTGGCGGCGCTGCTCCTTCTCGGAACCTGCGGCGTCGCGGCGTTCGCGACACCGCGGCCGCAAGAGTCCGCGCTCCCGACCGAGTGGAACCAACCGCACGGCAACGCCGCGGGGACGGCGTTCGTCGACGTCGCGCCGCTGAAGGTCCCGCCGACGGAGCGGTGGCGCTTCAAGAGCGAGCAGGTCCTCTCCGGCCCCGTCGTGTCGCAGGGCAAGGTCTACGCGGTCGTGCGCGAAGGCAAGGCGCGCAAGCTCGTCACGCTCGATCCGGAGAGCGGCGCGCTGCTCGGCAGGAAGACGCTCGAGTGCACCGGCGACGTGCTCGGCCTCGCGGTCGTCGAGCGCCTCGCCGCCGTCGTCGACCCGCTGAACGTCCGGACCTACCGCTTCGTCGGCGATTCGTTCCGCAACGAGAAGACGTTCACGGGTCCGTTCGGCGGCGAGCCGGCCATGGTGCGCGACCTCGTCTTCGTGGCGGGAACGAGCGGGATGTCGGCGCTCGACTGCAGCAGCGGGAAGGCGGAGGTGGTCGAGGCGCTGGGCATCGGACGCGCGTCGGTGGTGACGACCCGTGACGGCGAGGTCGTGCAATTCCTGCGGACCGGATCCTATGGCAGCGGCTTCGGCATCGCGATCGGGACGCTGCTGCGCGATCGCAGCAAGGGAATGGTGCACGAGGCGGACGGCATGTCCACCGTGAAGTACGCCGACGAGGTCATCGCGCCGAACCGCTGCCTCGTGCTGTCGGCGACGACCCGGGACGCCGGCGACGTCGCGTTCTGGACCGGCGCGCCCGCCGACAACGGAATCCATCACGGCCGCCGGAGCGTCCACGTCCCCTACGCGCAGCCGCCCGCGGCGCGCGAAGGCCGCGTCTACGGCTTCATCGAGCAGGGCCTGCTGATGGCGTACGACGTGGAGAAGGGCGGCGTCCTGCCGCTGATCCTGCGCGCCGACCTGCCGAAGGGCGCGCAAGCCGGCGCGCCGTCGATCGCGCGCGACGTCCTCTACCTCGGCAACTGGGCGGTCGAGATCGGCAGCCGGCGCGTGCTCTGGTGCCTCGACTCGCTCGCGCCGGTCGGTCCGGCCGTCCCGTGCGGCGACGAGGCGTTCGTGGCGACGACGGCGGACGGCACGCTCCTCGGATACGGCAACGGCGCGGCGCCGGCGAAGCCGGGCCCGAAGGCGACCGCGGCCGGCGGCGCGAAGGCGAAGCCGGCCCCGTCCGCGACCGCGCCCGCGTTCGTGGCGACGATGCCGGGCGCGAAGCCCGGCGTCGTACGCGCCGACGGCACCTATCTGGTCGGGAGCGTGACCGCGCTCGCGGGCGGCCGCTTTCGCGTCGAGCCCGAGTCGGGCGCGCCGCAGGAGTTCGAGGCGGGGGCGATCGCGTGGGCCGCGACGGCGGGCGACGCGAAGATCCTGAACGACCAGTTCCCGGTCTACCGCGCGTGCTACGCGGCGATCCAGGCGCAGTACGTCGAGGTGCTGCTCGCGCAGTTCCAGCAGTGGAAGGGGCTCTCCTTCTTCGACGACTGCCGCCGCCTGCTCGACGAGGCGAAGCGCTACGGCCTCGCGCCCGCGCGCGCGGACGAGCTGTTCGCGACGATCTCGGGGCGCAAGTCGACGACCGCCGGCAACGCCGACCTCCAGCGCAAGCACCTCGGCGAGGTCGAGGCGGCCGCGCGCTTCGCGTTCGCCCCGAATATCGTCGCCGCCGCACAGTGGTGCGCCGACCACGGCGCGCCGACCGCCGCGAGCGCTCTGCGGCTGCGCGAGTCCGACCTGATTCCGGACAGCACCTTCGACGCGGCGGCGATCGGCGACTGGGTTCCGCCCGTCTTCCCCTACAACGGCACGAAGGCGCAGCTCGGGAGGATCTGGGCGCTGTGGGCCGACGCGCTGCTCCCGTCGGGTGCGCACTTCGTGAGAGCCGACGCGGCGCTCACGGCGCGACTCGAGAAGACGCCGTTCTCGTCCGGCGCGAAGATCCTCGCCACCGACCACGTGCTGCTGATCTCGCGTGAAGCCGATCCGCGGATCCTCGGCCCGTGCCTGTCGCGCGCCGAGGCGACGGTGCGCACGCTCACCCGCATGCTCGGCCCGTCGCCGTCGGCGGCCGAGCCCGACGCGACGATCGAGGTGCACCTCTACGTCACGCGCGAGGAGTACCTCGCCGACAAGAGCAGCGGCTTCGCGCCGCCCGCGTGGTCGGCCGGCGTCTACTCGCCGTCCCTGGCGGTGTCGCGCTTCTACTCGCGGCTCGCGGCCGACGCGGAGGACCCGTTCGGTCGCTCGCTCCACGGCGTGATGGCGCACGAGCTGACGCACCACTTCGTCGACCGCGTCTGGAACCCGGCGAGCAACCCGACCGTCGTGCCCGGCTTCTGGATGGTGGAGGGGTTCGCCGAGTTCATCGGCGAGCAGGCGGTCGAGATGGAGCGGCTCGGCGACGCGCTCGACGACTCGACCGTGCGCAGCCTCGACGCCAGCGCGGCGGCGCTGCGCGCCGGCCACTTCATCCCGCTCGCGGAGCTGCTCGACATCGACTTCGAGAAGTTCCGCAAGACGCTCGACGGCGAGTCGTTCGGTCCGCTGCAGCTCCGCCACACGCTCTACCGCATGAAGCTCGACCGGCGCGGGCTCTTCTACGTCGAATCGGCGGCGCTGAGCTTCTTCGTCATGAACCGCTGCGGCGAGAAGGGGCGCGCCACCTACCTCGACTGGTTCGCGCACCTCTGCCGCGCGCAGACGGTGCCGGAGATGTGGAAGCAGGTCGGCTTCGCGTCGCTCACCGAGTTCGAGGACGCGTTCAAGGCGTTCCTCCAAGGGCTCTGAGCGGAGCCCGGCCGCGCGCGACCCTGCGGAGATTGCCGTCGTGCGCGAATTGGCGGGTCGCCGTACACTCCCGCGCCCTGCCAAAGGAGCGCGTCGATGAAGGTCCTTCGCGGGTCGCGGGCGGGAGTCTTCGCCGCGATCGTCCCGATCGTCTTCGCCGCATCGCCCGCGGTTCCGCCGCTGCCGGCGCGCGCCGCCGACGGCGCCTCCGTCTACCGCGAGAACTGCGCGGCGTGCCACGGGAAGGAGGGGCACGGCGACGGGGAGACGGCGAAGGAGCTGAAGTACAAGCCGCGCGACTTCCGGGAGGGCAAGTTCGCGTTCGGGAACACGCCCGGTGCGATGGTGAAGACGGTGATGTCGGGCATCCCGGGCGAAGAGACGGCGCGCATGCCGGCGTTCAAGAGCGTGCTCGCGGCGGAGGAGATCGACGCGGTCGTCCAGTACGTGCGGACGATGATGCCGGTCGAGCCGGCGCCGACGCCGACCGACATGAAGCTCGAGCCGCGCGACGGACCGCTCATCGTGCGCGGGATCCTGCCGGGCCTGAAGGAGGGCGAGCCGCCGATCGCACGGGGGCTGCTGATCGGGCTACCGAGTGGGTTCTCGTTCGAGTACGCGACCGATTTGGTGCGGCTGCTCGCCGTGCGACGCGGGGAGTTCGTGTCGCGGACCGACTGGGAGGAGCGCGGCGGGCGGCCGCTCACGCCGCTCGGGTCGGTGGTCTTCGCGACGGCGAAGCCGCCGTGGACGGAGTTCGTGAGCGTCGACGGATCGGGCGCGAGCATGAAGATGTATCCGATGCTCCCGAGGCTGCGCAGCACCTCGACGAAGGGTGGCATCGCCGAGCTCGACTATGACCTCTTCGACATCGAGGGGGCGGTACGGGTGCACGTCAAGGAGCGGCCGCGCGACGTCGTCGTGTCGGATGGGGCCGGGATCGTGCAGGAGATCGAGGTCACGGCGCCGGTGCCGACGACCTTCTTGTATCAGGTCGCGATCGCACGCGATCCGAAGCTCGCGCCACCCGATTCCGGTCACGAGAAGAAGTTCAAACCGAACGGCTGGGCGCTCCTGCACGCGAGCGCGACCTCGACGTTCGCGGTCTCCTATCAGCTCCCGGGCGACGGCGGGTTCTCGAAGTGGTTCAACAACGGCGTCGACGTCGTCATTGCGATCATCAACGCCGGCCCGACGCCGGTGTCGGTGAAACGAATCGTCATCGCGAGCGGAGCGACGACGCGCGAGCAGCTCCAGAAGATGACGAAGGAACTGAAGGAGCTCCGCTGATGGGCGCGCACGCCGGTGGATTCGAAGCCGGGTTCGCGGCGGAGATGTGGAAGCAGGTCGGCTACGCGTCGCTCGCCGAGTTCGAGGACGCGTTCAAGGCGTTCCTCCAAGGGCTCTGAGCGCGGACCCGCCGCGCGCGACCCTGCGGAGATTGCCGTCGTGCGCGAAATGGCGGGTCGCCGTACACTCCCGCGCCCTTCTCGTGGAGCGCGCCGATGAGCCTCCTGTTCCTCCCTCTCTTCGCCGCCGCCGCGCTCTCCGCCGACGGCGCCTCCGTCTACCGCGAGAACTGCGCGGCGTGCCACGGCAAGGAGGGGCACGGTGACGGGGAGACGGCGAAGGAGCTGAAGTACAAGCCGCGCGACTTCCGGGAGGGGAAGTTCGCGTTCGGGAACACGCCCGGTGCGATGGTGAAGACGGTGATGTCGGGCATCCCGGGCGAAGAGACGGCGCG
>DASRRB010000149.1:0-18026 GCA_035695985.1 Planctomycetota bacterium | reverse complement strand
ATCGCGAGCGCGCACAGGCACGCGACCGGCCGCGCCCCGACGGCGCCGAGGTCCGAGAGGACGCGCGCGAGCGCCTTGCGGCCGACCAGGCCGAGCGGCTGCTCCGATCGGACGAAATGGACGTCCTCGATCGTCTGGTCGCACTTGAGCACGAGCCCGTCGCCCTTCGGCGAGCGGACCACCGCGGCGTCGTGGCCGATGCCGACCTCGACGGCGGGGCCGCGCGGCGCGACGCGCAGCAGGTGTTCGATGATCGACTGCTCGCTGAACGCCATCGCGGTCCCGGGTCGTTTCACGGGCGCCGCAGCGCCGCGCGCGCCGCCTCGACCGCGCGGCGCGGGTCGGCGGCGTCGAAGAAGAGGCGGATCGCGGCCACTCTCGTCACTCCGCGCCGCGCGAGCAAGGGCAGGTGGTCCGGGCCGATGCCCCCGAGCGCATAGACGGGCAGCTCGCGCTCCGCGGAGAGGCCGGAGAGAGCGGCGGCGCGGCACGCGAAGCCGTCGGCGCCGAGCGTCCGCTCCGCCGGCTTCGACGGGGTCGGGAAGACCGGCGCGAGGAAGGCGTGGCGACAGAGCGCGAGCTCGGCCGCGTCGCGCGACGGCACCTCGTGCAGGGAGACGCCGAGCGCGAGCGTCGCGCCGGATTCCCGCGCGATCGTGGACGGCGCCGGCGACCGTTCGGAGAGGTGGACGCCGGTCGCGGCGACGCTCCGCGCGAGCGCGGCGTCCTCGGCGATCCAGAGCTCGACGCCGAGCTCCCGGCAGAGCGGCGCGAGCCGCCGCGCGAGCGCGCCGCGCCGCTCGGGCGAAAACTCCTTCTCGCGCAGCAGGAAGCGGCGCAGCCCGCCTTCGGCGAGGAGCGGCAGCTTGCGCGCGAGCTCGTCGCCGTCGCCGCGACCGGGGCTGATCGCGAAGAGGTCGACCGTCGCGTCAGGCGCCGCGGCTGCCATCGCCGTCGCGCCGCGCCCCGCCGCCCTTCTTGTCCGCGCCCTCGTCGGAATCGTCGTCCGCGTCGGGCTCGTCGTCCGCCTCGTCCGCGGCGCCGCCCGCTTCGTCTTCGTCGCCCTCGCCGGCGGGTTCCGCGGACTTCCCGTCGTCCGCGTCTTCGTCCTCGTCGTCGTCCGGCAGGGCGGCGGCCGGCGTCTCGGGCGCCGGCGCGGCGGCCGGCGGCGCTCCGTTGCCGCTGCCCGTCGCCGGCGCGGCGGCCGGACCGTTCCCGCCGTTGCCGCCGTTCTCGCCGCCCGCCGCCTCGCCCTCGAGGTAGACGCCTTCCGCCTCGAGCAGCGCCGCGAGATCGGTCGTCGTCGCCTCCGCGACCAGCGCGAGGACGCGCGGCCCGAGGCGCTCCTGCACCAGCTTGCGCACGTCGGCGCGTTTCAGCAGCTGGTCGATCACCTCGCGGTGGCGCGCCGTGAGCAGCAGCACCGGCCGCACGTGGACGAAGCGGACCTTCTCCGCGTATTCGCGGATCGAGAAGACGAGGTTCTGCGGCAGGTCGATGCTCGAGTGGGCCGAGAGCGTCTCCAGGATCTCGGTCGCAGAAAGGCCGCCCGCGACCGCGCGCTCGACCGAGTGCGGCGTGATGCGGAAGCGGTGCGCATCCTGCGGGTTCACGCGCTCGGCGAAGCGGTCGAGCCGCTGGATCAGCTCGTAGGCGTCGCCCTCGGAGAGGAGCAGGATCTCGAAGTCGGAGTTGACGAGCAGTCGGCTCTTCTGCGGCGCCTCGCACGCCTCCGTCAGGCCGAGCGACTTGACGGCGAGCGGCGTGACCGAGAGCGCGACCGGCCGCCCCTGGTCGAGCGCGAGGTCGACCAGCCCGAGCAGGTGGAGCTCGTCCCCGACGAACTGCGCGATCACCTGCGCGAGCTGCGGCAGGTCGCGCAGGTGCGCCTCGGGCGAGTACTGGAAGCGGCTCTGGTACGCCTCCCGCAGGCCGCCCCCCTCGAGCTGCGCGAGGTAGCGCTGGCGCACCGCGCCGACGAAGAGGCCGAAGTCGTACCAGAGGCCGGGCTTCAGCTCGCGCAGCCGGTCGAGCGCGAGCTTGCGCAGCCGCGGCGGGTGGAACTGCCGGCCGAGGTCCTCGAGCAGGCCGGAGAGCAGCTCCTTCAGCTTGAACTGGACCGACAAGCGCGGCCACGTCTTGCCCTTGGCGCTGAGCTGCAGCGTGCGCTCGGGCGTGCGGCGGACCAGGTGGCGCTGCTGCGCCAGCTCGAGCAGCCAGCCGAACAGCTTCTCCGCGTCGAACTCCCCCTTCGCGCAGAGGATCAGCTCGTCCTCGATCTTCTTGGCGGCGGCGCGGTAGACCTGCCCGCCCTGCGTGAAGCGGATCTTGTCGCGCGTGAGGCGCTCGAGCAGCAGCGAGAGGTCGGAGAGCAGGTCGACGCCGAGCGACCGCACGCGCGCCGGCGGCGCCGGCTGCGCGGTCGCGCGCCGCTCGAGCTCCGCGTCGAGCACCTCCTCGAAGACGATCAGCGTCTCGTCGAAGTGGTTGATGCCGAACTCGCCGAGCGCGAGGTGGCGCACCGTGCCGAGCCGCGCGCCCTCGAGCGCCTCCTTCAGCTGGCGGCGCGCCACCGCGCCCGGGTCGAGCGTCCCGCGCGCGACGAGCGCGCGCGGCAGCACGCCGCCGCCCGGCGCGAGCGCCCGCTCGAAGAGATCGCGCACGTCCTCCGGCAGCGCCGCGATGCGCTGCGCGACCTCGGCCGGCGCGGCGAGCTTCGCGAGCCCGGCCGCGTCGAGCGCGTCGCCGCGCGCGGCGACCATGCGCGCCAGCGAGAACGACGCGGAGAGCTCGAGGTCGAGGTCCTCGAGCTCGCGCTGCAGCAGGTGGCCGAGCTCGGTCGCGACGACGTAACGCGGTGGTTCCGCATCGGACGTGACGCGCGGGAACAGGAAGCCGCGCTTCACGAGCGCACGCACCGCCGCCTCGACCTCGTGCGGGCTCATGAAGCCGAAGCTGCGCGCGGAGCGGACCGACTCGACGTCGGCCTCGAACTGGCGGCGGCCGAGGAAGAAGCGCAGCAGGTCGATCAGCTTGCGCGAGAGGAAGCGCAGGCGGCGGCGCACCAGCGTCTCGTCCGACATGCGCGCGGCGAGCGCCGCCGCGATCTCGCCGGCGGCGGGCGGGCGCGAGCCGTCGCCGTCCCAGAAGGCGTAGAGCTCGTGGAGCTCGCCCTGGCTGGTGATGCGCAGCAGCTCTTCGAGGCGCGTCATTCCGGCGTCCTCGTCGCGCCGGCGGCCAGCGCGCCGTCACCCCTCGGCAATTCGGCGGGAGACACGATCCGGTAGGTGTAGCCCCGTTCGGTCAGGTAACGCTGACGCCGTTCGGCGCACTCCTCCTCTTTCGTGTCCTTCGAGACGAGGCTGTAGAAGGTCGCGGGCGAGCCGTTGCTCTTCGGGCGCAGGATGCGGCCGAGCCGCTGCGCCTCCTCCTGGCGCGACCCGAAGGTCCCCGACACCTGCACGGCGACGTTGGCGTCGGGAAGGTCGATCGCGAAATTGCCGACCTTGGAGACGACCAGCACCGGGATGCGGCCGGCCTTGAAGTCGGCGTAGAGGCGCTCGCGCTCGACGGTCGGCGTCTTGCCCACGATGAGCGGCGCCTGGATCGTCGCCGCCATCGCCTCGATCTGGTCGAGGTACTGCCCGATCACGAGCACGTGGTCGCCGCGGTGCGCGGCGAGGATGCGCTGCAGCGCCTCGAGCTTGGCCGGGTTCTCGCTCGCGACGCGGAACATCTCCCGGTTGGGCAGCGCGAGGTAGCTCCAGCGCTCGTCCTGCGGGAAGGGGACGCGCACCTCGATGCAGTTCGCCTCGGCGATCCAGCCGTTGCGCTCGAGCTCCTTCCACGGCATGTCGAAGCGCTTGGGGCCGATCAGGCTGAAGACCTCGTCTTCCTTGTGGTCCTCGCGCACCAGCGTCGCGGTGAGGCCGAGCCGGCGGCGCGCCTGGAGGTTCGCGCTGGCGCGGAAGACCGGCGCCGGCAGCAGGTGCACCTCGTCGTAGACGATGAGACCCCAGTCCTTGGCGTTGAAGAGCCCGAAGTGGGTGAAGGGCGAGACGTCCTTGTGGCGGCGGTGCGTGAGGATCTGGTAGGTCGAGACGGTGATCGGGCGGATCTCCTTGCGGTCGCCCGTGTACTCGCCGATGTCCTCGGCCGGCACGGTGCTCTTGTCGAGGAGCTCCGCCTTCCACTGCCGCACCGCCACCGTGTTGGTGGTGAGCACGAGCGTCTCGCACTGCAACCGTTCCATCACCGCCATCGCGGTGAGCGTCTTGCCGGCGCCGCACGGCAGCACGACGACGCCGCTGCCCCCCTTCTCGCTGCCGCCCGCGTAGAAGAGGTCGGCCGACATGCGCTGGTAGGAGCGCACCTGGAACGGCCGGCCGGCACGCGTCTCGGTGCGCAGCTGGAACGAGTAGGGCGCGCCGCGCGTGTAGCCGGCCATGTCGTCGACCGGGAAACCGCGCTTGAGCAGCGCCTGCTTCACGTCGCCGCGCGCCTCTTCCGTCAGGACGAAGGCGCCGTCCGGCTCGCGGCCCACCAGCCACTCGGCGAGCACCTCCGCCTTCGCGAGGTCGGAGAGCAGCGCGGCGTCGGTCGACTCGAGGGTGAGCCGCCCGTCGCGCCGCACCAGCCGCAGCAGCCCGAAGCGGCGCAGCACGTCGGTCACGTCGTGGATGACGTTCGGCGGCGGCGGCTCGCGCCCCATCCGGTGCAGGAACTCGAGCACCTGCTCGGCCGTCACGCCGACCGCCGCCGCGTTCCAGAGCGAGAGCGGCGTGATGCGGTAGGTGTGGAAGCGCTCCGGCGACTTCTCGAGCTCGGCGAAGCGCGGCAGGAAGTCCTGCACCTCGGCGGCGAGCGCGTGGCCGACCTCGAAGAGGACGGTCTTGTCGGACTGCACCCAGAGCGGCCGGTCGGCGGTCATGCCCCGCCTCCGACCGGCGCCTCGCGGCGGCGCGCGCGCGCGCGGCCGGGGCGGGCCAGGACCTTCGCCAGCGCACGGCCGGTGTGCGAGGTCGCGTGCGCCGCGACCGTTTCCGGCGTGCCGGCGACCACGAGCGAGCCGCCGCCCGCGCCCCCCTCCGGCCCGAGGTCGACCACCCAGTCGGCGTTGCGGATCACGTCGACGTGGTGCTCGATCACCAGCACCGACCCGCCGCGCTCGACCAGGCGGTGGAAGACGCGCACCAGCTTCTCGACGTCGGCGAAGTGCAGTCCGGTGGTCGGCTCGTCGAGGAGGTAGAGCGTGCGGCCGACCGACGGCCGCGCCAGCTCGGCGGCGAGCTTCACGCGCTGCGCCTCGCCGCCCGAGAGCGTCGTCGACGACTGGCCGAGCTTCAGGTACCCGAGCCCGACGTCGTCGAGCACCTGCAGGATCCGCTTGACCTTGGGCAGGCTCGAGAAGAACTCGAGCGCCGTCGCGACCTCCATCTGCAGGACGTCGGCGATCGACTTGTCCTTCCAGCGCACCGACAGCGTCTCGCGCGCGTAGCGGCTGCCGTGGCACGCCTCGCACGGGACCCACAGGTCGGAGAGGAAGTGCATCTCGACCAGGATCGCGCCGCGCCCCTGGCACGCCTCGCAGCGGCCGTCGCCCTGGTTGAAGGAGAAGCGCACGGGCTTGAAGCCCTTCATGCGCGCCTCCTCCGTCTGCGCGAAGACCTCGCGGATCGGGTCGAACACCTTCGTGTAGGTCGCCGGGTTGCTCGACGGCGTCGTCCCGATCGGCGACTGGTCGATCACGACCAGCTGGCGCACCAGGTCGAGCCCGTCGATCCGCCTGCAGCCCGGATCGGTGAGCCGCCGCCCCTGCAGCGCCGCCTCGACCGCCGGCTGCAGCACGTCGATCACGAGGCTCGACTTGCCCGAGCCCGACACGCCGGTCACCGCGGTGAGCGTCCCGAGCGGGAGCGCGACGTCCATGCCCTTCAGGTTGTTGCGCGTCGCGCCGCGGACGACGAGGTGCGCGGTCGCGGTCCGCCGCTCCGCCGGCGCCTCGATCTTCCGCTCGCCGCGCAGGAACGCGCCGGTGAGCGAGGCGGCGTCGCGCTCGATCTGCGCCGGCGTCCCGCTCGCGATGACCTGCCCGCCGTGCACGCCGGCGCCCGGCCCGAGGTCGACCACGTGGTCGGCCGCGCGGATCATCTCCTCGTCGTGCTCGACGACGACGATCGTGGTGCCGAGGTCGCGCAGGCCGAAGAGCGTTTCGATCAGGCGGTGGGTGTCGCGCGGATGCAGGCCGATCGACGGCTCGTCGAGCACGTACATGCAGCCGACCAGGCCGCTGCCGAGCTGCGTCGCGAGCCGGATGCGCTGCGCCTCGCCGCCGGAGAGCGTCCCGGCCGCCCGGTCGAGCGTGAGGTACTCGAGCCCGACGTCGCGCAGGAACCGGAGCCGCCCGCGGATCTCGTGCAGCGGCTGCGCCGCGATCTTCGCCGCGTCCGCCGCGAGCTCGAGCCCGCCGAAGAAGGCGAACGACTCGTCGACGGTCATGCGCACGACGTCGCGGACGTTCTTGCCGCCGACCGTCACGGCGAGCGCCTCGGCGGTGAGCCGTCCGCCCTGGCAGCTCGGGCAGACGCCCTCCTCGGTGAGCACGAGCAGCTTGTCGACCCACCACTTGCCCTGCTCGGCCTCGCGCACCCAGTGCTCGATCTCGCCGAAGATGCCGCGGAAGCGCGCGTTGAACGTGTATTCGCGCGACTTGTGCGCGCTGGCGGTCTTGAGCGTGGTGTTCACGCGCTCGGGCACGCCGACGCCGCGCAGGAGTCCGGTGCGCTGCCGCGCGGTCAGCTCCTTGAAGGGCTTGTCGACGTCGGCGCCGAGCGCCTTCGCGGCCGCCTCGAGGATGCTGCGGTGCCAGCCGCCCTTCTTCGTGAAGTAGCGGCCCGGGTACTCGGTGAGGAGCGCTCCGCCGAAGAGCGGCAGCGTCGGGTCGACGAGGATCTTCTCCTCGATCACGCGCCGCGTGCGGCCGAGCCCGAGGCACTCGGGGCAGGCGCCGAAGTGGTGGTTGAAGCTGAAGTGGCGCGGCGTGAGCTCGCCGGCCGGGTACCAGCCGCAGTCGTCGCACGCGGGACGCGTCGACCACTCGAGCCGCGTCCCGTCCTCGAGCAGCGCCCCGGCCACGCCGCCGCCGCGGCGGAACCCCTCCTCGATCGCCTCCGCGAGGCGGGAGCGCTTCGCCGCCTCGACGCGCACGCGGTCGAGCACGAGGTCGACGCGGCGCACATGGGCGCCATCTGCGGCCGCGAAGGTCGCGTCGTCGTCGAGTCGACGCTCCTCGCCGTCGATCAGGATGCGCACGAAGCCGTCGGTCTTGAGCGCGGTCGCCGCCTCGCGCAGCGCGCTCGGCTGCGCGAGCAGCAGCGTGCGGCCCGTCTCGCGGCGGTAGAGCGGCGCGACCAGGACCGCCTTCTTCCCGTCGGCCCGCGCGACGAGGTCGCCGGCGGCGAAGCTCGCCGACGCCGGCTTGACCTCCTTGCCGCAGCGCGGGCAGTGTGGCGTCCCGGCGCGCGCCCAGAGCAGGCGGAAGTGGTCGTAGATCTCGGTCGACGTCGCGACGGTGCTGCGCGGGTTGCGGGCGCCCGCCTTCTGGTCGATCGCGATCGCCGGCCTGAGCCCGCTCACGCGGTCGACCGGCGCGCGGTCGAGCCTCGAGAAGAATCGACGCGCGTACGTCGAGAGCGACTCGACGAAACGCCGCTGCCCTTCGGCGAAGAGCGTGTCGAACGCGAGCGACGTCTTGCCCGAGCCCGACACGCCGGTGATCACGGTCAGCCGATCCTGCGGGAGGTCGACGTCGACGCCGCGGAGGTTGTTCTTCCGGGCGCCGCGCACGACGAGGAAGCGCGGGTCGTCCTCGGCCGCGGCGCCGGCCGGCTTGCGCCTCGGGCGCGCGAGCGCGACGCCGTCCCCGCCGAGGACGCCGTTCTCATGGACGCTGCCCGCGGCCGGCGGATGCAGGACCTCCTTCAGCCAGCGGGCGGTGGGCGCGTCCTTCAGCTTCTCGATCTGCTCGGGCGTGCCGGCGCCGACGAGCCGGCCGCCCGCGGGCCCGCCGTCGGGGCCGAGCTCGAGCAGCCAGTCGCACTGCGCGATGACCTCGAGGTGGTGCTCGATCACCAGCACCGAGTTGCCGCGCTCGACCAGGCCGTGCAGCGCCTTCAAGAGCTTGCGCACGTCCTCGACGTGCAGCCCCGTGGTCGGCTCGTCCAGGATGTAGAGCGTGCGCCCCGTCTCGGGCTTGGCGAGCTCGGTCGCGAGCTTCACGCGCTGCGCCTCGCCGCCGCTGATCGTCGTCGACGGCTGGCCGAGGCTCATGTAGTCGAGGCCGATGTCGGCGAGCGTCTGCAGGATCCGCTTCACGCGTGGCACGTTCTTGAACAGCTCGACCAGCTCGCCGATCGGCGTCTCGAGGAGCTGGTGGACGTTCTTCCCGCCCCACAGGATCTCGAGCGTCTCGCGGTTGAAGCGCCGGCCGCCGCACTCCTCGCACGTCACCTCGACGTCGGCGAGGAACTGCATCTCGATGGTGCGCACGCCCGCGCCGCCGCACGCCTCGCAGCGGCCGCCCGCGACGTTGAAGCTGAAGCGCCCCTTCTTGTATCCGCGCGCCAGCGACTCGGTCTGGTTGGCGAAGAGGTCGCGGATCAGGTCCCACACGCCCGTGTAGGTGGCGGGATTGCTGCGCGGCGTGCGGCCGATCGGCGCCTGGTCGATCTCGATCACCTTGTCGAGATGCTCGACGCCGAGCAGCTTCTTGTGCGCGCCCGGGACCTCCTCCGCGCCGTGCAGACGCCGCGCGAGCTCGCGGCGCAGGATCAGGTGGACCAGCGTCGACTTGCCCGAGCCGGAGACGCCGGTGACGCCCACCAGGCAGCCGAGCGGGATCTCGACGTCGAAGTCCTTCAGGTTGAACTGCGCGGCGCCCTCGATGCGCAGCGCCTTGCCGCTGCCGGGACGGCGCGTCGCCGGGATCGCGACCCTCTCCTCGCCGCGCAGCCAGCGGGCGGTGAGGCTCGTCCCCTTCGCCACGACGTCGGCAACCGGCCCCTCGGCGACGATGCGGCCGCCCTCGCGGCCGGCGCCCGGGCCGACGTCGACGATCCAGTCGGAGGCGAGCATCGTGTCGCGGTCGTGCTCGACGACGCAGACGGTGTTGCGCCGGTCGCGCAGGTCGTGCAGCGTGCCGAGCAGCAGGTGGTGGTCGCGGGCGTGCAGCCCGATCGACGGCTCGTCCAGGACGTAGAGCACGCCCTGGAGCCCGGCGCCGACCTGCGTCGCGAGGCGGACGCGCTGCGCCTCGCCGCCCGAGAGTGTCGCGGCGCTGCGGTCGAGCGTGAGGTAGCCGAGCCCGACGTTCTTCAGGAAGCCGAGCCGCGCGCGCAGCTCCCGCAGGATGCCGGCGCCGATCAGGTTCTCGCGTTCGTCCGTGAAGTCGGCGGCGAAGGCGGCGGCCGCCGCGTCGACCCCCATCGTCGCGAAGTGGGTGATCGGCTGGTCGCGGAAGTGGACGGCGAGCGCCTCCTTCCGGAGGCGCGCCCCGCCGCACGCGCGGCAGGTCTGCTCCGCCATGAACTTCTGGAGGTGGCGCGGATGCGATTCGCGCCACACCGCTTCCATCGCCGGGAGGATCCCGGCGAGCGGGCGGCGGTCCTCGCCCTTGATCGTGAAGCCGCTGCTCGCGGACTGGTACTCGAAGCGGATCTTGATGGCGTCGTCGCCGCTGCCGTAGAGCAGGAGCTTCTTCTGCGCATCGGTGAGCGAGCGCCACGGCTGGTCGAGCTTGAAGCCGAAGCGCCGCCCGAGGCTGCCGAGCGCGTCCATGCGCAGGCGCACGTAGGGCAGGTACCCCGTCTTCGTCATGATCGCGAGCGCGCCCTCGCGGATCGTCTTCGACGGGTCGGGCACGACCTTCTTGGGGTCGACGCTCATGCTCGAGCCGAGGCCGTTGCACTCGGGGCAGGCGCCGTGCGGCGTGTTGAAGCTGAAGAGACGCGGCTCGAGCTCGGGCAGCCCGAGCCCGCAGCCGGGGCAGGCGAGCCGCGCCGAGAACTCGACGAGGCGCGCCTTCTGGCCCTCCGGCTCGACGAGGGCCGAGACCTGGCCGTCGGCCCAGCGCAGCGCCGACTCGAGCGCCTCCGCGACGCGGCCGCGCTTGTCGGCGTCGAGGACGATGCGGTCGACCACCAGCTCGATCGTGTGCGTCTCGTAACGGGCGAGGTCGAGGGGCTCGTCGAGGCGCTTCAGCTCGCCGTCGATGCGGGCGCGCACGAACCCCTTGCGGCGCCACTGCTCGAGCTCCTTCCTGTAATGACCCTTGCGGCCGCGCACGACCGGCGCCAGCACCTGGCAGCGCGCGCCGGGGGCGTCGCGCAGCAGCGTCTCCGCCATCTGGTCGGCGGTCTGCGCCTTCAGCACCCGGCCGCAGCCGACGCAGTGCGGCGTGCCGAGGCGGGCGAAGAGGAGGCGGAGGTAGTCGTAGACCTCGGTGACCGTCCCCACCGTGCTGCGGGGGTTGCGGTTGACGGTCTTCTGGTCGATCGAGAGGGTCGGCGAGAGACCCGTGATCGAGTCGACCTTGGGCTTCTCCATCCGCCCGACGAACTGCCGGGCGTAGCTCGAGAGCGATTCGAGGAAGCGGCGCTGTCCCTCGCGGAAGATCGTGTCGAAGGCGAGCGACGACTTCCCGCTGCCCGAGACCCCGGTGAACGTGATGAGAGCGTCCCGCGGAAGCCGGAGGTCGACTCCCTTCAGGTTGTGCTCCCGGGCACCCTTGATGACGATGTCGCTCGGATTCATCCCTTCGCCGGCAGGGCAGTCACGGGGCTTCGGCGCGCCGCTCCCGGGAGGCTCGCGGCCCCCCGCTCCTGCGTCAGCCGTGCGCAGGAAAAGAGGGTGATGCTACCAGCGGCCGGCGCCGCAAGGCAGGGAGTGGCGGTAAAGCGTCGCGGCGCGCGCGCCCTTCGCAGTCGCGCCTTCCGCCGCTAACTTCATTGCCCCTTTTTCACGGAGGAAGTCCGCGATGCGCACGATCATCAGCGATGCCGCGATCCATTGGGGCAAGGTCGCCAAGGAGGTCGCGGATCGCGTGGTCCGTCCGCTCGCGCAGAAGTACGACCGCCTCCAGGAATACCCGTGGGAGATCCAGAAGGAGGTCGGCGCGGCCGGCCTCTTCGGCGTCTGGATCCCGAAGGCGTACGGCGGCCACGGCGCCGGCATCGTCGCGCTCTGCCGCGTGATCGAGGAGCTCTCGCGCGCGTGCGGCGGCGTCGGCGTCCTCTTCGCCGTGAACGCGCTCGGCTCGTTCCCGGTGATCATCGCGGGCACCGAGGAGCAGAAGCAGCGCTTCCTGCCGTCGATCGCCGCGGGCAAGAAGCTGATCGCCTTCTGCCTCTCCGAGAAGTTCGCCGGCTCCGACGCGGGCGGCATGCGGACGCGCGCCACCAAGGAGGCGAACGGCGAGTGGGTCCTGCGCGGCGAGAAGAAGTGGACCACCAACGGCGGCGCCGCCGACATCTACACCGTCTTCGCCGTCTCCGACCCCGAGTCGAAGAGCCGCCGCATCAGCGCCTTCATGGTCGAGAAGGGGATGCCCGGGTTCTCGATCGGCAAGGTCGAGGACAAGATGGGCATCCGCGCCGTGCCGGTCGTGGAGACGCACTTCGACGGCGTGCGCTGCGGCGACGACCGCCTTCTCGGCGGCCGCCCCGGCATGGGCTTCTCCCACTCGATGCAGACCCTCGACTGGGCGCGGCCGGGCGTCGCGGCGCAGGCGGTCGGGCTGGCGCAGGGCGCCCTCGACTACGCGCTGCTCTATGCGACCAAGCGCCAGCAGTTCGGCGCGCCGATCAGCTCCTTCCAGATGATCCAGGAGATGCTGGCCGACATGTCGGCCAAGGTCGACGCCGCGCGCTGGCTCGTCTACGCGGCCGCCTCCGCCGTCGACGAGGGCGACCCGAACGTCACGAAGCTCGCCGCCGAGTGCAAGTATTTCGCGACCGAGGTCGCCATGGACGTCACCACCAAGGCGGTCCAGATCTTCGGCGGGTACGGCTACATGCGCGACTACCCCATCGAGAAGTACATGCGGGACGCGAAGATCACGCAGATCTACGAAGGCGCCAACCAGATCCAGAAGATGGTCATCGCGCGCAACCTCATCAAAGAGGCGCTGCAGCTCGACCACTTGATGAAGTACATCCCGCAGGAAACCCAGTGCGACTACGCGGCGGAGGCGACCGCGGGGGCGTGATTCGCGGGGCGGGGGAAAGACTCGGTCGACGCACCGCAGACGGCTCTGCTGATTCGGACAGCCCACGAACGTCGACGTGCGAACGGCTGAAGGCTCGACCACCGTAATGATCGAGCCGAACAGCCGTCCAATCGGCCGAGGGCACCCCGATCCGCCACGGAGCCTTGCTCCCCGTGGCCTCTTCACCCGCGCCCTCGACGTCCGCTCCTCGACTTCTTCTCTCGCGGACGGAGACGGACGACTTCAGCTGCAGCAGCGCCAGACGCCGACGACTCGCCCCTGGATCCGCACGTTGTCGGCGTAGATCGGGTCCATGGTCGGGTTGGCCGGCTGGAGGCGGACGCGGCCCTTTTCGCGGAAGACCCGCTTGAGCGTCGCGGAGCCGTCGTCGAGGAGGGCGACGGCGATCTCCCCGTCGTTCACCTCGTCCTGCGGCCGGACGATCACGAGGTCGCCGTTCAGGATGTGGTCGTCGATCATGCTCTCGCCCTTCACGCGGAGCGCGAAGGCGCCTTCGGGCACCATCTCCTCGGGGAAGATGCGGCTTTCGAGGCCCTCGTCGATCGCCTCGATCGGCAGGCCGGCCGCGATCGTGCCGGCGATCGGCACGCGGACCCAGCCCGCCGGGACGTCGCCCACGGCGTCGCTCTCCGCCTCCTCGATCGCCTCGCCCTCGTCCGCGTCGTCGGCGAGGTGCGGCTCGCGAGCGATGCGCGCTCTCACCGGCGCCGCGGCGGCGCCCGACCCGCTGAGCACGCGCAGCGTCGGCACGGACGGCTCGATCGCCGGCAGCTCGGAAGTGAGCAGCAGGCGCCAGCCGTGCGCCGACCCGTCGCCCTTCAGATACCCGCGTCGCTCGAGCGCCTTCAGGTGCTGGAAGACCGTCGTCGGCGACTTGCGCAGCCGCGTGGCGAGCTCTCGCACGCTGGGGATGTGGCCGCGAGCGCGGGCGAATCCTTCCAGGGCTTTCAGCACTTCCAGCTGCTTCTTCGACAGCGGATGAGACATCGGCGCGCCTCGCGAGGGGATTCAGGGGCGGGTGAAGTTTCGGCCGTGCATCGCGGAAGTCGGGCGTGAAGCGGAGAGCGTGTTAACGAACGCTGTACGAACGGTCAAGGGGCCCAGGCACACGTCTTCCACCTACAATCCCCGGCATCCATGCCACTCGTCACCGATCGCTTCGACCGTCCCCTGCGCAATCTCCGCCTCTCGGTCACCGACCGCTGCAATCTCCGGTGCCGCTACTGCATGCCGGAGGACGAATACGTCTGGCTCGAGCGCGACCACCTGCTCACGTTCGAGGAGATCGACGCGCTCGTCGCCGTCTTCACGACGCTCGGCGTCCACCGTCTGCGGCTGACGGGCGGAGAGCCGCTCCTGCGGCGCGACCTCCCGCGCCTCGTCGCCCTGCTCGCGCGCCGCGCCGGCATCGACGACCTCGCGATCACGACCAACGGCCTGCTCCTCGCCGAGCAGGCGGCCGACTTGAAGAGGGCCGGCCTCGGCCGCGTGACCGTGAGCCTCGACACGCTCCGGCCGGAGCGGTTCGAGGCGCTCTCGCGGCGCACCGGCCACGACCTGGTGCTCGCCGGGATCGCCGCGGCGCGCGCCGCCGGCTTCACCGGCACCAAGCTCGACACCGTCGTGATGCGCGGCGTGAACGACGACGAGCTCGTCCCGCTCCTCGCCTTCGGGAGCGCGGCCGGCGCCGAGGTGCGCTTCATCGAGTACATGGACGTCGGCGGCGCCACGCGCTGGCGCGCGAGCGACGTCGTGCCGCGCGACGAGATGCTGGCGAGGATCGGCGCGGCGCGCGGCCGGCCCGAGCCGCTCCCCTCCGACGGCTCGGCGCCGGCGCAACGCTGGCGGCTGCCCGACGGGACGACCTTCGGGATCATCGCGTCGACCACGGCGCCCTTCTGCGGAAGTTGCGATCGCGCGCGCATCACGGCCGACGGCCGCTGGTACGCCTGCCTCTATGCGACCGACGGCATCGACCTGCGCGCGCCGCTGCGCGCGGGCCGTCCGCCCGAGGAGATCGCGGAGCTCGTCGCTCCGGCGTGGCGCCGGCGCGACGATCGCGGCGCGGAGGAGCGGCTGCGCGCGGCGGCCGGCGGCGAGCGGCACGCCTTCCAGGAGGTCGCCGCGCTGCGCAGCGACCCCCATCTCGAGATGCACACCCGCGGCGGCTGACGCCGGGGCGCCCGCATCTTCGAACATGAGCGCGCCCGCCGACGGGTTCGAGCTCGCCGAAGTGGTCCGCGTACGGCGCGGCCGCTTCGCCCGCCTCGATGCGCACGTGCGGCGCATGGCCGCGTCGGCGCGCGCACTCGGCTTCGTCGCGCCGACGCCGACCGGCGCCGGCGCCGATCTCGAGGCGACGCTCGCGCGCTGCGTGCGGGAGCTCGTCGAGGCGCACCGCATCCGCGAGGCGCTCGTCGAGCTGCGCCTCGCACGCAGATCCGGCGCGACGCCGCCCGCGCCGCGCGCGGCGCTCGTCACGGGCGACCCGTTCCTCGAGCCGTTCGGGCCCGACGCCCTCGCCGCCGGACTGCGGCTGATCGTCGCGTCGGCGCCGCGCGACGAGCACGACCTGCGCGCGCGGCACAAGACCTCCGACCGCGCCGCGGCGCGCGCCGCCCGTGACGAGGCGCGCGCCGCCGGAGCCGACGAGGCGCTCCTCCTCAACAGGCAGGGCCGCGTCGCCGGTGCCGCCGCCGAGAACCTCTTCGTCCTCGACGACGCCGGGCTGCGCACGCCGCCGATCGAAGAAGGGGCGCTGCCCGGCGTCACGCGCGCCGCCCTGCTCGCCGCGGCGCGCTCGCTCGGCGTGCCGGTGCGCGAGGTGCCGCTCACGGTCGGCGACCTCCTCGCCGCCCCCGACCTCCTCCTGACGGCGAGCGCGCACGGCCTCCTCTCCGTCCGCTCGCTGCTGGGGCGCGACCTCGCGCCGCCGCGCGCCGGGTCGCGCTTTCGGGGCCTCGTCCCGCGCCTGCGCCTGCGGCTGCACGAGCTCGGCGAGTAGACTCGCCCGGACATTCACCGGCTCCGCCGTGGCCCCGCCCCCGAACGAGAGCGAACCGATGCCCGAACCCGCCGCCCCCGACCTGCGCAGCCCGGCCATGAAGGAGCTCTTCGCGAAGGTGCAGGAGCAGCAGCGCCGCCTCCAATGGAGCGACGCGAAGCTCTGCGAATTCGCGACGGCGACGCTCCAGCCGCTCGACCCCTACCGCAAGTTCAAGGCGAGCGCGATCGACTTCCTCGCGCGGCTGCGCATCGGGCAGCTCCAGCCCCTGCTGAAGGCGCTCGAGAAGGCGACCTGAGCGGCGCGCCGCCGCCTCAGCGCGGCAGCGGCTCGACCTCGACGTCGGCGTTGTAGTCGGGGACGAGGCTCTTCGGCTCGAGCACGTTCGCCGGCAGCAGCCCGTTCACCTCGGGCCAGTGCCCCTGGAGCGTCCCGACCGCGACGTCGGCGATGAAGACGCGCCCGCGAAACGTCCCGACCGCGCCCTTGAGCAGGATGGGATCGTCGCGCCGCACCCGCAGCCGTGCCGCGTCGGGAGCGCTCATGAAGATGTGGTCGCGCGCGGCGCCCGTGAGGGCGTCGACCTCCTGCTGCACCATCGAGTTGAACTGCTTGCCGCGGCGCGTCGCGAGCCGGAAGGTCCGGCCGTTCTTCTCCGCGCCGCCCGGCCCGGGAGCCGCGGCCGCGGCAGCGGCCGACCTTCGCATCGGCGCGACCGCCTGGAAGTGCGCCTTGCCGTCGCTCGTCGCGAAGCGGCGCCCGGTGCAGAGCGCCGGTCCGCCCCACTGGAACTGGTCGCCCTCCTTGAAGAGCGCCGCGATCCCGCGGTACGACGGCACCGCGCGCTCGATGTCGGCGCGGATCGCCGCCCCGTCGGGGAAGTCGAGCTGCGCCGACGCCTCGGGTCGGACCGCCTTCGCGAAGTCGAGCAGCATCTCCCACTCGCTCCTCGCCTCGCCGATCCCGTCGCGCGGCAGCTCGGGCGAGAAGATCACGCGCCGCTCGGTGCTCGTCTCGGTCCCGCCGCCGCGCTGCTCGTAGCGCGTGCGCGCCGGCAGGACGAAGACCGTCTCGGCCGGCTCGACCAGCATCTGGCTCGTGAGCACGAGGTCGGTGTGGATGCGCAGCGGGATCTTCGCGAGCGCGTCGGCGACCCGCTTCGGCTCGGGGAGCGTCTCGAGGAAGTTGCCGCCGATGCAGTAGAGGCCGTCGAGCTCGCCGCGCCCGGCCGCCTCGAGGTACTCGACCGTGGTGAGGCCCGGTTCGCGCGGGACGTCGAAGCCCCACAGCTCGGAGAAGCGGCGCGCCGAGTCGCCGTCGACGGCGACGCCGCCCGGCAGCGCGGTCGAGTAGGCGCCCATCTCCGCGCCGCCCTGCACGCCCGAGTGGCCGCGGATCGGCATCAGGCCGCAGCCCGGCCGCCCGACGAACTCGCGCAGGAGGCCGAGGTTCGCGATCGCCTTCACGGCGTCGGCGCCGTCGACGTGGTGGGTGATCCCCATCGACCAGACCAGCACGGCGCGCTTCGCCTCGCCCACGGCCCGCGCGAACTCCTCGACGTCGGCGGCCGTCACGCCCGCGGCGGCCGCGAGCTCCGCGACCGATTGCTTCTCGAGCAGCGCCCGCAGCTCGTCGAATCCGGTCGTCGCCGCCGCGATGAACTCCGGCGCGTGCCAGCCGCGCTCGACCACGACCTTCGCGACTGCGGTGAGGAAGGCGAGGTCGCCGCCCACCTTCACGAGGAAGGTGCGGTCGCTCATCTTCGTCCCGAAGAGCGCCGAGCTCGCGGTCGACGGGACCCAGTAGCGCAGCATCCCCGGCTCGGCGTACGCGTTGACCAGGAAGACGCGCGCGCCGCGCCGCCGCGCCCCCTCGAGGTACTTCATCGCGACCGGCTGGTCGTTGGCCGGGTTGCTCCCGAAGAAGACGATCAGGTCGGACTCGTACCAGTCGCGGTAGCTGCAGGTCGTCGCGGCGTGGCCGATCGCGCTCTTGAGCCCCACCGTGCTCGGCGCGTGGCAGAGGCGCGCCGAGTTGTCGACGCTGTTGCTGCCGAGCCGGCGCATCACCTTCTGCGCGACGTAGTAGACCTCGTTGGTGACGCCGCGGCTCGTCACGTACATCGCCGTCCGTCTCGGCTCGAACGCCCGCCATTTCGGCCCGACCTCGCGCCACACCTCGTCGAAGGAGACGCGCGTGAAGCCGCGCTCGCCGCGGCGGCGGCGCAGCGGCCAGCCGATCCGGCCGAGCTCGCGCAGCTCGCGCGAGCTCCGCTGCGCGAGCGCGGCGACGTCGGAGGCTTTTTCCGGAGCGAACGCCTCCATGGTGTTGAGGCGCATCAGGTTGAGCCGCACCAGGCAGAGGTGGGTGCCGTCGAGCGTCCAGTCCTTGAGCCCCGCCGTCCCGAGCGCGCAGCCGTCGCAGACGCCGTGGTTCAGGACGCGCCAGGCGTACCCGAGCCGGCGGCGGTTCGCCCACGCGATGCGCAGCATCTCGAGGTAGTGATGCGGCTTGCGTTCGTGCAGCCCGAACGGGATCCAGGAGTGGAGGAGCTCGCGCAGCGGGCGGCGCGTGGCGGCCATTCGGGTCGGCACCTTTTTCGGAGCGGAGCGGGAAACCGGCGATGGTAGCCCGATCCGCGGAATCCCGCGTCAAGCGTGGCCGCCTCCACATTCGATGGCGGAAGCGACACTCAGCCGATTCTCGTGGAGTCCGGCATGTCGGTGCACACCTGCCGTT
>DASRRB010000148.1:0-8355 GCA_035695985.1 Planctomycetota bacterium | reverse complement strand
CGCGACGTCGCGGCGGATCAAGCGCGAGCTGCTCGAGCTCGCGCCCGACGTCGCCGCCGACAAGATCCTGGTCAAGCCCAACGCGATCGACTGCACGCGCTTCCCGGTGCTGCCGCGGCCGGAGCCGACCGCCGGCCAGCCCCACCGCCTGGTCGTGACGAGCCGCATCGAGCCGAAGAAGGGGCTGACCTACCTCGCGGACGCGGTGAAGCTCCTGCGCGACGGCGGCCTCGACGTCGAATGCCACGTGGTCGGCGACTCCGACCGCGGCGTGCCGGCGAGCGAGAACTACCGGGCCGAGCTGTGGGAGCGCGTCGAGCGCCACGGCCTGCAGGGCAAGTTCCACCTCGAGGGGCGGCAGGACGAGGAGGGCGTGCGCCGCTTCCTCGCGGCCGCCCACCTCTTCGTCGCGCCCTTCGTCGAGACGGAGAGCGGCGACAAGGACGGCATCCCGACCGCGCTGGTCGAGGCGCTCGCGACCGGCATCCCGGCGGTCGTCACCGACGCCGGCTCGATCCTCGAGGTGGTCGACGACGGCGTCGACGCGCGCGTCGTCCCGCAGCGCGACGCGAAGGCGCTCGCCGCCGCGATCCGCGCGCTCCTCCTCGACCCGGCGGCGCGCGTCCGCATGAGCCACGCGGCGGCGCAGCGGGTGCGCGAGCGCTTCGACGTCGCCGTCTGCGAGCCGCTCTTCCACGAGCGGATCCGCGGGGTCCTCAGCGCGCGACGTTGAATCCGCCGGCGGTCCACAGCCCCCGCCGCGCCGCGCGCGCCTCCTCCTCCGCGGCGCGGAAGCGGTCGGCGAGGCGGCCGCCTCCGTACTTCGTGAAGAAGCGCGAGAAGCCCTGCCGCACGAGCTCCTCGTTCACGAGCACGCCGCCGGCGTGGACGTAGGCGAGGAGCCGCCCGTATTCGTCGCGCTCGGCGACCCCGGGACGCTCCCATTCGAGCTCGACCCGCCGGTCCGCCGTGAGCGCGATCAGGCACGCGGTGGCGCGCTCGTAGCCGGGCTGCCCGCGCTCGGGCGTGTTCACGCGCAGCAGGCGCACGCGCTCGTCGGGCGTCGGCGAGCCGGGGATGCGGACGTGGAGCGTGTCGCCGTCGACGACGCGCAGCACCTCGTAGGGGCCGGTGCGGGCGCCGGCGCCTGCTTCCGCCGCCGCCGCGGGATCGGCGAACGACGGCAGCCGCCGCCCCCACTGGGCGCGCGAAAGGTAGAGGCCGACGAGCAGCGCGACGACGACCCCGCCGAGCCCGGCACGCCGCCGGCGAAACGGCCCGCGCATCCCCGTGTGCGCTCCGCTCACTTCAAGAGCGTGACTTCGAGGCCGATCTCCGCCTTCAGCAGCTTGGAGACCGGGCAGTTCGCCTTGGCGACGCCGGCGAGCTCCTTCAGCTTCTCCTCGGTCGCGCCCGGGACCTTCGCCTTCAGCGTGAGCTGCACCTGCGTGATCGCGAAGCCGGCGCCGACCTGCTCGAGCGCCACCTGCGCCGTCGTCTCCATCGACTCGGCGGTGAGCTGCGCCTCCCCCAGGATCTTCGAGAGCGCCATCGTGAAGCAGCCGGCGTGCGCCGCCCCGATCAGCTCCTCGGGGTTGGTGCCGGCCTTCCCTTCGAAGCGGCTCGCGAAGCCGTAGGGATGCTCCTTCAGGGCGCCGCTCTGCGTCGAGATCGCCCCGCGTCCGTCCTTGAGTCCGCCCGACCACTTCGCCGAACCGCTGCGCACGATCTTCATCGCGGGATCTCCTTCGTCGCTTCGTCCGCCAACCCGGCCGCCATCTCGGGCGCCATCATGCCGCGTAGATCGCCTCGAACTCCGCGGCCGACGCGGCGACCGTGCGCACCGGATGGGCGGGGCGGCGCAGCCGCTCCCACAGCCCCGGCTCGTCGACGAAGCGCAGCAGCTGCGCCCGCAGATCGGCGGCGTCGTCGGGGCGGAAGGCGAGGCCGTTGCGGCGCCGCTCGAGCCATTCGGCCATCCCGCCGTGGCCGGCGACGACGACCGGGAGCTGCGCGAGCGCCGCCTCGTCGAGCGTGACCGGCGCGTTCTCGTACCAGCGCGACGGCAGCACGAGGACGTCGATTCCCGCGAGCACTTCGGCGATCCGCTCGTGCGCGAAGGGGCCGTGGAAGCGGACGTTCTCCCGCGCGTGGCGCGCGCGGAGCCTGCGCTCGTGCGCGCCGCCGTCCCACGGCGACGTCCCGAACAGGTCGAGCGCGGCGCGGCCGGGTGCGACGTCGCGGAACGCCTCGAGCAGCAAGTCGACCCCCTTCGAGGGGAGGAACGACCCGACGAAGCCGAAGCGGAGCGGCGCACCGGGACCGGAGCGAGGAGCGAGGCGCGCGACGAAGCCGTCGTCGACGCCGTTCTCGACGAGCCGCGCCTTGGCCGGGGAAAGGCCGTAGCGCACGTGCTCGTCGAGGACGAACCGCGACGGCGCGGTCACCACGTCGGCGGCCGCGAGCGCCGCGGAGTACTCCTCCATGCGGCGGCGCAGCGCCCGCTTGCCGAGGTTCGCGGCGAGGTAGCCGGGCAGCTCGCGCAGCGCGCGCAGCCCCCGCGTCGCGACGAAGCGCGCCCCCCACTTCACCCGCTTGCCGGCGATGCAGCGCGCGCAGCGCGCGAGGTCGACGTCGCTGCAGAGGTGGCCGTTCGGCATGAGGCGCTGGCCGCGGGCACACAGGTACCAGAAGTCGTGGAGCGTGACGACGACGCGCGCGCCTGCATTCTTCGCCGCCAGGACGAGGTCGGAGGAGAGGCCGAGCAGGTGGTGCACGTGCACGACGTCGAAGCCCCGCGCGAGCTCCTCGTCGAAGAGGCGGCGCACACGCGGATCGAAGACCGTCGCCCGCAACGAATCGGCGTGCTCCATGGCCGTGCGCACGCGCGTGACTCGCAGCCCGTCCACCGCGGCGCGCGTGACGACGTGCGGCGGGACCGCCGGGTCGCCGCTCGCGGCGAAGGCGGCGACGGCGTGGCCGCGGCGCGCCAGCGCGGCGGCGAGCTGCGCGGCGACCAGCTCGGCGCCGGCCTGCTCGCGCGGCGGCCAGCCGTGCGCGACGAAGAGGATCCGCAGCGGCGCGCTCACGAGGGGCGTCTCACCGGATCTCGCGCACCGTCGCGCCGGCGGGCAGCGCGAGCTCGAAGGCGCCTGGAACGACCCCCTCGTTCAGCGCGACGTCGGAGAACTCCATCGTGAAGGTCACGCCGTGGCGGTGGTCCACGAGCTTCGTCTCCGTCGGCAGCCAGAGCGTCCCGAACGGCCGGTACTCGTCGTAGGTCGCGACGATCTGCGCGCGGCCGGCGGCGTCGCGGATCTCGGCCGAGCGCAGCAGCAGCGAGGCGCCGTCGAAGGTGCGCACCAGCCGGTTCCCCGACTCGAGGTCGTCGGCGACGACCAGCGCGCGGCGCGTGCGCTCGACCCGTTCGCCCGCGACCCGCTCCTGCCACGGCGAACGCGCGGTCGCGTCCACCGGCGGCAGTTCGAACGCCATGAGCGAGGCGCGGAACGTCCCCGGGTCGAGCGCGCGCAGGAAGGTGGACGCGCGCGCGTCGCCGGACTTCCCATCGGTCTCTTCCACGGCGGCGGCGGGCGCGCCACTGTCCGGGGTCCGCCGCCAGAGCACGCGGTCGGGGAACCAGTAGAGCTCGAGCCGCTCCGGCGTGACGACGAGGTCGAAGACGTCCTGCAGCATCTTGGACGTGCGCAGCCGCATGCGGTCGGGCGGAGCGATCAGCAGCGCCCCCTCGAGCGAGCCGTGGAAGTCGGGCGTCTCGACCGAGAGCGAAACCTGGGCGGCGAGGTCGGCCACCGCATGCGCCTGCTCCCTCACGAAGGCGCGCGCGGCCGCGGCGTCGAGATCGGAGTGGTCGGGCGGCGGCGGGAAGCTCCGGCAGCCGGCGAGCGCGACCGCGACCAGCGTCGCATGGCGCAGGCGAAACGCGTCGGCGCGCTCAGCCACGCGCGATCCCGAGCTCCCGCGCCATCCAGTCGGCGGTCTCGCGCAACCCCTCGGCGAGGCGCGTGCGCGGCGAGAAGCCGAGAGCGCGCGCGGCGGACGCGTCGAGCACGCGCCGCTTCGCGCCGTCCGGCTTCGCCGGGTCGAAGCGGACCGCGCCCTGGAAGCCGGCCGCTTCGGCGGCGAGCCGCGCGAGGTCGGCGATCGCCACCTCCTCGCCGCTGCCGAGGTTGAGCGGCGCGCCGCCCGGGTCGCGCTCGGCCGCCAGCAGGAGCCCTTCGGCCGCGTCGCGCACGAAGAGGAACTCGCGCGTCGGCGTGCCGCTGCCCCACGCCACGATCTCCTTGGCCCGCGCCGCGCGCGCCTCGAGGCAGCGGCGCAGCAGCGCGGTCGCGACGTGCGAGCGCGCCTCGTCGAGGTGGTCGCCCGGCCCGTAGAGGTTCGCGAGGATCGCGTGGCTCACGGAGAGGCCGTGCTCCTTCGCGTACGCCTCGCCCTGCACGAAGAGCAGCCGCTTCGCGTGGCCGTAGGGCGCCGTCTCCGGCGCCGGCGCCCCGTTCCAGAGGCTCGCCGGCGCGACCGGCAGCGGCGCGTCGGCCGGGTACTCGCACGTCGTGCCGGCGACGACGACGCGCCGCACGCTCGCCAGGCGGCACGCTTCGAGCAGCTCCGCCCCCATCACGACGTTGCGGTAGACGAATTCGCCCGGGTGGGCGACGTTCGCCGCGATCCCGCCGATCGCGCCGGCGACGTGCAGCACGACGGTCGGCTTCTCGCTCGCGAAGAAGGCGCGTACGGCCGCGCGCTCCATCAGGTCGAGCTCGGCGTGCTTCGGCGCGAGCAGCGCCGCCGGCCGCCGCGCGCGCAGCGCGTCGACGAGGTGGCGGCCGAGGAAGCCGCCCGCACCGGTGACGAGCACGCGCTCGCGCGCCCAGTCGCGCACGAGGCCCGGGTTCGCCGCCGGCTCGCCACCACTCACGCGCCGCCCGCCTTCGGAGCGTCGTGGGTCCAGTACCACGCGAGCGTCTTCGCCAGGCCCTCGTCGAGCGGAGTCTTCGCCGCGAAGCCGAGCGCGCGCAGCTTGCGCGTGTCGGCGCAGCGGCGGAGCGGCGCGCCGGCCGGCGCCGGACCCGCGTGCGGCACGACCTCGAGCCCGCGCAGCTTCCCAAGCCGGCGCGCGAGGTCTCCGATCGCGATCTCCTCTTCGGTCCCGACGTGGTAGGTCGCGCCCGGCTCGCCCTTCGCCTCCAGCAGCGCGATCGCCTCGGCGGCGTCGTCGACCCAGCAGAAGGCGCGCGTCTCCTTCCCGGTCCCCTGCAGCCCGATCTCGACCTTCGACTTCGTCGCGCCCGCGCCGGCGCGCGCCGCCGCGTCGCGGATCTTGTGGACGAGGTTGGGGATCACGTGCTCGAAGCCCATGGCGGGCCCGTAGACGTTGTGCGGCCGGAAGACGATCGCGCCGGTCGCGGCGCCGCGCAGGTAGTTGCGGGTGATGAGCTCGCCCGCGAGCTTGCCGCCGCTGTAGCTGAAGCGCGGGTTGGACGGATCGGGGACGACGCAGCGGACGTCCTCCGGCGTCGGGATCACCGGCGGGTCGTGGTAGACCTCGCCCGACGACGCGAAGAGGAAGCGGCGCGCGCCGCATTCCCGGGCCGCGAGGACCGCGGCGAGCGTCCCGCGCAGCGCGACGTCGAGGACGCGCTCGGGCTGCTCGTAGAAGAAGCGCGTGCCGTTCACGGCGGCGAGGTGGAAGACGGTCGCGCAGCCGCGCGCCGCCCGCTTCACGAGCGCCTCGTCACGCACGTCGCCGTCGATCGCCTCGAACTTCCCGCGCAGGTCGGCGAGGCGGTCGGGCCCGCCGCGCGAGTGGTCGTCGAGGACGCGGACGGCACGGCCGCCCGCGACCAGGCGGCGCACCAGCGCCGCGCCGACGAAGCCGGCGCCGCCGGTGACGAGCGCGACGTCGCCGCTCCCGCTCACGCGCGCGACCCGGCGTCGCGGACGCGGTAGGCCAGGTGCCCGCGCGCCGTGCAGTTCCAGAGGTCGACGACCAGCGCGTGCGGCTCCGCCTTCGGGAGCACGTCGCGCGCGAACTCGTCGTGGTTCACGGCGACGAAGACGACGTCGGCGCCGCGCAGCGCGTCGGCGAGCGGCCAGTTGCGGACGGTGCCGCCGTCCTCGCGCGCGGACGGGAGCTCGCCGGCGAGGTGGGGCTCGCAGACGCGCACTTCTCGAGGCACCTCGCGCTGGATCAGCCGCACGAGCTTCGGCGCGAGCGAGTCGCGCAGGTCGTCGGCGCCGCGCTTGAACGTGTAGCCCAGCACCGCGACGGTCCGGCCGGCGAGCGGCCCGTGCCCGAGCGCCGCCTCGACCAGGAAGCGCGGCACGTACTCGTTCACCTTCCACGCCGAGAGCAGCAGGTCGGGATAGGGCACGAACTCGTTGATCATCCCGAAGTCCTTGCGCAGGCAGGTGCCGGCGGTGAGACCCGGGGCCGCGATGATCCCGCGCGGGTACTTGTGGTTGGCGAGGTGGAGCACCTCGTGGATGTTCGCGCCGAAGTGGGCGGCGACCATCGCGAGCTGGTTGCTCACGGCGAAGTAGACGTAGCGCGAGATGTTGTTGAAGAGCTTGGCGAGCTCGGCGCCGGTGAAGTCGGCGTCGAGCAGCTCCGTGCCGAGCGGCGCGAAGAGCTCGTGGGCGCGCGCGCGGCTCTTCGGGTCCTGCGTGCCGACGATCTGCGGCAGCGACTGCAGCTCCTCGCGCGCCTTCCCCTCGGCGATCCGCTCGGGGCAGAACGCCAGCAGGAAGCCGTCGCCGAGCTTGCGCCCGGTGCGCGCCTCGACGGTCCGCCGCACGAACTCGGTCGTGCCGGGCGCGATGGTCGAGCGCAGGACGAGCAGGGCGTCTGGCTTGAGGCGCGGGACCACGTGGTCGAGCACGTCCTGCACCTGGCGCAGGTCGGTCTCGATGTGCTCGCGCAGCGGCGTGCCGACCGTGACGATCACCGCGTCGGCGGCCGCGATCGCGTCGAAGGCTTCGCTGACGAGGAGCCCCTTCTTCGCGAGCAGCTCGTCGAAGCCCGGCTCCTGGAACGGCATGGCGTGGCGGCGGATCGCCGCGAGCAGCGCCGGGTCGCGGTCGATGCCGACCACCTCGAACCCCGCCTCCTGCAGCGCGAGCGCGAGCGGCAGACCGACCCGGCCGATGCCGACCACGCAGACCCTGCGAAGCGCGGTGCTCATGTCATCCGTTCAGCCGGTTGGCGGCGTTCAACGCGGCGACCTTGTAGCACTCGGCGAGCGTCGGGTAGTTGAAGACGGTCCGCAGGAAGTAGTCGAGCCCGCCGCCGAGCCCGAGCACCGCCTGGCCGACGTGGATCAGCTCGGTCGCGCCCGTCCCGATGCAGTGCGCGCCGAGCAGGCGGCGGTCCTCGCGGTGGAAGAGCATCTTCAAGAGGCCCGAGTCGTCGCCCAGGATCTGGCCGCGCGCGGTGTCGCGGTAGCGGCCGACGCCGGCCTCGTACGGGATCTTCTGCGCGGTCAGCTCCTGCTCGGTCATGCCGACCATCGACGCCTCGGGGATCGCGTAGATGCCGATCGGGAAGTGCGACGCCATCGGGCGCGCGTCGGCGCCGAAGGCGTGGCACGCCGAGAGGCGCCCCTGCTCCATCGACGTGGCGGCGAGCGCCGGCTGGCCGATCACGTCGCCCGCGGCGTAGACGTTCGGCGTCGAGGTCTGGAAGTGCTCGTCGACCTTGATGCGGCCGCGGTCGTCGACCGCGACGCCCGCCGCCTCGAGCCCGAGCTCGGCGGTCGCGCCGATGCGGCCGATGCTGAAGAAGGCGACGTCGGGCGAGACGACCTTCCCCGACTCGAGCTTCACGACGGCGTGCAGCCGCGGCTCCTGCGCGACCTCGACCGACAGCACCGTCTCGCCGAGGCGGAACACGACGCCGCGGTCGCGCATCTGGTGCATGAGCTCGTCGACGATCTCGCGGTCGAGGAAGTCGAGGGGCCGGTCGCGCCGCTCGATCACCGTCACCGCGGTGCCGAGCGCGCCGAACATCGAGGCGTACTCCATCCCGATCACGCCGCCGCCGATCACCGCGAGCGAGCGCGGCAGGTCGGGCATCGCGAGGATCTCGTCGCTGTCGACGATGGTCGCGCCGTCGTGGGTGCCGCCGGGCGGAGGCGCCGGGCGCGTGCCGACCGCGACGAGGACGTAGCGCGACGTGACGCGCCGCTCGCCGCCGGGGCCGCGGATCTGGATCGTGTGGGGGTCGACGAACGACGCGGTGCCGTTCGCCACCTCGACGCCGTTGCGGCGCAGCTGGTCCTCGATGATGCGCCCCTCGCGGGCGAGGACGTCGGCGACCCGGCTCTTCAGCTGGAC
>DASRRB010000147.1:0-2349 GCA_035695985.1 Planctomycetota bacterium | reverse complement strand
GGGAGAGGGGTGCGGCGCGCCGCGACGCGCAGCGGCTGGCTCGTCCAGTCGAACTGCGGGTTCGGCCGCTCGAAGTGGAGCGACGGCGGCACCTCGCGATGGCGCAGGACCTGGACCGCCTTGATGAAGTTGGCGATCCCGGCCGCCGAGTCGGTGTGGCCGAGGTTCGTCTTCACCGAGCCGACGAGGAGGGGATCGCTCGCCGGGCGGCCGGGGCCGAAGACCTCGGCGAGGCCGGCGAGCTCGATCGGATCGCCGAGCGCGGTCCCGGTGCCGTGCGCCTCGACGTAGGCGACGTCGTTCGGGCGCACGCCGGCGCGTTGAAGCGCTTGGCGGTAGAGCGCGGCCTGCGCGGCGGGATTCGGCACGGTGAGGCCGCCGCTCGCGCCGTCGTGGTTCACCGCCGAGCCGCGCACGATCGCGAGCACGCGATCGCCGTCGCGCACCGCGTCGGCGAGGCGCTTCAGCACGACCACGCCGCACCCCTCGCCGCGCACCATCCCGTCGGCCGCGGCGTCGAACGCGCGGCACTCGCCGCTCGGCGACAGGACCTTCGCCTTGCAGAGGAAGACGCTCACCTCGGGCGAGAGGATCAGGTTCACGCCGCCGGCGAGTGCCAAGTCCGACTCGCCCGAGACGAGGCTCTGGCAGGCGAGGTGGATCGCGACGAGCGAGGAGCTGCAGGTGGCGTCGATCGTGAGGCTCGGGCCGGTCGCGCCGAGGAAGAAGGAGAGGCGGCCGGCGATGAAGCCGCTGTTGAGCCCGGTGTAGTAGTGGGCGTCGACGCGCCCGAGGTCGGGGCCGAGGTGGGCGTAATCGGTCGAGAGCACGCCCGCGAAGACGCCGGTCGCGCTCCCTTCGAGCGCCTGCGCCGTGAGGCCGGCGTCCTCGATCGCCTCCCAGCCGACCTCGAGGAAGAGGCGCTGTTGCGGATCCATCTGCGCCGCCTCACGCGGCGAGATCTTGAAGAACTCCGCGTCGAAGCCGTCGACCTTGTCGAGGAAGCCGCCCTGCCGCATGTACATCCGGCCGGGGCGGTCGGGGTCGGGGTCGTAGAGCGACGCGAGGTCGAAGCGGCCCGACGGGATGCGGCCGATCGCGGAGCGGCCGTCGCGCAGCAGCCGCCAGAACGAGGCCGGATCGTCGGCCCCGCCCGGGAATCGACACGCCCGCCCGATCACCGCGATCTTCGGCGGCGCGCGCGGGGCGGAGTTCGGCGCGCGCGCCGTCGCCTTCGCCGGTGCGCTCGCGGCCGATTCCGTTGCGGATCCGCCGGAGATTCCGCTTGAGGCGAGCACGTGGTCGGCGAGAGCGCCGAGGGAAGCGTGCGTGAAGAAGAGCGTGACCGGGAATTCGAGGCCGCACGCCGCCTCGAGCCGCGAGCGCAGCTCGTTCAGGTGGAGCGACTTGAGTCCGACTTCGAACAGCTTGCGGTCGGCGCGCAGCTCCTCCGTCGCCGCCGATCCGGTGATCTCGGCGACGTTGCGCCGCAGCCACTCCAGGATCCGTTCGCGCCGCGTGGACGGACTCGCGCGAGAGAGCTGGTCAAGCAAAGGCGGCGGAGCGCCGCTCGTCGGCCGACGAGGAGTCTCGGAAAGATCCATGTTCGATGGGAAGAAAGATCATCGAAGGGTGCCTCCGACCGGGACGCGGGGGACGGCCGTGCGTGAGGAGGCGTTGGCGCAGGGAGACCGGGCGCTAGATACTAGGCCGCGTTGGAAGGGATGCCTAGGGCGGCCCACGGCGCGCGAACCGAATCGATTGCGCACGCGCGACCGGATCCCGTGGGTCGGATATGTTGACGCACTTGGCCCGGACTCGAGCCGTGGTGCGCGACGGGACGGAAGGAACTCGTCGCGGCGCATGAAAGTCGGCTCGCGCGAGCAGCAGTTCCCTCGTCGTGGGTGATCTCGTCCACGCAGGACGCGGCCAGACCCGGAATCGCGAAGTGACGGACGGATCCAACGGCGACGCTCGCCCGGCGCGGCCGACCTGCACCCGGAACTCGACGAAATGACCGCGACGCCCGACACCTTGATCCGTCACCTGCAGCTCCAGGCGCAGCGGCGGCCGGAAGCGCTCTACTCGCGCTACCTCTTCGCCGATCGCGCGCCGGTCGAGACGAGCTACGCGCAGGCGCTGCGGCGCACGCGCCAGTTCGCGTCGCTCTACGCGAAGCACGGCGTCACGAAGGGCTCGGTGGTGCTGGTGATCCTCGACCACCACGAGGACCTGATGCCCGCCTTCCTCGGCGCGATGTGGCTCGGCGGCATCCCGGCCTTCCTGCCGTCGCTCACCGCGAAGCTCGACCCCGAGCGCTACCACAAGAACCTCGTCGACCTGATGGAG
>DASRRB010000146.1:0-5470 GCA_035695985.1 Planctomycetota bacterium | reverse complement strand
CGAGCACGCCGTTCCCGAGCATGCAGTCGAGGTCCAGGGGGAGTCGGGCGACCGGCAGACTTGGGTCCCGGATCTTCATGAGTCCGAGCAGGACCTGCGGCACGCGCAGGTAGACGTCCATCTCCGCGTTCGCGCTGAGCGACGAGACGACGAGCGGCTCCATCTTGCGTCGCTCGCACCGCATCCGGTCCGCTTGCGACGGCGAGATCAGGCTGCCCTCCGCGCCCGTGTCGAGGAGCGCGAAGCGGCTCTCCGCTCCGTCGAGTTCGCAGTGGATGATCGGGAGGAGGCCCGACTCGAGCGGGATCGAGAAGATCCCCGGGTCGTCGATCGTCACTCGTCCGGGAGGGAGATCTCCCGCCTCGGCTTCCGCCGCGGAAGGCGCTGCCCGGTCGTCGCGCGTGCTCGCGACATCGCCCGGCGTCGCGCTGCTCACGGGAGGAGTGCACGCGCCCGCCGCGAGGAGCGCGAGCCATGCTCCGATCGGGACGGATCGGCGAGGAGCGCGGACACCCGGCACGGCAGGGTTCATCGTCGAGCTCCCGGATCGAGTCGCGCGAGCGTTCCCCGTAGCGACGGCCTCACATCATGTCCGCGTATCCGAGCAGCGCGGTAACGTTCGCGGGATGACTCCCGCCACTGCCGCCGCGCGAGCCCCTGCCCCCGGACCCGGCAAGGAGCGCCTGCGCTTCGACGACCTCGATTCGCTGCTGCTGCTGAAGAACGGCAACTACCTCTACAAGGTGCCGTTCCGCGGCGGGTTCGCGGTGCTGAAGGTGTACCAGGGCAGCCGGACCTGGTGGCAGTACTTCTCGAAGAGCTGCGGCAACGTGCTCGTCTGCAACCAGACGTCGTTCATGCCGCGCGCGCGGCGGCGCACGGAGCTCGACTCGATCCGGCTCTGGCGCGAGGCCGGCTTCCGCGTCTTCGGCGTCTACGAGGACGTCGAGGTCGAGGGGATGGACCCGACGCTCTACGCGCTCTACGAGTACGTGCCGCGGAAGAAGCTGGTCGACCTGCTCGGCGACCCCACGATCTCGCTGGAAGAGCGTGTCGTCATCTGGACCGGCTTCCTGCCGACCTGGCACCGCCGCCACGCACTGGCGATCCAGCGCGCCGAGCCGCGCCTCGTGCACGAGAACGGCGACCTGAAGCACGTGATGCCGATGGACGACGGCGACTACCTCTTCTTCGACTTCGAGATGGTCTACCGCTCGCGCCGCCGCACCAAGGAGTTCGTGGCGCGCGAGATCCTGTCGTTCCTGAAGAGCCTCGGGAAGACGGTGCGGCCGGGCGAGTTCGACCGCTTCATGACCGAGACGGTGCGCCACTACCCCGACCACGACCTCCTGCGCTACACGCACGCCTTCGCCTTCGCGAACCCCAACCCGGTGCTGCGCCTCGCGCGCGCCATCGACCGCAACTTCAAGTCGCGCGCGAAGAAGGAGTTCAGCAAGTACAACGTCGCGCGCGTGCTGCTGGCCGAGCTCGCGAAGCCGCGATGAGCGCGCCGCCGACCGCGGACCCGGCTTCCGGAATCGTGGCGCTCTTCGGTCCGGGCGCGCTCCTGCTCGCGCAGAGTTCGCGCGGCGACGGCCGCCACCTCGTCGTGCGCGCCCACGCGAAGGGCGGCGCGACCGGCCGCTACCACGTCTTCAAGCTCTTCGGCCGCAAGCGGAGCCTCCTGCGCGAGTCGCTGCGCGACTTCGGCCAGCGCGTGCTGGTCGGCAAGACGGGCGTGCGCGCCGAGCGTAGAGCGCGGGTCGAGCAGGAGGTCCTCGAGCTCTGGCGGCGCGAGGGGTTCGACGTGCCGCGCGTCGAGGAGAACGTCGCGCTGCCGCCGGGCGTCGCACCGCCGGTCGTGGTGATGGAGTTCGTGTCGGGGCGGCCGCTCGACCAGGGGCTCGCCGATCCCGGCGTGGCGCTCGCCGAGAAGGAGCGCCTGCTCGAATGGCTCGGCCGCGAGTGGGCGCGGCGGCACGCGCGCGCGCAGGAGCTCCGGGAACCGAAGCTGATCCAGGTCCACGCGAGCCTCGACCACGTGATCCACCACACGGGAGCGAAGGAGCGCCTCGTCACCTTCGACTTCGAGGTCGCCTGGACGCGCCGCCACCCGATCGCGCGCCTCGCGAAGTGGGAGCTCGACCGCGAGGACGAATCGCTGCAGCGCTGCGCGCCGCCGACGCAGCTCGCCGCGCTGCGCGCCGCGCTCGAACGCGGCTACTCCGTCCGGGGCTGACGCGTGGCGCCCGAGAAATGGAGCGTCAAGCTGCGCGTCAAGCTGCGGCGCAATCTTCTGCAATTGCGCGCCCGCCTTGTCCGGCCGGCGGTGCTGCGCGCCGCGCGCGCCGCCGCGCCCGGCCTCTTCCACGTGGTCGTCCCGCCGCGGGTGCTCGACACGTTCGAGGAGACGGTGGAGGGGATCGCCGACGCCCTGCGCATCCTCGGCCGCGCCGCCGTCGTCCAGTGCGTCGACCATCTCGACGAGCTCGGACCGCTGAAGCCGGGCGACGTCGTGCTCGTCTACGGGACGCACCGCTACGACCCGTGGGCGCCGCCGCCGGGCGTCGTGCTCGCCGGCGTGAACGTCGAGCAGTACCCCGATGGCTGGACGCCGCAGGGGACGGCGGTCCCGATGATGCAGAAGAGCGACCGCTTCCTCGCCGGCTGCCACGTGGTCCTCGAGTGCAACGAGGCGCTCGCGCTCGAGGCGGCGCGGCTCGGCCGGACGCCGGCGGGCGTGCTGCCCTTCGCGTACACGCGGCGCTTCGAGTCGGGCCTCGCGCCGCTCGCCGATCCGCCCTTCGACGTCGCGTTCCTGGGGCGGCCGGGCGAGGGGCGAAGAAAGACGGCGCTCGAGCGTTTCGCGACGCGCTTCAAGCTCGCGCCCGCGACCGTCGCGTGGGGGCGCGGGCGCGGCGAATTCCTGCGCCGCGCGAAGATCCAGCTGAACCTCCACCAGAGCGAGAAGCCGGTGGTCGAGGGCCATCGACTCGCACTCGCCTACGCCAACGGCGCCTTCCTCCTGAGCGAGCCGCTCCCGCCGGGAACTCCGTTCCGCGCCGGCGTCCACCACGCCGAGGCGCCGCTCGCGCAGATGGAGGAGGCGATCGCCGCGTGGCTCGCACGCCCCGAGGAGCGCGCGAAGATCGCCGCCGAAGGGCAGCGTTTCTTCCGTCACGACTACGACATGACGCACGCGGTCGAGCGGCTGCTCCCGCTGTTCGATCGGCACTGACTGCGCATCGGCGCGCGCTCCCCCGCGGCGCCGCCGGAATCTTCCTCCTCCCGTTTTTCCCTGCGCCGGAAAGCGGTTCAGGGTCGGCCGCGGCCGGTCGATCGCTCGCTGCGTGTCGGGGGACTGCGTGTCGCGCGAGTGGGGCGCGACGATTCCGCAGCGAGGTGCAGCGATGCCAGGGGTCGATGCGCGGGTGGGGGGGCGTTGGGGTTTCGTCGTTCCGGGGGTCCTCGCCCTCGTGGCGTGCGGCGGGGGCGGCGGAGGGCCGCGCTCGCCGGCGCCGCAGGTCCCGTCGGCGGCGCTCTCGACCGTCACGGTGACGCCCGGCGAGGGGCTCGACGCCGACGGCGTCGACGACGCGGTGGTCGTCATCACTGCGCGTGACATGCAGGGCCACACGATCTCCGGCCTGACCGTGACGATCGCCGCGAGCGGCTCGAACAACGTCGTCACGCAGCCGAGCGTCGTCACCAACCCGTTGGGCGCGACGAGCGGCCACGTCGCGGCGACGTCGACCGGCGCGCGCACGCTCACGATCACGCTCGATCCGGCCGGCGCGAACGTCGCGCTCACGACGCAACCGGTGGTGCGCTTCGGGCCGCGCGCGCAGCTCGCCGGCGTGGCGCGCTACTTCGACGTCGACGGGAACGGCAAGGCGGGGGCGGGCGACACGGTCGTGCTCACGTTCGACCGCGCGGTGAGCGTCGCCTCGAGCGCGGCGGCCAGCTTCTCCATGCCGGTCGCGGGCGACTTCCTCGGCACCGGCGCGCACGTCGCGGCGGGTCCGCTCGGGACGCAGGTGACGGTCACGCTCGGCACGACCCCGAACCTGCGCACGCGCGGCACCTTCTCGCCCGCGAACGTGCTGCTCGGCGCGGCGTCGGGCTTCGACGTGAGCGCGGCGATCGCGACCGGCGCGATCGTCGACGTCGCGTCGGGCCAGACGGTCGTCCCGACCGCGAGCGGCAACGGCGTCGACGTCGTCGCCGGCTTCGTCGCGACGCCCTGCCTGATCGAGGACTACACGGCGAGCTGCGTCGTGCCGGTCGACTACGACCGCAACGGCATCCTCGACGCGTTCCTGGTGAACGCGAGCAACAGCGCCGTCGTCCTGCTGAAGAACGTCGGTCCGGGCTCGTTCGTCAACGCGCTCCAGGGCTTCGTCGACGGCACCTGCCTCGCCGTCGGCGACCTCGACGGCAACGGCACGCCCGACCTCGTGGTCGGCCGCGACGGAGTCGGCGACCGCGTCTACCTCGACAGCCTGCTCGGGAGCTACGGCGAGAGCGGGCAGGTGCTCGGCAGCTACGCGACGACCTGCGTCGCGCTCGCCGACGTGGACGGCGACGGCGACCTCGACCTGATCGACGGCTGCGCCGACGCGCCGCTGCACGTCTACGTGAACGACGGCGCCGGCACGCTCACCGAGTCGCTGCTGACCTTCGGGAGCGCGGGCACGCTCGCGCTCGCGGTCGGCGACCTCGACGGGGACGGCGACGTCGACGTCTTCGCGGGCGGCAGCTACGGCGACGACCAGGTCTTCCTGAACGACGGCGGCGGCGTCTTCACCGCGACCGGCGTCTCCTTCCACGCCGAGGTCACCAGCCGCCTCGCGCTCGCCGACCTCGATCGCGACGGCGACCTCGACGTCGTGACGGTCGACGATCTCGACAACGCCGACTTCTTCGCGAACGACGGCGCCGCCGGCTTCACGGCGACCGGCGACCAGCTCGACGGCCTCTCCGTGCACGACGTCGCGGTCTCCGACGTCGACGCCGACGGGCTGCCCGACCTGATGGTCGCGTCGATGGGCGGCCTCGTCGTCTACGCGCTCGACGCGGGCGGCCACCCCGCGCCGAACGGCGTGTACTACGGGACGGCGACGGCGATGCGGCTCGCGGTCGCCGACTGGAGCAGCGACGGCGACCCCGACGTGGTCACCTTCGGGCCGTTCGCGCCGTGCACGATGTTCCACGACTCGCGCACCGGCACCTTCGGTCCGGCCGTCTGGAGCGACTCGGGCCAGGTGCTCGGAGCGGGCCACACGGCGGCGCTCGCGGCGGGCGACGTCGACGGCGACGGCGACGTCGACTACGTGCAGGGCGTCGACTCCGGCTCGACGCTTCTCTGGCGCAACGACGGCGCCGCCGGCTTCACGCCGACCTCGGCGATCACGACGACGGCCGTGACGACCGTCGCGCTCGGCGACGTGGACGGCGACGGCGACCTCGA
>DASRRB010000145.1:0-9087 GCA_035695985.1 Planctomycetota bacterium | reverse complement strand
CGGCGCCCCAGCCGTCGGACAGCCAGAGCTCGGGGCGCCGGTAGCCGCCGTCGTCCACGAAGGCGAGCCACTCGCGATTCGTGACGAGCCGCGCGGCGAGCTCGAAGGGGGCGAGGAGGACGCGGTGGCGCGGCGCCTCGTTGTCGAAGGCGAAACCGTCGCCCGACGCGCCGATCTCCCGCACGCCGCCGTCGAAGGCGAACCAGCGCGGGGCGGTGGGCCGCGAGCTCGCGCGCGGCGAGCCGTGCGACGGCCGGTAGGCCGGTTTCAACGGATTGCGCGAAAACAAGTGCAGCACGTCGGTGAGGATCAACTCCTGGTGCTGCTGCTCGTGCTGCAGCCCGAGCTCGACGCGCGCGGCGACCGCGGGCGCGCGGCCGCGCGAGGATCCGAGCAGCTCCGCCATGGCGCCGTCGACGTGGCGGCGGTAGGCGCGGACCTCGTCGAGCGACGGACGCGAGAGGAGGCCGCGCTCCGGCCGCGGCCAGCGTTCGCCGACCTGGCGGTAGTAGGAGTTGAAGAGGACGCGGTACTCGGGGCGCGGCGGGACGTAGCCGGGCAGGTGCTCCGCGAGCAGGAACGTCTCGAAGAACCAGCTCGTGTGGGCGAGGTGCCACTTGACGGGGCTGCAGCTCTCCATCGACTGGAGCGCGCAGTCTTCGGGGGAGAGCGGCTCCGCGAGCGCCTCGGTGGCGGCGCGCACGGCATGGAAGCGCGCGACGAGATCGGGCGCGAGCGGGCGCGAAGTCCGCGAGGTCGAGGCGGTCATCCGGATCCCCGGTGCGAGGCGGACATCGTAGCGGCGTCGCGGGACGGCGCCGCGCGCCGCGCTCGCGCGTCCCGGCGCCCTCGCGCTAGTCTGTTCCGCCCCATGTGGCATCCGACGCCTGCGATCCGCCATGCGCTGCCGGCGGCCACCTGGCCGACCGAAGAGGAGGCGGCGCGCGCGCGCCTCTACGCGCCGATCCGGATCGGGAGCGTCACGCTCGAGCAGCGGACCTGGGTGCCGGCGATGGTGCCGTGGCGCGCGACGGAGGACGGCGTCGTCACGCGCGAGGTCCTCGACTGGTACGGCCGCTTCGCCGACGGGCATCCGGGCGCGCTCGTGGTCGAGGCGACCGGCGTACGCGACGTCCCGAGCGGGCCGCTCCTGCGCATCGGCCACGACCGCTTCGTGCCGGGATTGCAGGAACTCGTCGACACGGTGCGCGCGCGCAGCCTCGGGCGCACGCGCCTCTTCATCCAGATCATCGATTTCCTTTCGGTGAAGCGGCGGCCGGCGGCGGAGCAGTATTTCACGCGCTTCCTGCAGGTCGGGCCGCGCCATTTCGCGGCGTTCGCCGCGGCGACCGGCGCGGCGGCGGCCGACGAGGCGGCGTTGCGCAGAGCGCTGGCCGCGGCCGACGACGCGACGCACGAGCGCGTGCTCGACGAGCGCGAGCTCGAGGCGCTGCGCTTCGGCTACCGCGAGCGCGTGACCGACGTCCACCTGCCGCAGGTGCGCGACCTGCCGCGCACGCTGCCGCCGAGCTTCGCCGCCGCCGCCCGGCGCGCGCGCGACGCCGGCTTCGACGGCGTCGAGCTCCATTACGCGCACGCCTACACCATGGCGTCGTTCCTCTCGGCGCGAAACGACCGCGCCGACGGCTACGGCGGCTCGCTCGAGGGGCGCGTCCGCCTCCCGCTCGAGGTCTTCGCGGCGGTGCGCGCCGCGGTCGGGCGCGACTTCGTGGTGGGGGCGCGCTTCCTCTCCGACGACGTGATCCCCGGCGGCAGCCGCGTCGACGACGCGAAGTGGTTCGCGGTCCGCTTCGCGCAGGCCGGCTTCGACTTCCTGTCGATCAGCAAGGGCGGACGTTTCGAGGACGCCAAGCAGCCGCGCGTCGGCGGGGCCGTCTACCCCTACACCGGGCCGAGCGGATACGAGTGCATGCCGACGGTGCTCTCCGACGCGCGCGGGCCGTTCGGCCGCAACGCGCCGCTCGCCGCGACGATCCGCCGCGCCGTGCGCGCGGCCGGGTTCGAGACGCCGGTCGTCACCGCCGGCGGCATCTCGACGTTCGCGCAGGCCGAGGCGATCCTCGCGCGCGGCGACGCCGACGTCGTGGGCGCCGCGCGCCAGTCGCTCGCCGATCCCGACTGGTGGAAGAAGGTGCGCGCGGGCGCCGGCGCGACGGTCCGCCGCTGCGAGTTCACGAACTACTGCGAGGGGCTCGACCAGATGCACAAGCCGGTGACGTGCAAGCTGTGGGATCGCGTCGGGACCGACGAGCCGGGAGTGCGCCGGACCGCGGACGGGCGGCGCCTCGTCGCGCCGACGGTCCGGTCATGAAGCGCGATCCGCGGCTGCTCGTCGCGCTGGCGGTCACCGGTCTCTTCGCGCTCGCCGCCGAGGTGATCTGGTCGCGCGCGCTGATCCCGTGGGTCGGCGGGACGGCGTGGTCGCAGATCGCGACCGTCGCGATCTACATGGGTGGGCTCTTCCTCGGCTCGCTGGTCGCGGTGCGGCTGCTGCCGCGGATCGCCGATCCGCGCCGCACCTTCCTCCGGGTCGAGATCGCCGCCTGCCTCGCGTCGCTCGCGGCGGTGCTCGCGCTGCCGCTCGCCGACCCGCTGCTCTCGGCGTTCTCGAAGGGGCCGCTGCTCGCGAGCGGGCTCGGCAGCGTGCTGCGCGGGCTGGCCGGCGGCGGGCTCATGCTGCCGGCCACGATCCTGATGGGAGTCTCCTTCCCGCTGGCGATCGCCGCCATCGACCGCGGACGCGGCGCCCGCGGCAGCGCGGCGCTCGCCTACGGCGTGAACACGCTCGGCGCGACGGCCGGCGCGCTGCTCGGCGGCTTCGTGCTGGTGCCGCGGCTCGGCGTCGTGTGGGGCGTGGTGGCCGCGGCGGCGCTCGACCTGGTCGTCCTCCTGCTCTCCGGGCTCGGTCCGACGAAGGACCTCGCGGCGGCGCCGGCGCAGAAGGCGCGGCCGCAGCCGGCGAAGCGCGACGCGGCGCCGCCGCCCGCCGAGTCGCGGGCGCGCGCGGCCGCGCTGATCGTCTCGATCACGATCGGCGGCGTCGTCTCGCTCGGGCTCGAGGTGGTCCTCTTCCGCGTCCTCGGCCTCCTGCTCGGACCGACGGCGCGCGCCTTCACCGTGGTGCTCGCGGTCTACGTGCTCGGGCTCGGCATCGGGTCGCTGCTGGTGCGCCCGATCGTCGGGCGCAGCCGCACCGCCGCCGAGTGGGTCTACTTCGCCTGCTGGATCGTGGTGGGCGGCGTCGGGCTGATCGTCCACGCCAAGACCGGCGCGCTCACCGACTTCGTCGCGAGCTCGCGCGCGACGCCGGTCGTCGTCGAGGGGGTCGGCCTGCGGCTCGACCTCGCCTCGCAGCTCGCGAAGCGCGCCTGGATCTCCGGCCTCGTGCTGCTGCCGCTGACCTGCGCGTTCGGCGCGTCGTACTCGGCCGCCGTGGCGAGCGCGACGGCGAGCGACGCGCGCCGCGCCGGCCGCATCTACGCCGCGCTCACGCTCGGCAACATCCTCGGCCTCGGCCTCGCCGCGGCGGAGCTGCTGCCGCGGTTCGGGCTCGACCAGGGGCTGCTCGTCGTGCTGGCCGCAGCGTTCCTGACGCCGCTGCCGGCGCTGCTCGGCGCGACGCTGCGGCCGGTCGCCCGGATCGCCCTCGCGGCGCTGCTGGTCGCGGGTGCCGGCGTGGCGCTCTTCGCGATGCCGCCCTGGTCGCCGCGGCTGCTGCACACGGCGCCCTACGTCTACGCGACCAACGATCCGAAGCAGGAGCGCGAGCAGGAGGTCATCGCGTTCCACCGCTCGGCCTTCGAGACGTCGGTGACCGTGCTGAAGAAGAAGGACGACCTCTACCTGCAGCTCGACGGGAAGACGACCGGCTCGACCACGACCTCCGACCAGGCGACGCAGTCGCTGCTCGGCGCGCTGCCGTCCGCGCTGCACCCGCGGCTCCGGCGCGCGCTCGTCATCGGGCTCGGCACCGGCCAGACGCCGGCGGCGGTCCTGCGCTTCCCGCTCGGGCACGTCGACGCCGCGGAGATCTGCCCCGAGGTGGCGCAGACGCTCGACTGGTTCCGCAACGTCAACGACGGCTGCAAGGACGACCCGCGCTTCAAGCTCCTGGTCGCCGACGGGCGCACGGTGCTGCGCTACGGCGAGGGGAGCTACGACCTCGTGGTGTCGGAGCCGTCGAACGTCTGGATCCCGGGCGTCGCGCACCTCTTCACGCACGAGTCGTTCGAGGACGTGCGCCGCCGCCTCGACCCCGAGCACGGGCTGTGCTGCCAGTGGATGCAGGGCTACGGGCTCGAGCTGCCGGTCCTGCAGGCGGTCGTGCGCACGTTCCTCGACGTCTTCCCGAACGCGACACTCTGGTTCTCGAACCTCGGCTGGCCCGACGTCTTCCTGGTCGGCTCGGTCGGGCCGCTCTCGATCGACGTCGCCGCGCTCGAGGAGCGTCTGGCGAAGGCGCGCGTCGTCGACCCGAACCTCTCCGGGCACGTGATGGACGCCGAGCGGCTGATGCGCTGCTTCATCGCCGGGCCCGACGCGCTGCGGAAGTTCGTCGGCCCCGGCCCGTTCACGCGCGACGCGCAGCCGATGCTCGAGTACGCGGCCGAGGCGTCGCTGATCACCGGCAACCAGCACCCGACGCGGCAGATGATCGCGGCGCTGTGCGAGTCGGCTGCGCCGCTGCTCGCGAACGCGCCGGCCGACCTCGTCGAGAAGCTCGCGCGGCGCGCCGCCGTGAACCGCGACCTGAACCGGATCATGGTCGAGGGCGACGCCGGCAACGACGGGCTCACCGACGCGGCGTTCACGCGGCTGCTCGCGCTCGTCGACGCGAATCCGGACGACGCCGGCCTGCGCGATTCCGTGGCGGGGATCCTCGCCGAGGCGGCGCACGACAAGTTCTACGCGCTCGACTTCCTGTCCGCCGCGGACCAGCAGCGGCAGCTCGGCCTCCCGCTCGAGCAGCAGTCGCCGGAGTTCCGCGCGCCGCGCCTCCTGCTCGACGCGGCGACGCGGCTCGCGCCGGAGCACCCGGTGGTGCTGCGCGACCGGGCGAAGCTGCTCGCGATGACGGGGGCGTTCGACGACGCGCTCGCGCACCTCGAGCGGGAGCGGAAGCTGACCGAGAGCTGGCGTCTCGAGCCGCTGCTCGAACAGGCGCGCATCCTGGCGCTGGCGCAGCGGCCGCACGACTCGATCGCGGTCGCGCGCAAGATCCTGGCGCAGGACCCGCTGTTCACCGCGGCGTGGGAGATCCTCGCGCAGGCGTCGGAGATCGCGGGCGACTGGGACACCGCGTTCGAGGGTTGGAACCAGGTGCTCGCGCTGAATCCCGAATCGCAGCTCGCTCGCGCGCAGATGCAGGTCGTCGACACCATGCGGGTCAAGCGGACGAGGGCACCGACGAAGTGAACGGGGCGCGACCTGCGCGCCTCAGCGCGGACTCCCGCCCTGCGGCGCCTTCGCGTTCGCCGGCGCCGCCGCGTCGACGTCGAAGCTGATGAAGCCGACCATCATCTCCTCGAACGTCTGTTCGCCCCATCCCACGCGCTTCTTCGGGTCGGGGTTGTGGGGGTTGGCGGAGGAGTTGTCGAAGGTCGCGGTCACGCGCAGCTTGTCGCCCGGCTGCAGCGAGAGCGGCTCCTCGAAGCGGTAGTCGTGCTGCCAGTTGAAGTCGTATTTGGGGACGTCGAGCAGGATCGAAGCGGGGGCGCCCTTGCGCTCGAGCTCGAAGCGGAACGAGCGGCCGCGCAGGTGCATGTGGGGGGAGAGCGAAGTGAGGCGCACCGGCTCCTTGAAGGAGTGCTCGGCGGTGAAGGTGGCGGCGTCGTCGAAGGGCGGGATGCTGATCCGGTCGTCGATGATCGCGTAGTTCTTCGCCTCGACGGTGACCGGCACGCGCGAATAGCCCAGCGCCATGCGCGTGCGGTCGACGGCGGCCTTGCCGTTCGGGGCGTAGTGGAGCTGGAAGAGGAACTTCGAGCCGGCGCGCACGAACTTGCCGTGGCCGTCCTGGAGGACGATCGGCCGCCCGCCCGGCACGCTCGCCGCGAACTGCAGCGTCCCGAGCGCGTCCTCGAGGTCGTTCAGCGCCTTCATCGGCTCGACGCCGGGCGGCACGAGGAAGGCCATCACGTGGTGGGTGACGGCGCGCGCGCTCGGCCGGATCTCGATCCGCTGCACCCAGACGTCGTGGTCGAGGTGGGGGTCGACGGTGACGTGGCGGTAGGCGACGACGCCCTCGGCCGGGACCTTCTGGTCCTCCGGCAGCTCGACCACGAGGTCGGGCTTGCCGATCGCCCACTCGGGGTCCGCGAAGACGGGCGTGGCCATCGGCGCGTCGGCGCGCGCGCCCTCCTTCGTGCCGCCGGCGCTCCAGCGCGCGAGCGTCGTCTTCTCCGTCTCGGTCAGGCCGCGCGCGTTCTTGAAGCGGCCGTGGCGCGGGTCGGCGTGCCACGGCGGCATGAGGCCCTTGCCGGTCACTTCCGCGATCGCGGCGGCCCACCCCTTCGCGTCGTCGTAGTCGAGCAGCTCCATCGGGCCGGGCTGGCCGGGACGGTGGCACTCCACGCAGTTCTTCCAGAGGATCGGCGCCACGTCGCGCCAGTAGGTGACCGTCGAGCCCTCGTCGGCGGCGCGGCCGATCAGGCAGCCGGGCGCTTCAGTGCGCGCCGCGTCGATCGTCTCGCCGGCGAGCCCCGATTCGAGCGCGTCGACCAGGTAGTCGTTCGACGGCGCCGGCTTCTGCGCTCCGACGCTGTACTGGTCGTCGACGGCGCCGCGGTAGAGGAGACGGAAGTCGGCGTCGAGCACGAATACTTCGGTCGTGCGCGCGACGCCGAGCCGGTCGGTCACGACGTGCTGCGGGTCGAGCAGGATCGGGAACTCGACGCCGGCGTCCTTCGCGAAGGTCGCGACCTCGGCGGCCGAGTCCTGGATGTTGGGGTCGACCCCGAGGAAGCGCACGCCGCGCGGCCGGTACTGCTTCTCGTAACGGGCGAGCCGGGGCGCGAGGAGCTTCGTGATCGGACAGCCGGTCGACGTGAAGGCGAGGACGGTGAGCGTCCGCCCCGCCACCTCCTCCTCGAGCCGGACGCGCCGTCCGTCGGCCGCCTCGAGCAGGAAGTCCGCCACGAGCGCGCCGGGTTGCGCGCCGCCGCCGTCCGCCGGTCCGTCCGACGCCGTCAGCAGGAGCGCGAGCACCAGTGGGGTCACCGCGTCACTCCTTCGCCTCGAGGTAGTCGATGTACCCGATCATCATCTCTTCGAACGTCTGGTCGCCCCAGCCGACCCATTTGTTCGGATTGGGATTGAAGCGGTTGTTCTTCGAGTTGTCGTAGACGGCCGTGATGCGGATCGCGTCTCCGGCCGCGAAGTGGTCCATCGGCTCGGGCCGGTAGAAGTTCTGCCAGTTGAAGTCGTATTTCGGGACGTCGAGCAAGGTCGTCGCGACGCGCTCGTCCTTCGGCCCGCTCACGCGCTCGTACTTGAACGCCGACCCGCGCACGTGCATGTGCGGGAACATCGAGATCAGGTCGATCGGCTTCTTGATCGGCAGCTCGGCGGTGAAGGTCGCCGCGGGGTCGTTCGGCGGGATGCGCAGGTTCACCGTGAAGATGCCGCTCGTCTTCACCTCGCGCTCCGGCTTCTTCTCGCAGAAGCGCAGGCCCATCTGCGTCTGGTCGGTCGTCGCCTTCCCGTTCGGCGTGTAGTGCAGCTGGAAGAGGAAGCGCGCGCCCTTCTGCAGCAGCTTGCCGGTCCCCTCCGGGAAGACGTTCGGGCGGCAGCCCGGCACCTGCACCGCGAAGTAGCCGGCGCCGACCAGCGAGCCGTCGCGCAGGCCGTTCAGCATGTCGAACTGCGTCTTGCCGGGCGGGATGTAGAGCGCGAGCACGTGGTGCGTCACTGCGCGCGAGGTCGGCCGGATCTCGACCTCCTGGACCCAGCGATCCTCGGTGATCTTCGGGTCGACCATGACGTAGCGATAGTCGACGGTGCCGTCGGCCGGCACGTCCTCGGGCTTGGGGAGCGAGATGACCAGGTCGGGCTTCCCCATCGCCCAGCCCTCGTCGTGGAAGACCGGCGCCGTCGGCTTGTGCTTGGGGTCGCCCTCCTTGGCGCCCGACTCGGCCCAGCCGGAGAGGATCGCGCGCTCGGTGTCGGTGATGCGGCGCTCCTCGGCGAAGTGGCCGAAGCGCGGGTCGGCGTGCCAGGGCGGCATGCGGCCCTGGCCCACCACCTCGGCGATCGTCGGCGCCCAGCCCTTCGCGTCGTCGTAGTCGAGCAGCTCCATCGGGCCGACCTGTCCCGCGCGGTGGCACTCGGCGCAATTGCGGTGGAGGATCGGCGCGACGTGCTCGTTGAAGGTGAGGTCGGTCGCGGGCACCGCCGCGAGCTCGGCGCCGGGGCCGTCGGTGGTCGCGTGCTCGACCGGCCGCTTCTCGAGCTCCGCCTCGATCGCCTCGACCAGCCAGTCGTTCGAGGAGTGCGGCTTGTTCCCGGCGCTCGAGTACTGGTCGTCGATCGCGCCGCGGTAGAGCTCCTTCATGTCGGGGTCGAAGAGGAGCGCCGTCGCGGCGCGCGTGACGCCGAGGCGGCGCGCGCCGGCGAGGCGCGGGTCGAGCAGGACGGGCGCGGTGATCAAGTTCGCCGCGGCGAACGCGCCCGCCCTCTTCGCGTCGACCTTCGGCGTGCAGTCGACCACGAGGAAGGCGACGTTCTGGTCGGCGTACTCCTGCGCGAGCTTGCCGACCTTCGGCGCGTAGCTCTTCGAGACGGGGCACTCCTCGCTCAGGAAGACGACCGCGGTCGCCACGTGGCCGAGGCGCTCGCGGCAGAGCGAGACGCGCGTCCCCTTCGCCGAGTCGAGCAGGAGCTCGGCCGGCGCGACGACGGCGCGGGCGGGCGCGGAATCGCGGCGCGCCTCGCCGCCGCGCGCGAAGGCGGCGGCGAGCGGCACGGCGAGCGCCAGCGCAGCGAGCGCCGCGCGCAGTCGCCGGCGGCGGACGGTGTCGGAGCGGGGGAGGGCGCGGCGGCACGGCGACGGCATGGCGCGATTCCTCG
>DASRRB010000144.1:0-4270 GCA_035695985.1 Planctomycetota bacterium | reverse complement strand
GGGCGCGGCGTCGAGCACGTACCACGTCTCGGTCTTGCACTCGCTGCGCGCGCCGCCGTCCGCGCGTGCCGAAGCCGGCGTCGACGGGTGGACCTGCACGGAGAGCGACTCGGCGGTGTCGAGGATCTTGAGGAGGAGGGGGAAGCGGTCGGCGCGGGCGAAGCGGGCGCCCAGGATGCGCTCGGGGTCGCTCGCGACCACCTCGGCGAGCGGCCGCCCGGCGAACGGCGCGTTGGCGACGAGCGTCGCCTGGTCGGCGCGCGTCGAGAGGAGCCACCACTCGCCGATGCGCGCGCCGGGCACCGCCGGGAGGTCGGCGAGCGCCGCCGCCGCCGAGCCACCCCACGGGCGCTCGACCGGGAGGGGACGGCAGACGAGCGGAGGCGTCGGTCGTCCGGACATGAGCGGGAGATCATGCCAGAAGCGGACGCGCGCCGACGGAAACGCGCGCAGCCGGAGCCCGAAGGTTCCGGCTGCGCGACGAGGAGCAAACGGGGGACAGGAGCGTGGACGGAGCGCCGATCAACCGCCGTTGTCAGGCTTGGGCTTGTCGGCCGGCGGCTCGGCCGGCTTCTCTTCCGGCGCGTTCTCCGGCTTTTCGGCCGGCGCGTCGCCCGGCTTGCTTTCCGGCGTCTCGGCCGGCTTGGGCTCGCTCGGCGCGGGCGCTTCGTCCTTCTTCGCCTCGGGCGCATCGGCCGGCTTCTCGGCGGGGGCGGGCGTCTCGCCCTTCGGCGCGGGCGTCTCCGCCGGCTTCGCGCCGTCGCCGGACGGAGCGGGCTTCGCGTCGGGCTTCGACTCGGCCTTCGGAGCCTCGGGCTTCGCCTCGACCTTCGGCGTCTCCGTCTTCGCGGCGGGCTTCGGCTCCGTCTTCGGAGCGTCGGACGCGTCGCTCTTCGGAGCGGGCTGCGGCTTCGCGGCGGGGGCGGCGTCGCCCTTCGGCGCGTCCGCCGGCATCGGGTCGATCGCCGGAGGCGTCGCCGTCTTGGCCGGCTCGCTCTTCGGGGCGTTCGCGTCGGTGGCCGGCGCGCCGGAGTCGGACTTCGGCGCGTCGTTGCGCTTCGGCTCGTTCGGCTTCTGGGCCGGACGGGCGCCGCCGTTCAGGTTGAGCGGCGGCGGGACGTTGGCTCCAGCGCCGGTCGGAGCGCTCGCGACCTGCGGCTGCGCGATCGGCGCCGTCGAGTTGCCGGTGGCGCGGTCGAGCAGCGCGATCAGTTCCTTGTCGTCGGGCAGCGCGGGCAGCGCGGCCTGCAGCTCCGCCATGGCGCGGCCGGGCTGGTTCGCGGCGAGCGCGACCCGGCCCTGGTCGACGTGGTAGCGCGCGACGAAGCGCGCCGGCGCGTCGGTCATCTTGGCCATGCTGAACTCGAGCAGCGAACGCTCGAACTCGCCGCCGCTCGCCAGCACGTTCGCCTTCACCAGGTGGCGCAGGTCGTTGCGGTCGAGCGTCGTGTTCGTGGTCGAGATCGAGAGGACCTCGATCCACGCGCGGCCCTGCGCCGTGCTCTTCACGATGCACTTCGCCGTGAACCACGTGAACGGCTTGAGCGCGACGACCTGGTGCTCGAGGACGCCGGTCTTGCGATCGACGTAGAAGAGCGGGTAGTCGTCGACGTAGCCGTCGCGCGTCCAGATCGCCTTGTCGGCCGACCAGGCGGCGAAGTTCATGTACGTCGCCGGTTCGAAGAGCGTGTAGTACGGGTTGTAGAGCTCGCGCGGCCCGTGATAGAGCAGCTCGAGCTCGAACGGCACCCGTCGATACGTCTCCGGGAAACTCGTCACCTCCGCGAGAGTGGCGGAGAGCTTGACCTGGTCGGTCGGCTCGTCGTCACCCGCGCGTGCCTGCGCGGTGCACAGCACCGCGAAAGCGACCGCCAGGAACCGCGTACGGTTCGTCATCGCTACGGCCCTCTCCTTCCCTCTTCCCCGGATCGCGCGATCAGTCCTTGCGTTGCAGCTCTTCGAGCATGCGGCTCATCACGCGGTCGAGGTGCTCCTGTGTCACTCCGTCCCCGTCTTCAATCGCCTGCTTGATCAGTCGCAGCCGCTCTTCGCGCACGAGCTTCTGACGCGGCAGGTCGAACAAGAACTCGTCGATGCTGCTTTCCGGCACGGTGGAGGGCTCCGCGGGTGCAAATCCGAGGTGTGAAAATCACTGCGCTCTCCTCCGGCCTTGGCCTCACCATCGGGCGCCCCGGACGGGGGGCTTGAGGGCAAAAAGGCGGCGTTCGGGAAAAAGTGTCGGAGTACGCGGGGAGCGGGCGCGTCAGCCCGAGAAGCGCATGCGTCGCACGCGCGAGACGCCGTGCTCCCGCCGGCTCTCGAGGGCAAAGCCGTCCGGAATCGGATCGGCCGAATCGGCGGGCTCCTCCCACAGCAATTCGCAGCCGGCCCGGAACCAGCCGAGGCGGCCGGCGGCTTCCAGGCCGGCGACGAGGCGCGCGCGCTGCTCGCCGTCGCGCATCAGCGGGAACGGCGGGTCGAGCGCGACGAAGTCGTAGGGGCCGGCGCCTTCCGGCGGCGGAGCGTGCAGCCGGTCGGGAAGCCGTTCGGGCAGGAGGAGCGCGTGCGGCGGTTCGAGGCCGAGGCGCGCGAGGTTCTCGCGCAGGCAGCGGATCCCCTCGCGACCCGACTCGACGAAGGTCGCGTGCGCGGCGTCGCGGGAGAGCGCCTCGATGCCGAACGAGCCGGAGCCGGCGAAGAGGTCGAGCCAGCGTGACCCGACGATCTCGCCCTGCAGCGAGTCGAACAGCGAGCGTCGCACGAGCGCGCGCACCGGCCGCGTGACGCGGCCCTCGGGCACGAGCAGCGCGCGGCCGCGGAAGCGGCCGGCGAGGACGCGCGGCGCGCGGTCCCGGTCGGGGCGGCCCACGGTGTCGTCCGGCTCAGCGCTCGGGCGCGCGCGGGCGGACCGGCGCCCTTGAGAGTTGGGCGGCGCGGCCTAAAACGTCAGCCCCGATTCGACGAAGGATGGGAGTGCTCCGCATGGCTTCGGTGGCGTTCGAAGGGTCGATCGTCGCGCTCGTGACGCCGTTCCGCAACGGCCGCTTCGACCGCGACGCGTACGCGGAGTTGATCGAGTGGCACGTGCGCGCCGGCACGCGGGCGCTCGTCGCGTGCGGGACGACGGGCGAGGCGCCGACGCTCACGGAGGACGAGTTCTCCGAGGTCGTGAAGTTCACGGTGGAGCGCGCCAAGGGCCGCTTGCCGGTCGTCGCAGGCACCGGCACCTACGCCACCGCCGAGACGATCCGCCGCACGAAGGAGTGCGCCGCCGCCGGCTGCGCCGGGGCGATGGTCGTCACGCCCTACTACAACAAGCCGACGCCGCGCGGCCTGAAGGCCCACTTCCTGGCGGTCGCCGACGCGTCGCCGATTCCGCTGATCGTCTACAACATCCCGGGACGCACCGGGACGCGCATCCCGCCGACGCTGCTCGGTGAGCTCGCGCTCCACCCGCGGATCGCAGCGCTGAAGGACGCGACCGGGACGCCGGCCGACTGCATGGACGTGATCGAGCTCGCTCCGCAGCTCACGGTGCTCGCGGGAGACGACGCGCTCACGCTGCCCTGGATGGCGATGGGGGCGAAAGGGATCGTCTCGGTCGCGGCCAACGTCGTCCCCGAGGAGACGGCGGCGCTGGTGCGCGACGCCGCGAAGGGCGACTACGAGGCGGCGCGCCGCCGCCACTACCAGCTCCTGCCCCTCTTCAAGGCGCTCTTCGTCGAGAGCAACCCGGTGCCGGTGAAGGCGTGCCTCGAGCTCCTCGGCCGCTGCAGCGGGGAGGTTCGACTTCCGCTGGTGGCGGCGGAGGAGGCGACGCGCGCCGTATTGAGGAAGGCGCTCGGGTCGCTCGGGGCTCGCGTCGCCGCCGTCTGATCCGATCGGCACGCCTCCGCCATCGGGGAGAGCTCTCGCCAGATCCCGCAAAAAAACCGTTCATGCACGGGGAAGCCTTGCGGCTATCGATTGGCGACCTACGATTCCCCGTTGTCCCCCGCGTGAGGCACGGCCCGGCCGTGCGACCCCCCGCCGCGATGAGGTTGCGCCATGTCCGATGAACGGCGCGGCAACTTGAGCCCCCTTTGGCGGCGCGTCCGCCAGATCGCTCCGTTTGCACTTCTCTTCATCGGGATCGCGAGCACGCAGCGCGACGCCGCCACCGGGGAGCGCAGCGGATCCTCGACGTTCGGTCCGCCGACGGCGCGCGCCGACGTCGACTGGGGATTCGACAGCGACCTCGACGGCCTGCCCGACGAGGTCGAGCTGCTGG
>DASRRB010000143.1:0-24965 GCA_035695985.1 Planctomycetota bacterium | reverse complement strand
CAGTCCGGCAAGCCGGGGAAGTGAGGCGCGCACGCGCGGCGCGTACACTCGCGCCCCGCCCCCTCGCGCCCTGCCGCGCACCACTCTCGGGAGATCACGCCATGCTCGGCAAGCTCTTGTCCGCCTCGCTCGTGCTCCTCGGCCTCGCCGTCGTGCCGCTCGCCGGTTCGCAGAAGGCGGGCGGCGGGGCGGACGGCGCCTTCAAGATCGACCCGGTCCATAGCACGGTGCTCTTCAAGATCCGCCACCTCGGCGTCTCCAACTTCTGGGGCCGCTTCAACGAGGCGAACGGCACCGTGACGATCGACGCCGCGAAGCCCGCCGCGTCGAAGATCCACTTCTCGATCCCGGCCGCGAAGGTCGACACCAACAACCCCGACCGCGACAAGCACCTGCGCGGCCCCGACTTCTTCAACGCCGACGAATTCAAGACGATCGACTTCGACAGCACCAAGGTCGAGGCGAAGGGCAAGGACGAGCTCGAGGTGACCGGCGACTTGAGCCTGCACGGCGCCAAGAAGTCGATCACCGTGCACGTGAAGCAGATCGGCTTCGCCGACATCCCGAAGATGGGCGCGCGCGTCGGCTTCGAGGCGTCGTTCCAGATCCGGCGCAGCGACTTCGGCATGAAGAGCGCGTCCGACGGCGGGATGCTCGGCGACGAGGTCGACCTGATCGTGAACGTCGAGGCGGCGAAGTAGCCGGCGCGCCGCCGGCATGAACGACTACTTCCTGCGGATCTACTTCGAGCAGTGCCTCTCCACCGCGGCGTGGGCCGGCGGCGCCGCGCTCGCCGTCCACCTGCTCGCGTCGCTCGGCGCGACCGCGCCGGGGCGCACCGCCGCGGTGGCACTCGTGCTCGGGCTCTTCGCCGCGCTCTACACGGTCGACGGCGTGCCGCCGCTGCCCCCGGCGAGCCGCTGGCAGTGGGTGCCGTGGCTCACGGCGGGGGCGCTGCTGCTGCTGCTCGTCGAGGAGGGGAAGTCGGCCGAGGGGGCGCGCGTGCCGCTGCTGCTCGCGCTCACGGTCGCGGTCGAGTGGTTCATCCTGCGCCCGAACGGACGGATCGCGCAGTTCGGCGAGCCGGTGCGGCTCGCCTTCCTGATCGGGCTCGGGACCGCCTTCCTCGCGCTGCTCTGGGTCGGGGAGACGCGCCTCGCGAAGGCGCCGATGTGGCGGACCTTCGGCCTGCAGGCGCTCGCGACCGCGGGCGCGGCGGCCGCCTACGCGTCGCACTCGCAGGACTTCGGGCGGATCATGGCGGGCTTCGCGGCGGCGCTCGGCGCGACGGCGCTGGTGGGGCTCGCGAAGGCGACCGAGGCGACGGGCCGCACCGCGGTCACGGTGTCGACCGTCGCGGCGTGCGGGATCCTGCTCGTGAACGGGCTCGCCAGCGACTTCCCGATCGCCTGCACGCTGCTCCTGCTCGCGGCGTGGCTCGCGCCGCTGCTCCCCAATCGCGGGACGTTCCAGGACCACGCGCTGCAGTTCTGCGCCGCCATCGCGCCGGCCGGACTCGCCGCCTTCATCGCGTCGTGGTGACGAAGCGCGTGAGCTCCACGGCGCCGTCGGCGAGGTCGGGGTCGACCAGCAGCAGGTCGTCTTTCCGGTCCCCGTCGAGATCTTGAACGACGAGGAAGCGGCGAGTCGGGCTCGTCTCCTCGTCGCGGTGGCGGATCATCGTCGCGGGGTCGACGGTGCCGAGCACGACGGCGGGCGTCTTCCCGGCGAGGCGCGCGCGCAGCCGCGCGCCCGGCATCGGCACCCAGTCGAGGACCCCGAGCAGGGGGATCGTCACCCCGTCCGAGTCCTTCGCCTCGCGGTCGTAGTGGTCGATCACGTCGTGCCACGCCTGCGACTCGTCGGCGGGCGCGATCGAGGCCGCGTCGGCGACGCCGGGATGGACCTCGACGCGGCCGTCGCGCGTCACCAGCGCGAGGTCGGTCGCCTGCCCGTCGCCGTCGCCGTCGAACGGGACCGGCAGGCGCGAGAGCTGGTCGCCGAGCTCCTTCAGCTGCTGGTTCTTCTCGATCTCGTTCGTGATGGTGAGGAGGTTGGGGATGTCGATCACGAGCCGGCGCTTGCGCGACGGGCTGCGCGCGAAGCGCAGCCGCTCCTCCTGGAAATAGGTGTAGAGGTCGAGCTCGAGCTTCCCGCCCGCCACCACCCACAGCAGCAGCTCGCCGATCGAGACATCGGCCGCCTGCAGCATGCAGAGGTCGAGCTTGCCGTCCCCGTTGTCGTCCGCGACGAAGGTCGCGATCAGGTTGCCCGACGTCTTCAGCACCTGCAGCGCCTTGCTGCGGTCGACGCCGCCGCCGTCGACGCCCCCCTTCGTCCCGCCGTAGAGCGCGACCTTCGGTCCCTGCCGCAGCAGGAGGTCGGCGCAGCCGTCGCCGTCGAGGTCCTTCACCGTCGCGGTGACCTGCCCCTTCAGCATCTTGAAGAGGTTCGACGGGTCGATCACCCCTTCGTCGTCGCCGCCGAGCTTCTGGCGGATCTCCTCGAGGTCGATCTCGAAGGTCGGCGCCTCGGGCAGGTGGCCCTTCGCGTCGGACCAGAAGAACTGCATGCGGTCGTTCGACTCGAACGCGAGGTCGGGGTGGCCGTCGCCGTTCTGGTCGGCCACGTCGAACGACGGCACGGAGACGTCGACGTTGGCGTCGGGGTGGCCCTGACCAGGCGCCGGGAAGCCGAGGTCGACCTCGATCCGGTGGCGCACCGACGCGCCGACCGCGAAGGTCCCGTCGGGACGCCCGAACCAGAGCTTGAGCCCGGTCGGGACCGGCAGCGCGAGGTCGCTCGCGCCGTCGCCGTCGAGGTCGCGCGCGAACGGGAAGGAGAAGACACCGGAGGGGAGCACGAGCCGCCCCGCTTTCAGGACCTCGCGCGCCGCCGCCCCCTCCGCGCCGAGCTCGACGCGCTTCACGCTCCCCTCGTCGTCGACGAGCCAGAGCTCGTCACGGGCGCCTTTTCGCTCGACGACGCACCATGCGAGCGAGCGGGCGCTCCCCTGCTCGGCGCGGAAGCGCTCCGGCGAATCGGCTTCGAGGCCGCGCACGGCGAGGCCGTGCGCGCCGGCGACGAGCAGCTCGCGGCGGCCGCGGCCGTCGAAGTCGATCGTCGCGAGCCCGCTCACCGGACCGGGCAGCCGCAGCGTCTTCGGCGTGAACTGCGGGAGCGACGGCGCCGCCTGCGCGAGCGCGCCCGCGAGCGCGGCGCCGGCGAGCGCGGGCCCGATCACTTCGAGCCCTCCTTCTTCGAGACGAAGAGCGTGAACGACCGCTTGTGGCGCAGGAAGAGGTCGGCGATGCCGTCGTCGGAGACGTCCCACGTCTCCATGCGCTCGACCGGCGCCGGCGGCTGGAACGACGCGAGCGGCCGCGCGTCGAGCGACCAGTTCCCGCCCTCGTGCTTCAGCCGGCGGATGTCGACGCGCCCGTCGATCTGCGTCAGCACCAGGTCGTTCAGCTTGTCGCCGTCGAAGTCGCCGGTGAAGTTCGTGAGCAGCGTCTCCTGCACGCGCGCGAGCTGCTCGGGCCGGTAGGTGCGCTCGAGCTTGACCGAGACGTCGCGTTCGAGGGTCGCGTGCGCGCCGCCGCGGAAGAGGTAGAGGCCGGTGTCGAGGCGGATGTTGGCGAGCGACGTGAGGCCGGTCGGCACGTCGACGCGGCTCGCGACGACGTCCATGTTGCCGTCGTGGTCGACGTCGATCGTGTCGTAGTCGACGTCCATGCCCTCGAGCTTCAGCAGCGCGCTCGCCGCCTCCTCGGGACTCCCGTCCGCCTTGCGCCGCACCACCACGAAGGAGTGCTCCTGCCCGCTGCCGCGCCCCTCGCTCTTGGTGAGGACGAGCTCGGAGCGGCCGTCGCCGTCCATGTCGAGCAGCTTCAGCCGCTCGTGGCGCCGCCGGCCGCTGCGGTCGACGTTCTCGGCGCGCAGCGCGTCGGGGAGGTGAAAGGTGCGCACGCTCGTCTCGAAGCGGCCGGGCGCGTCCTGCAGACGCACCCGCGCGTCGTCGACGTCGAGCGCGACGAGGTCGCGCCGCCCGTCGCCGTCCCAGTCGAAGAGCGCCGGGATCTCGAAGCTCACGCTGCGCGCGAGGAGCTGCTGACCGGCGATGTTGGGCCTGGATGACCGCGCGCCCGGGAAGAGCGACGAGAGCCCGCCGCGCGACTGCACCGTCACGCCGGCGTTGCCCAGCGAGACCTTGGAGTCGCGCGCGTCGGCGTCGGCCGGCACGCACGGCAGTGTGAGGACGGTCCGGAGCGTGGGGCCCTCCGCGGCGTCGCCGCTTTCGCGCGGCCGCGGGGCGAGCGCGACGAGGGCGCCGTCGCTCACCACCAGGAGCTCGTCGCGGCCGTCGCCGTCGACGTCCTCGATCATGCGCCAGCACGGCAGCCGCTCGGGGTCGGGCAGGTCGGGGAAGATCGGGAGCGTGAGCTCGCGGCGCAGGTTGCCCTGAAGGCTCTCGCGCGTCGCCGTGAGCGAGAAGAGGCCGTTCCGCGTCAGCAGCACGACCTCCTTGCCCGGCTCGGGTCGCAGGTCCCAGACGGCGAACGCGACCACGTCGGGCGGCACCGTCATGCGGAAGTCGGGCTGCGAGGGGTACTGCGAGTCGGGACGCAGCCGGTAGAGGCGCAGCGTGCGCACGCCCGCCTCGGCGGTGGTGACGAAGAGGTCGATGCGGCTGTCGCCGTCGGCGTCGGAGAACTGGTACTCGCAGCGGTCGCTGCCGATGTCGATGCGCGACTCGACGAAGCGCGCGGGCGCGGGCGGCGAGCCGGCGCCGCCGACGCCGGCACCGCCGGCTGCCGCGAGCACGACGAGCGCCATCATTTCGCGCCCCCCGCCGGCTCTTCGGAGAGCTGGCCCTGCCCCGAATCCCACTCGATGAAGCGCAGCACGCTCCACGCCTTCGTCTCGCCCTTGCGCTGGTAGCGGTAGAGCCAGATGAACCAGAGGTCGACGAAGGTCAGCTCGCTCTTGGAGCGGTCGGCCGCCTCCTCCCACTCGATCAGCGGCCAGAGCGTGAAGCCGATCAGCTCGCGGTCCGGCTGGTAGAGCGTGACGTCGACCGTCTCGAGCTTCCCGCCGCGCACGACGCCGAGCTCGACCGACGCGCCGAACGGCAGCTCCGAGATGCGGCGCGCGAAGTCGCCGGCGCCGTTCACTTCGACGCCGTCGAGCTCGGCGATGCGCGTCCCGGCCTCGAGGCCCGCCTTCTTCAGCGGGCTCGAGGGGGCGACCTCGACCACTTCGCAGAGAGCGCGCGGCTTGCCGCCGCCGGTGTCCATCTTGGTCTCGACGACCACCCGCGCCTTCTTGCGCTCGACGAAGCGGCGCGCCGCGCCGCGGACCACCACCGCCCCGGCGCCGCGCGACCCGATCGTGACCGGGAAATCCTTCAGCGCTCCATCACGCTCGATCGTCAGGGTCGCGACGTCGCCCGCCTTCTTCGAGGCGAGGAAGGCGGACCACTGGTCGCGCCGCTCCATGGCCGCGCCGTCCGCCTTGACGAGGCGGTCGTTGGGGCGCACGCCGGCCGCCTCCGCGGCCGAGCCCGGGGTGACCGCCGCCACGCGCAGCCCCGCGAGGAACTCCATCTGGTCGAGGGAGCCGGCGAGCGTCTCTTCGAGGTCGAGCCCGACGAACGGCTCGACCGTCCCGCCCCCCGCCTCCTCCGCCTCCTCGTAGGCGGGCGTCCCGCCGAGTTCTCCCGCGTCGTTCACGAGATCCCGGAACTGGGCACAGCCGGCGAGCGTGAGAGCGCTCGCTGCGGCGGCGACGAATCGATGCGTGCGCAAGCTCACCTCCCGAAAAGAGGGCGCCGTAGGATATCCCGCCCCGCAGCGCGACCGGCCTCGTGCGCCGCCCGTGCGCGCGCGGCGAAACCCACGTTGGAGGAATTTCGCGTGACGCCACTGCGCTCCCTCTTCGCCGTGCTGGGCGCGACCGCCTTCGCCGCGGCGCCGCTGCAGGAGACCAAGCCGCCGGAGACCAAGACGACGATCGAGCGGACCGGCACCTTCGTGCCGGGCGGCGCGAAGGCGGGCATCGAGGTGCGCCTCGGGCTCGAGTCGTACGCCGGCGCGCTCGAGTGGATCGAGGTGATGGCGCACGGCTCGCTCGCGCGCGAGGGCGACGTGCTGGCGCGCTTCGACTCGAAGGCGATCGACGACGCCGTCGCGGCGGCCGAGCGCGACCTGCGCTCGACCGAAGTGAGGCACCAGAACGCGCGCGACCAGGCGCGCCTCGACGACGAGGGGGCGGCGCAGCGGATCGAGGCGGCGAGCGACGCCGCGAACGACGCGCAGGAGGCGCTCGCCAACTACGAGAAGGTCGACGTCGTCCTGAAGAAGCGCGGCGACGACCTGAACGAGTCGTACGGCAAGGACAACATCGACGACCAGAAGGACGAGCTCGCGCAGCTCGAGAAGATGTACAAGACCGAGGAGCTGACCGAGTCGACCGAGGAGATCGTGCTGCGCCGCTCGCGGCGCAATCTTGCGCGTACTCAAGTCTCCTTCGACCTGCAGCAGGCCCGCAAGAAGTACGAGGCCGAGTACGCCGAGAGGAAGCAGCACGAGGCGAAGCAGAAGGCGGCGCGCGACGCCCAGCGCAACCTCGACCGCACGCAGCGCCAGGTCGAGATGGAGAAGCGCGCCCGCGCCGACGCGCTCGCCCGCCTCGAGCCCGAGATGAAGGACGCGCGCGACCGGGTCGAGAAGCTGCGCCGCGACAAGGAGCGCTTCACGCTGCGCGCCCCGGCGTCGGGGCTCGTCCTGCACGGGAGCGGCGACGACTACCGGCCCGGCCGCACGCCGCCGCGCCACGAGGTGGGCGGCAACGCCAACGCGAAGGCGGTCCTCTTCACGATCGCGCAGCCGGGCGGGCTGCAGGTCGCGCTCGACCTGCCCGAGTCGCAGGTCGCGACGGTCACGCAGGGGATGGCGGCGAAGGTGGTCGCGACGTCGGACGCGTCGCTCGAGATGGTCGGGCGGCTGCGCTTCGACCGCTTCCCGAGCTCGCGCAGCGCCGGCGCGCCGGAGAACACCTACGACGCGACCGTCGAGCTCGACTCCGTCGCCCCCACGCTCTTCGCGGGGATGCGCTGCAAGGTGCTCCTCGAGGTCGGGAAGAAGTGATCGCGCTCGCGTTCGCACTCGCGCTCGGCGTCGGCGACGCCGACGCCGACGGCGACGGCTTGCGCCAGCAAGTGACGCAGGCGGTCGACGGCGCGCGCGAGTGGCTCGTCGCCCACCAGAACAAGGACGGCTCGTTCGGCTCGTTCAAGACCGAGCGCTGGTACGAGATCTCGGCCTCGATCCCGTCGGCCCACGAGGCGTTCCGCTTCGCGACGACGGCGCTCTGCGTGATGGCGCTCGACCAGTGCGTGCGGCCGAACGAGGCGACCGTGAAAGGGGCGAGCCGCGGCATCGACTGGATGCTCGCCCACGACAAGGTGAAGCGCTTCGACGGCTCGGAGTTCTACAACACCTGGGCGCTCGGCTACGGGCTGCAGAGCTACGGCGAGTACCTCGCGCGCCATCCGGAAGACCCGCGCAAGGCCGCGATCGGAGCGGCGCTCCGCGAGACGCTCGACCGCCTCCCGAACTACCAGGTGATCGACGGCGGCTTCGCCTACTACGACTTCGGCGTGCAGGCGCAGCCGCCGAGCTGGTCGTCGACGAGCTTCACGACGGCGACGGTGCTGGTCGGCATCGACCGCGCGCAGAAGCAGGGCTTCCTGGCACCGCCGCACGTCGTCGAGAAGGCGACGAAGCTGCTCGCCTCGAACCAGATCCCCGAGGGCTCCTACCTCTACGGCCGCTACCTCTGGACCCGGCCGCGCATGGGGATCAACCTGCCGAAGGGCTCGGCGTGCCGCACGCCCGGCAACGACTACGCGCTGGATCTGTTCGGCCAGCCGCCCAAGCGCGGCGCCTACGTCGAGTCGCTCGAGAACCTCTGCACGAAGTACGTCGGCTTCCAGCAGATCGCCGTGCACCGCCCCATCCCGCACGAGGCCTGGTACAACATCAGCGGTTATTTCTATTTGTACGGCTTCTACTACGCAGCCGTCGTCCTGAACGAAAAGCTGCCCGACGACGAGCAGCGCCGCCTCTTCCCCGCCCTCGCGCGCGGCGTCCTCTACTGCAAGGAGAAGGACGGCTCGTTCTGGGACTACCCGATGTACGACTACCACTACCAGTACGGCACCGCCTACGCGCTGCTCGCGCTGTCGCGCGCGCCGAAGGGGTTCTTCGACCTGTGAGGCGGCTCGTCCCGCGGGGGCTCGTGCTGGCGGTCGCGCTCGCTGCCGCGGCGTGCGCAGGCGCGGGCGCGCGCGGGCCGGAGCCCGACGGGCCCTACGTCGTCGTGCTCGGCACCGCGCAGGACGGCGGGCTGCCCCACATCGGCTGCGACAGCGGCAACTGCGCGGCGGCGAAGGGCGACCCGAGCCGGTGCCGGCTCGTCACGTCGCTCATGCTCTGCGACCCGCGCAGCGGCAGGCGCTGGCTCTTCGACTGCACGCCCGACCTGCGGGAAGAGCTCGACCGCGCGCGCGGACTGCCGGAGAAGCGATTCGCGGCGCCCGCGGATCCGGCGGCTCCCGCCGCGCCGCGGCCGCCGCCGTTCGACGGGATGTTCCTGACGCACGCGCACATGGGCCACTACGGCGGGCTGCTGCAGCTCGGGCGCGAGGCCTATTCGGTGATGGGCGTGCCGACGTACGTCACGCCGCGCTTCGCCGGCTTCCTGCGCGGCAACGATCCGTGGAAGCGCATGGTCGACGACGGCCGCCTCGTGCTGCACGAGATCGTCCCCGGCGATCCCGCGGGCGGCGGCGGCGGCGTTTCCATCGAGCTCGCGCCCGACCTCCACGTCGACTGCTTCCGCGTCCCCCACCGCGACGAGTTCTCCGACACGGTCGGCTTCGTGATCCGCGGCCCGCGCCGCTCGCTCGCCTACCTGCCCGACATCGACAAGTGGGAGAAGTGGGACGCCTGGACGTGGGCCGAGGCGGGAGCCGGAGCCGGCGCTCCGGAGTCGCGCGACGCGCACCGCGTCGAGACCTTGATCGGCGCCGTCGACTACGCGCTGCTCGACGGCTGCTTCTTCGCCGACGGCGAGATCCCGGGCCGCTCGATCAAGGACATCCCGCACCCGTTCATCGCCGAGTCGGTCGCGCGCTTCGCGTCGCTGCCCGCGGCCGAACGCGACAAAGTCTTCTTCACGCACCTGAACCACACGAATCCCGCGGCCGATCCCGCGAGCGACGCGGCGCGCTCGGTCGGCGCCAAGGGAATGCACGTGCTCGACGAGGAGCACCGCTTCGGATTGTGACGCCCGCGCGGCGGCGCGCGTCGCTCGCGCATGAGAACGGCTTTCCCGTGAACTCGCCGCGGGCGCGCCTTCTTCGTTCCCTCCGCGCGGCGAAGATGGTCGGCGTCACGGAACGAGCCCGCGCTCCGGAGCCGCTTCTTGCAGCCCTTCCAGGTCGAGCCCCACCTCACCACGCGCTGGATCACGTTCGAGAACCCGAACGGGGCCAAGGGCATGGGCGGCCGGGCGGCGAGCCGGCTGGGGGTCGGCCGCAAGGGGGCGCCGTCGAAGGTCCTCGAGCCGGGCGACACGGTCCAGCTCTGCGACGTCGAGGGGCCCGGGACGCTGCGCCACTTCTGGTGCGCGACCGACCCCCATCCGCTCGTGCTGCGCGGCCTGATCCTGCGCGCCTGGTTCGACGACCAGGACCACCCGAGCATCGAGTGTCCGCTCGGCGACTTCATGGGGGTCGCGCACGGCAAGGTGATGCCCTACTGCAGCGTGGTCCACTCGGTCGGCGAGCGCGGCGCGCTCAACTTCTGGCTGCCGATGCCGTTCGCGCAGCGGGCGCGCCTCACCGTCACCAACGACGGCGACCTCGAGACGCCGCTCTCCTTCCAGCTCGCCTGCACGCTGGGCGACCGCCACGCGACGGACGTCGGGCGGCTCCACTGCCTGTTCCGCCGCGAGAACCCGACCACGCTCGGGCGCGACTTCGAGCTCCTGCCGCTGCGCAGCGGGCGCGGCCGCTTCATCGGCGCGGTCATCGGCGTGCGCTCGCTGCAGGACCGCTGGTGGGGCGAGGGCGAGGTGAAGATCTTCCTCGACGGCGACCAGGAGTTCCCGACGCTCTGCGGCACCGGCAGCGAAGACTACGTCGGGCTCGGCTGGGAGATGCAGGCGACGCCGTTCCTCTACCACGGCTGCAACCTGCACCAGCGGCCCTTCACGTCGATGTACCGCTGGCACCTGCGCGACCCGATCCTCTGGCAGAAGGACGCGCGCGTAACGATCCAGCAGATCGGCCGTCACGACGGCTCCCTGATCGAGACCGCCGACGACTGGAGCACCGCCTCGTTCTGGTACGAGCCGACGCCGAGCCTGCGGCTGCCCGCGCTCCCGGACTGGGAGGCGCGGGCGAAGGATCTGCCGGCCTGACGCTGCGCGCGCGGCGCGGCGCGGCGCGCGAAACCCGCTTCGCTCCCGCGCGGGCACTGACGTTGCCGAGCGCGCCGCCCCCCCGGCCTTCGAGGAGCGCGCGCCCGTGTCGACGACTCCGCAGAACGACGAACGCAGCGGCCTCTCCGTCTTCGGCGCGCTCGCGCTGGCCGTCGCCGCGCTCGTCGCGCTGCTCGGGGAGTGGAGTGCGCGACCGGACGAGCCGGCGCGATCCGGGACGAGGATGCGGATCGGCGTGTTCGAGCGCTCCCGGCTCGACGCGGGAGTCGGGCGCGAGCTCGCGAACGCGCTCGCCGCGGTCGGCGCCGACGAGCGGCTCGCCTGGATCGGCGAGCGGTCGATCGCTTCCGAATGGAGCGCCGACGGGGTCGAGGTCGTCGACGTCACCGACGCGCTGCGGGCGAAGCTCGCTGCGCCGGCGGGAGGCACGAAGTGAAGCGCCGCGCGCCGCGGCGCCCGCGATCAGCCCGCCGCGGGCGGCGACGTCGCCGAATCCACGTGCGCGGCGACGTCCGCGAGCGGCAGCGACTTCTGCTCGCCGGTCGCGAGCTGCTTGACCGCGAGCGTCCCCTTGGCGAGCTCGTCGCCGCCGAGGATGCCGACGAAGGGGGCGCCGATCGTGTTGGCGTACTGGATCTGCTTGCCGAGCGAGGGCGTGTCGGCGAAGACCTCGACGCGCAGGCCGGCCGCGCGCAGCGCCGTCGCGACGCGGATCGCCGCCGACGCCGGAACGTCGGCGAAGCGGCAGATCAGGAGCTGCGGCGCGACGCCGAGCGCCGGGAACATCTGCCGCTCCTCCATCACGAGGAGGATGCGCTCGAGCCCGAGCGAGAAGCCGACGGCGGGGACCGGCTGCTTGCTGAACATTCCGATGAGCTGGTCGTAGCGGCCGCCGCCGCCCATCGAGCCGGCGAGGCCCGGGACGGTGATCTCGAAGATCGGGCCGGTGTAGTAGGAGAGGCCGCGCGCCAGCGTCGGGTCGAACTTCAGCGCGCGCGCCGCCGGTCCGTCCGCCGCGATCCGCAGCAGCTCGACGAGCTCGCCCGCCGCCGCGGCGCCGGGCTTGCCGCCCTCTCCGGCGCGCGCCGCCAGGAACTCCGGCGCGCGCGCCGCCTCGAGCGCCGCGAGCAGCGCGGTGCCGCGCTCCGCGCCGATCCCCTTCTCGACGAGCTCCTTCGTGACGCCCTCGACGCCGACCTTGTCGAGCTTGTCGAGCACGACCAGCGCCGTCCCCTCGAGCTCGGGCGCGATCCCCGCCTCCGCGACGAGCGCGCGCAGCAGCTCGCGGTGGTTCAGGTGGATCGCGAAGTCGGCGAAGCCGAGCTGCGTGAGCACCGTCGCCACCGCTCCGATCACCTCCGCGTCCGCGACCCGCGACTTCGTGCCGGTGATGTCGACGTCGCACTGCCAGAACTCGCGGAAGCGTCCTTTGGCCGGCCGGTCGGCGCGCCAGACCGGCTGGATCTGGTAGCGCTTGTAGTACGTCGGCAGGTCGTAGTTGGCGACGACGCGCGCGAGAGGGACGGTCAGGTCGTAGCGCAGGCCTTCGTCGGAGAGGTCAAGCTCGCCCGGCCCGCCGCCGCCGGGCTTCGGCGCGAGCGCGCGCGCGAGCCGTTCGCGCCGGTGCAGCAGGCGATAGAGGAGCTGGTCCCCCTCCGGCCCGTACTTGCCGAGCAGCGTCGCGAGGTTCTCGATGGTCGGCGTCTCGAGCGGCACGAAGCCGAACGACTCGTAGACGCGCTGGATCACCGAGACGACGTGGCGCCGCCGCGCGACGTCGGGCGCGAGGAAGTCCCGCATCCCGCTCGGCGGCTTGGTCGAGATCGCGCCCGCGTTGGCGGTCGTCGCGGGGCGATCGTTCGACGGGCCGGAAGGCGAGGCTGGCGCGGTTCCCATGGGGCGTGCGATCGTAGCGGGAGGCCGCCGGGGCGGATGGGGAACGGGAAGGGGATTCGTCCCGTGCGCGGATGCGAAGTCGTTTCCAACCGATTCGCCGCTGCAGGCTCGCGTCGCGACTGACGACTTCCACGGAAGCCGTGCCCACCGTGGGGCGACTCGGACGCGAACGATGATCTCAACGATCCGCTACCTGCTACGCGCCATGGTGCTCGCGGTCCCGCTCTGTTGCACGGGCTGCTTCACGATGCTCGCGTGGAACGGCGCGCCGCGCGTGCACGTCGACCGGCTGATCGGCGCCGACGTCGACGCGGCGGGCGAGCTCACCGTCGGCGTGAAGATGAGCGACGGGCGCGTCGCGGCCTACCGCGAGACGACCCGCTCGGGCGACAAGTTCGGCCCCGACCGGCCGTGCTTCCTCACGATGGCCGCGATCGACGGCCGCGGCGACGAAGCGCCCTACCCGTTCCCGCCGTCCGAGGACGGCAGCCGCGTCGAGCTCCCCGACTCGGTGCACCTCGAGAACTGCGGCGGCGCCGCGCAGCTCGCGCTGATCGTCGACCCCGTCTCGCGCCGCTCGCTCGAGATCGTGTCGGCCGACGGGCAGTGCCGCGCGTGGGTCGAGATCCCCAAGACCGGCGACACCAACTGGGGCCACCCCGGCACCTGGCTCTGCATCGTCGCGACGCCGCTCACGGCGGTCGCCGACCTCGCCCTCTTCCCGTTCGAGGTCCTGGTCGTCTACTCGATGGTCCCGAAGCTCTGACGACGCGGGGCGCGACGCGGCGCACGACGACGCTCCCGCCGACGGCGGACGTCACGCGTTCCGGCGCAGCGTCACGATCCACGCGATCAGGAGGAACGCGAGCCCCTCTGCGCCCGGCACGAGGCAGGCGCGCGCGAGCTCGCCCGGCTCCCACGCCGCGTCGTTGAACGCGCGCACCACCTTCGCGACGCGCGCGATCGGCGACTGGTCGGAGAGGAACGGCACGTAGGTCGTGAAGAGCTTCGGCCCGACCGCGCCGAGCGTCGCGTGGAAGAGCGCGAGCAGCGTGAACGGCACCAGCGTCGCCACCGCCGCCGCGCCGACGCCCGCGCTCATCGCCGACATCATCACCCCGAACGCCCCGCAGCAGAGCAGCGCCGGCAGCCCGCACACGAGCCCGCGCACCGTCTCGTGCCAGAGGTCGGAGAGCGTCATCGCGACGTAGCCGTCGTCGACGTGCGCGGTGAAATCGGCGCCGAGCGCCGCCGCCCCCATCGCGGCGAGGAAGAGCAGCACGAACGAGAGCACGACCCAGCCGCAGATCGCGAGCAGCTTGCCGAGCACCACGGAGCCGCGCGGCGCCGCGACGCAGAGCTGCGCGAGGCCGCCGCTGTCGCGCTCGCGCGCCAGCGCGAAGGCGCCGACCAGCAGCGCCGCCATCGCCAGCACCGGCGCGCCCCAGTTGATGCCGTCGGCGAGCGGGCCGAACGCGGTCAGGTCGTGCGGGCCGGCCGCCTTCAGCCCCTGCGCGACGCGGCGCGCGTTCCCGAGCGACTCGATCAGGTTCCCGCCCAGGACGCGCAGCGCGCCGAGCAGCGCCGGCGCGAAGAGGCCGAAGCGGCCGCCGCGCGTCCGCGTCAGCCGGAAGAGCTCGGCCCGGAACGTCGCGACGACCGTCACGCGGGCCGCTCCGTCCCGCTGCCGCCGGCGCGCAGGAGCGTCCGCCGGAACAGCTCCTCGAGCGTCGGCCGCTCCGGCGCGAGCAGGCTCGCCGAGATGCCGCCCTGGTGCAGCGCGGCGTTGATCGCCGCGGCCGCCGCGGAGGCCTCCTCCGCGCCGCGCGCCCGCAGCTCGACGCGCAGCAGGTCCTGCCCGTCGGCGCGCAGGTCGTCGACGCGCGCGACGGCGGCGTGGCGCGCGAGGAGCGTCTTCGCCGGCGCGGCCGCGCCGCCCGCCGCGATGCGCAGCGCCGGCGCGATCGTCCCGAGCAGCTCCGCGAGCGCGCCGCTCAGCAGCACCTCGCCCTTGTGGAGCAGGACGAGGTGGGTCGCGACGCGCTGCAGCTCGGCGAGCTGGTGGCTCGTCACGAGCGTCCCCGCGCCGCGCGCCGACGCCTCCCGCACCAGCTCGAGCGCCGCCTGCGCGAGCGCCGGGTCGAAGTGGGCGACCGGCTCGTCGAGCACGAGCAGGTCGGGGCCGAGCAGCAGCGCGCGCACCAGCGCCACGCGGTACTGCTCGCCCTGGGAGAGGCGCGCCGCGCGCCGCCGCGCGAGGCCGCCGAGCCCGAGCTTCTCGAACCACGGCGCGGGGTCGGGCGCGGCGCGGCCGTGGCGGAGCGCGTGGACCTGCAGGTTGTCGACGACGGAGAGCGCCGGCTCGAGCGCGGGGCCGTCGATCAGGACGCCGACGCGACCCCGGTGGCGCGCGATCGCGCGCGCGGGCGTCGAAAAGACGCGCGCCGTCCCCTCGTCGGGCGCGAGCAGGCCCAGCCCGACGCGCATCGCCGTCGTCTTGCCGGCGCCGCTCGGTCCGACCAGGCCGACCACCGCGCCGCGCGGGACCGCGAGGTCGACGCCGCGCAGCGCGGCGCCGCTGCGCCAGCGCTTGACGACCCTCTCGAGCTCGAGCGCGAGCTCGGCCACGCCTTCCCTCCCCGGGCGACGGACGCGATCAGTAACCGCGGCCCATCATGCCGTGCCAGTCGTCGAGCGTCGGCGCGTTGAGGTAGGGGTTCTCGCGCGCCTCCTCGCCGATCGTCGACTCCTCGATCGGGCCGTAGTGGTGGCCCGGATGGAGCTGCGTCGCGGGCGGCAGGCGCTTGAGCACGGTGTGGAGGCTCTTCCACATCTGCTCGCTGTCGCCGCCCGGCAGGTCGACGCGGCCGCAGCCGCGGATGAAGAGCGTGTCGCCGGAGAGCAGGTGGCCGCGGCAGAGGAAGCACTGGCTGCCGGGCGTGTGGCCGGGAGTGTGCAGCAGGGAGATCGCGACGTCGCCGACGTCGACCTTCTCGCCGCCGTCGTGGCCGACGAGGTCCTTCTTCGAGACGCCGGTCACCTTCGCCACGCCTTCGAGCTCGTGGCGGTTCACGTGGATCGGGACGCTCTTCTCCGTGAGCAGCGTCGCCAGCCCCTCGATGTCGTGGCCGAAGAGGTCGCCGCCGACGTGGTCGGGGTGCCAGTGGCTCACGAGGGCGCCGACCACCTCCATGCCGTCCTGCTCCGCCTTGCGCAGGATCGCGCCGACGTCCCAGGCCGGGTCGACCACCAGGCACTGCCGCTTCGCGCGCGAGCCGATCAGGTAGGCCCAGTTCTGCATCGCGCCGACCGCGAGCCGCTCGAGGTAGAGCGTCGCGTCGGCGCTCACTTCACCAGCTCCTTCAGCGATTCGGCGTGGTACCCGACGACCACGAGCCCGCCGCGCCGCAGGGTCGGCGCGCGCAGGTTGCCGGTCGGCCCGACCATCCGGGCGTACAGCGCGCCGCGGTCGCAGTCGCGCGCGGAGAGGTCGAAGCGCGCGAGGCTGCGCCCGTTGCTCACGAGCACCGTCTTCGCCCCCTTCACGACGTCGGCGAAGCCGCTCGGGCCGATGCGGGTGCGGCGGGCGTCGACGCGCTCGTGCACCACCAGCTCGAAGCCCGCGAGGAAGTCGTGCGCCCGCTTGCACGCGGTGCAGCCGACGCGGTGGTAGTACCAGTCGATCGGGACGATCCGGGCCATGGGGGCGGCGATGAGAGCAAGACGCCGCGGCGATGGGAAGGGCGTCGGCGCGTTCCGTGCCGGCGCGGCGAGCGCCGGCGCGTGCCGTCAGGGCAGGATCTCGATGTCCTCGACGTCGTCGTTGGTGTCGTTCAGCCCCATGGTCGAGCCGTCGAACGTGAGCGCCCACGTCCCCGCGGGGTCCGTCCCGAGCTGCGTGAACGTGAACGTGAGGAGGTCGTCCTTGTGGCCGGTCAGGTTGACCGGCACCTGGAAGTCGCCTTCGGTCGAGACGGTGAGCTGGTTGTTCACCGAGTCGAAGTCGAGCCCGTCGACGTCCTCGCCCGGGCTGCCGAGCTTCACGTCGGTGTCGCGGCCGTTGAAGAGCATCGACCAGGTGCCCGACGTGACCGAGCCGAGCGTGGTCGGCGTGAACAGGGCGAGGTCCTCGTCCTTGCCGGTGAGCCCGCCGCCCACGTCCCACGGCCCGGTGAACGAGAGGATCGGGAAGCCGTTGCCGTCGAACGCGACCGCGTCGATGTTCTCGCCGTTGGTGTCGAGCGCGACGTCGCTGCCGTCGAAGTAGAACGACCACGCGCCCGACGTGAAGTCGCCGAGCGTCGCCGGCGTGAACTCGACGAGGTCCTGCGGATCGACGTTGGTGCCGTTCGGGCCGCCCGTGAGCCCCGGGATGCTGAGCGGCGCGCCGAAGCCCATCACGATCGTGCCGCCCGGCGTGAGCGCGAACGACTTCAGGTTCGGGTAGGTCGGCAGGACGTCGCTCAGGTCGAAGTACATCGAGTAGACGCCGTTGGCGGTGTTGCAGCGGACGATGTCGCCCTTCGTGAACGACAGCCCGCCGGTCGTCTTGTTGCCGTTCAGCGTCATCAGGATGCCGGTGGTCGGCGCGTCCCAGGTCGTGTCGAAGTCGAAGAGGCGCGTGCCCCACGAGTTCGAGCTGCGCGTGTATTCACCCACGCCCCAGAACTTGGTCGCGTCGGACGGATCGGGGCAGCAGTCGAAGTAGTCGCCCCAGCGGAAGTTGCTGTAGCTGTCCTGCCCCTGCTGCACGCGCACGATCTGGGTCATGACGCCGTTGGTGTCGGTCGTCTTGTGGGTCGCGTAGGCGATGCCGGCGTACTCGTTGGTGCCGGAGTAGGCGAAGGTCATCCCGATGCCGCCGTTGCCGTTGTAGGAGAGCGCCGGGTACCAGGCGGCCGTGTCGCTGACCTTGTCGCCGATGTCGACGTCGCCGCTCTGCTTCAGGACCGGCGTGCTCGACTGCGGCCAGGTCTTGCAGTTCACCTCGTACCAGCGCGCGGTCGACTTGCCGTTGGAGTTGATCTCGACGCCGTGGCCGCAGACGAGCTTGCCGGAGCGGTGCTCGAGGTTGATCAGGCGGCCGTCGAGCGTGTCGATGCCGCTGCCGCCGAGGTTGGGCGCGTCGGGCGGGCTCGCGAAGGTGTTGACGTTGATCGTCGTGGTGACCAGCGTGGGATTCGTGATCGGCGTCTTGATCGCCTGCAGCTTGAGCGACGTGGTCGAGTTGATGCTCATGAAGAACGGCGCGTTGGGGGTCGAGTGGTGCTCGCCCGCCTGCACCGAGAACGAGCCGCTGTCGCGCAGGTCGGTGAAGGCGACCGTGCCGCCGCTCAGCATCGTCGACTTGTCGAAGATGCGGTACTTGGCGCCGCCCGAGCCGCCCGACGAGAAGTCGAACAGGTTGCCGGTCACGTAGTACCCGACGTCGTCGAAGCCGAGGCTCGGGTAGTCGACCCAGTAGGTCGAGCTGCCGACCGTCGTGACCGCGTCGGTCTGGTAGGCGTACCACGTCCCGTTGGGGTCGCTGTCGTCCGACACGGCGATGTCGATGAACGCGGTCGACGAGTAGACCTCGGCGCACATGACGACGAAGCGGCCGGCGATGTCGTCGTAGAGGCAGCGCGGGTCGAAGCAGAAGCTGCCGGCGCCGACGCCCTCGAAGAAGCCGGGGCTGCCCGAGCTGTCGAACGGCGCGGCGAACTGCAGCGCGCCGGTCGACTTGTCGAACCACGCCACGGTCGAGTTGACCGTCTCCACGATGTGGTTCGGCCCGACCGCGAGCGTCGGGTCGGGCGGGATCCAGCCGGTGTCGTTGATGCCGCTGAAGCTCGCGTAGCAGCGCGGGCGCGGCGAGAAGCCGCGGTCTTCCGGCTTCTGGCCGGCCGGGATCGGCAGCTTGTGGATCGGAACGATGCGCGGCCGCGGCAGCTCGGGCGCCGCCTCGATCTGCGGATGGTGCGACCAGCTCGACTCGACCACGCACGGCGCGGTGCCCTGCGTCCAGTCGTCGATCACGTAGTCGATCGACGGCGGGCCGGCGTCGCCGCCCGCCTGCGTCTTCGCACCCGGCACCAGCAGTGCCAGCGCCGCCAATACGGCGGCGCACCACTTCGTCGCCGCTGACGCAGCGACGCCGAACCTCGTCCAAGAGGCGACCTTGGCCATGACGACGCGACCTCCAGAGCGCGATCCGTTCCCGGGCCCTTCCCCAGGCCCTTAACGACGACAGCCCCGGGTCTTAGCCTCGTTCGCCTCCGTGACAAGCGACAGGTGATGGCGGCAGCGAAGGCGAGAGGCGAGGGCCGGGAGACGGCCGGGAGACGGCCAGGAGAGGAATGATGAGCACGTCGGTTTTTGCAGCCTCTTCGTGGTGTCTCGCCGCCGGGATGTTCCTCGCCGCCTCCGACGCCCAGGAGCCCGGTCCCCCCGGGCCCGCCGGCGCGCCCGTGCCCGACCACGCGGTCGCCCGCGTGAACGGTCAGGAGCTTCCCTTCCAGCAGTTCGAGGAGTGGCTCGTCCACGCGCACGGCTGGCGCCACCTGGACGACTTCGTCGACCTCGCGCTGCTGCGGCAGGAGGCGACCCGGCTGCAGATCCCGCTGCCGACCGCGGCCGACCTCGACCTGGAGTTCGAGCGCGACTGGAAGGTGCGCGTCGAGATGCGCGGCGACGAGGCGGCGCTGCTCGCCGAGCTCGCGCGCGCCGGCATCGACAAGTCCTCCCAGCGCGACCGCCAGCTCGGCACGATCGAGCAGGACTTCCTCGGCCGGCGCATCCTCGCGCTGCGCGACCCCGACGAGGCGACGCTGAAGGAGCTCTTCGCGAAGGAGTTCGGCAAGGAGGGCGTCCGCAACCACGTGCGCGTCGCCTTCTTCGACCGCCTGAAGGGGTTGAAGGGCACGGCGAGCAAGGAGGCGGTGAAGGGGCTCGCCGACACGGCGCGGCAGCGCGCGCAGGCGTTCTACGACGCCGTGAAGGCCGACCGCACCCGCTTCGCCGCGCTCGTCGCCGAGAGCGACCGGCTCCTGGTCGACCGCTTCGACGCGACGCCCTTCGACCCGCGCAAGGAGGGCGGCGAGATCGCGCGCCTCCACGCCGACTGGTTCGGCGGCGCGCTCGAGAAGCCGCTGCAGGAGGCGAAGGCGGGCGACCTGCTCGGCCCGATCGAGGCGCCCGCCGGCTGCTTCGTGGTCGAGGTCGTCGCGCGCGGCCCCGTCGCCTATGCCGACGTCGAGACGGAGCTGCGCGCGGTCTGGAAGGCGCGCACGCCGTCGGGCGGCGAGCTCTTCTGGCTGAAGGACGAGCTGCACAAGAAGGCGAAGATCGAGAAGCTCGGCCTGAATCCGCCCTCCCACTGACGCGCACCGGCGCGGAAGCGCCGAGGGAGCGAGGGGACGATGCGCCGAAGGGAAAAGATCGCCGCGGGGAGGAGCCGAAACCTGCACGGGCGGCGTTGGGTTCGTGCGCGCCTTGGCGCGGCCCCGACGCGGACCGCGACACGAGGGCCACGACGATGAAGCTCCCCTCCGCGCTCCCGCCCGGCACGCGCACCTTCTCGCGGCGCGAGCTCCTCTCCCTTCTCGCCAGCGGCGCGGCCGGCGCCGCGCTCGCGCCGTCGCTCGTCTCGCTGCTCGCACGCGACGCGCTGGCGCAGGCGCAGGGGACGAAGCTCGCCGACAAGCGGCTGATCCTGCTGTGGCTCGAGGGCGGGCCGAGCCAGCTCGAGACGTGGGACCCCAAGCCCGGCACGACGACCGGCGGCCCGACGAAGGGGCTCGCGACCGACGTCCCCGGCTGGCTCCTGAGCGAGAACTTCCCGAGCCTCGCCAAGCGCGCGGGCGACCTCGCCGTCGTGCGCACGATGACCTCGAAGGAGGGCAACCACTCGCGCGCCCGCGCGCTGGTCCACTGCGGCTACACGCCCAACCCGACCGTCGCCTATCCGTCGCTCGGGTCGATCGTCGCGCACGAGCAGGGCGCGCTCGAAGGCGACCTGCCCGCGTTCGTGCAGGTCAACGGCGCGCCGATCTCCGGCGGGTACCTCGGCATCGAGAGCTCGCCGTTCGTCGTGAACGACCCGACCGGCAAGATCGAGAACCTCTCCTACCCGCGCGGCGTGAACGAGAAGCGCCTCGACCAGCGCGAGCAGATCGTCGACCTGCTCGATCGTGAGTTCGCGAAACGCGGCGGGACGCCCGCCGTCGACGCCAACCAGAGCGAGCGCAAGCGCGCGCGCCGTCTCATGGACAGCAAGCTCCTCGCGGCCTTCGACCTCGAGCAGGAGAAGGAGGCGACGCGCAGCGCGTACGGCGCCGGCAAGTTCGGCCAGGGCGTGCTGCTCGCGCGGCGGCTGATCGAGCACGGCGTCTCGGCGGTCGAGGTGGTGCTCTCCGGATGGGACACGCACCAGGACAACTTCAACCGCACGAAGAAGCTGTGCGACGAGCTCGACCCGGCGTTCGCGACGCTGATCGACGACCTGAAGCGGCGCCGCTTGCTCGACGACACGCTCGTCGTCTGCATGGGCGAGTTCGGGCGCACGCCCGACATCGCGGGCGGCGACGGCCGCAACCACTGGCCCGGCAACTGGTGTGTGGCGATGGCGGGCGGCGGCGTGAAGGGCGGGACGGCGGTCGGCACGACCGACGAGCTCGGCAAGAAGATCGCCGACCGGCCGGTCGCGGTCGCCGAGCTCTTCGCCACCTTCGCGCGGCTGCTCAAGATCGACGGCGGGAAGGAGTTCCACGCCGGGCTGCGGCCGATCCACCTGGTCGACCCGGCCGGCAAGGTCATCCCGGAGCTCCTCGCGTGAGCCCCTCATTAATGGTGGGGATGGCGGGGCTCCCCGGGAGGGTGGCGGGCGTTCTCTGGGCGGCGGTTGCAGCACTCCCGGCGCAGACGCCACCTCCCGCCCCGCCTCCGCCCGCCTCCGCCCCGCCCGCGACTGCGGCTCCGCAGGAGACGGCTCCGCCCGCTCCGCCCGACCTCTCCCCGGCCGAGCAGACGCGCCTCGCGCGCAAGATCGACGCGGCGCTCGAGCAGGCGTGGAAGGACGCGGGGTTGAAGCCGGCGGCGCCGTGCGACGACGCGACGTTCCTGCGGCGCCTCTCGCTCGACGTCCGCGGCGTCATCCCGGCGCGTGAAGAGGTCGCCGAGTTCCTCGCGTCGCACGCCGCCGACAAGCGCGAGAAGAAGATCGACGAGGTCCTCGACGATCCCGCGTTCGCGCGCGAGCTCTCCTATCTCTGGTCGCGCGCGCTGCTCACCTCCGCCGCGAACGGCGGCGAGGCGCGCGAGCTGCGGCCCTACCTGCACGGCCGCTTCGCCGAGCACGCGCCGTTCGCCGACGTCGTGCGCTCGCTGGTCGGCGCGGAGGGCCGCCGCAAGGAGGACCCCGAGGCGAGCTTCGTCCTTGCCTACGGTGGCCAGCCCGAAGCGCTCGCCGGCATCACCGCGCGCGCGCTGCTCGGCGTGCAGATCCAGTGCGCGCAGTGCCATGATCACCCGTACGACACGTGGAAGCAGACCGACTTCCAGGGCTTCCAGGGCTTCTTCGCCAACGTCGGGAAGGCGGCGGCGATGGACACGATGGTCGACCCGCGCCGCGAGCGGGCCGCCGCGCTGCTCCTGCTGCAGCAGGGACTGAAGGCGACCGAGGAGAAGGAGGCGGCCGAGGCGGCGACGGGCGACGGCTCGACCGGCGGCGATCCCAAGGCCGATCCCCCGAATCCTGAACCGAAGAAGCGCCGGCCGCGGCGGCGCGGGCGGCTAGGCGGCGAACTCGCGAAGGTCGACGACCCTTTCACGCTCGAGACGAGCGACCCCGACCTCTACCAGCGCTGCGTCTCCGGCATGCCGGCCAAGACCCGGGAGAAGTTCGACGCGCTCGTGAGGCGGCACAAGAACGGCGCCGGCCCGCGCTTCCTCGACGGCAAGCCCTATCGCGAGACGCCCGAGCTCCCGCGCCGCGCCGCGCTCGCCGCCTGGATCGTCGATCCGGAGAACCCGTGGTTCGCGCGCGCGACCGTGAACCGGATCTGGGGCCATCTGTTCGGCCACGGCCTGATCGATCCCGTGGACGACCTGACCGGCAGCAGCGACGTCGTCGCCGCGCCGCTCCTGCACGAGCTCGGCGAGGAGTTCGAGTCGCACGCGACCGACCTGCGCTTCCTGGTCGGGACGCTGGTGCGGACGCGCGCGTTCGCGCTCGCCAACGCCGCGACCGCCGACGCCGACGCGCGTGCGAAGCAGGAGCGCAACTTCGCGGCGCACCCGATGCGGCCGCTCGAGGCCGAGCAGATGCTCCACTCGCTCGAGCGCGCGACCGGCCGCGGCGACCGGACCGACGACGCCGCCTCGCCCGAGCGCGAGCGGGCGCGCGACAAGCAGCTCGCGAAGTTCCGCTACTACTTCGACGACGACGAGGGCGGCGCCGCCGACTCCTTCGAGGGCAGCCTGCCCGAGGCGCTCTTCATGATGAACGGCGATCGCACCAACGCGCTCCAGCTCGAGCTGAAGGACGTCCTCGCCGAGATCAAGGACAAGGACGCGCGCATCGAGGCGCTCTTCCTCGCGACCCTCTCGCGCGCGCCGACCGAGGCCGAGCGCGGCAAGCTCGCCCCGATGGTGAGCCACGGCGCGGCGAAGGACGGCTTCGGCGACCTCTTGTGGGCGCTGCTCAACTCGGCGGAGTTCAAGCTCGAGCGGTGAGGCTCGGGTCCCCCCGCTACGGGACGATCGTCACGCGGATCGACGCGGTGGCGAATTCGGAGCCGGGGACGGGGTTCACCGCCGCGAAATAGAGATTGGTGCCGACGAGCGCCGGATTGAACGGCCCCTTCGGATCGAGCGTCGCGATCGCGTGCCCCTGCGGATCGAGAGTGCCCATCGCATTCGCATAGTTCGGCGTGTTCGTCGCCTGCAGCAGGAAGAAGAAGAGCGGGTCGAGCGCGAGGTCGACCGTCGCGTGGCCGACGACGAACGGCGGCGACGTCGCGAGGCTGCCGAGCAGCCAGTAGGTGCCGCCCGCGTCGTTCGGACCGAGACCCAGGTCGAAGGCGACTGCATTGCCGGCCGCGGCCGAAATCTGCGCGGGCGTCGCGACGAGCGAGAGGTTCGCGTGGTCCCAGAGCACGTCGATCTGACCCGAGCGACCGTCGGGGAAGAGCGCGCCGACACCGTGGTCCCCGGCCGCCATGCCGAGGAATTTGCCGGCGCTGTTGAAGGTCGTCGACGGGTCCCATCCGACGTCGGAGAGCGGGTACTCGCGGAACGTCGTGCCGCCGTCGGACGAGGCGGCGAGCCAGGTCCAGAGCAGGACGTCGGAGGGATCGAGTCGGCGATCGAGGAAGGCGACGACGAGGTTCCCGTGCGAATCGACCGTGGCGCGCGGCATGAACTGGTCGGAGAGCGTCGTGGCGCCCTGGTTCACGAGCGTGTCGGTCCAGGTCGCGCCGCCGTCGGTCGAACGCAGGCAGCGGACGTCGGCCCGCTGATTCGTCGCGTCCCACGCGTGGTAGGCGAGGTAGACGCTGCCCGAGTACGGGCCGTTCGACGCGTCGACCGCGATCGAGAAGAAGTCGTAGACGACCGTCCCGTCCCAGAGCGTGCCCGGGGTCGGCACGTAGGTCGACGCGAGGATCTGTCCGTCGAACGTTGCACCGCCGTCGCCCGAATGGTTGACCCAGATCTCGGAGGCGAAGCCGCGGACGCAGCCGACCCAGAGCTCGCTCTGCGGTCCGAAGGCGACGGAGGGCGCGCCGTAGAACTCGTGAGGACCGCTGAAGATCGTCTGCCCGTGCAGCCACGTCTTGCCGCCGTCGTCCGAGACCTGGCAAGAGACCCACGAACCGATGGTCGAGGCGCCGGGGACCCAGACCAGGGCGATCCGGCCGTGATGGGGGCCGCCGGAGAGGTCGATCGCGAGATCGGGATAGCTGCCACCTCCGACCGACCCCTTGAGCGTCCAGGTCAAGCCGCCGTCGTCCGACCGGTAGCTGCGCACGCCGGCGTCGAGGTCGAAGTCGGTCGCGACGGCGAGCACGCTCCCGTCGAGGTTGATGACGACCGCGCCCAGGTACGCGAGGACAGGCGACGGCAGGAGTCCCGTGGACCACGTCATGCCGCCGTCGAAGGTCGTGAACCAGCGCTCCCCTGCCGCATCGTCCGCGACGCCGACCCAGTGGTGCTCGTCGTTCGGATCGACCGCGAGCCGCGGGTCGACCATCAGCGCGTGGACCGGATCGGGATCGACGTCGGGTCCGCCCTGGCCGCGCGCCGTCGCGGCGAAAGCGGCAACCATTGCAACCGACCCGAGAGCGACGACGCGGCGGAACGACTGGGCATGCATCACGGAATGCTCCGAAGGATCGATCCGGGAGTAGGAGGGGCGCGCGCCTTGGCAATTGGCGCTCCGAGCGGGTGCCGTCGGGACCGCGCCGTTCGATCGACGTGGATCGTTACGGGTCCGTAGCCGGGCGCGGTGCGTTCGCGGTGACGAGTGCCGCGGGCGGTGGGTTTCACGGCGCGGGCTACTCTGCGAACCGTTCCAGGTCGCA
>DASRRB010000142.1:0-6597 GCA_035695985.1 Planctomycetota bacterium | reverse complement strand
CGGCCTACGCGGTCCTGCTCGCGCCGCTGCTCGGCCTGATCCAGTGCGGACCGCACGAGGTCGCGGATCGCTACAGCTACCTGCCGTCGATCCCGCTCGTGCTCCTGGCGGGCGGCGCGCTGCACCAAGTGCTCGCGACGCCGTCCCTCCGCGTCCGCGTCGCGGCGGCGACCGCGGGGGTCGGCGTGCTCGCGCTGCTCGCGGTCGCGACCGCGCGGCAGACCCGCGTCTGGAAGTCGTCGCTCACGCTCTGGGGGAACGCCGCCGCGAACGAGCCCGCCTCCTCCTTCGCCCACTACAACTACGGCTGCGCGCTCGCGAAGGCCGGCAAGCGTGCGGCCGCCGCGGAGGAGTACCGGCGCGCCATCGAGTGCAACGCATTCCAACCCGATTCTCACCTCAACCTCGGCAACCTGCTGCGCGAGGAGTGGCGGTGCGACGAGGCGCTGCGCGAGTACGAGCTCTCCGTGCGCGTCCGCCCGACCTTCGTGCGCGGGTGGCTCGCGATCGCGGCGCTCGACGCGGAGCGCGGCGACCGGCGCGGCGCGATCGCCGCCTGTCGCACGGCGCTCGCGCTCGAGCCCGATTCGCTCGAGGCGGGACACCGCCTCGCGCGCCTCCTGTTCGACGGCGACCGCCTCGACGAGTCGATCGCGGAGTTCGACCGGCTCACGCACCGCCACCCCGAGAGCGCGGTCGACCACTACGACTACGGAGTCGCGCTCGCGGCGGCGCGGCGCTGGCGAGACGCGATCCGCGAGTACGAGACGGCGCTCCGTCTCTCGCCCGACCTCGCCGTCGCCCGCTCCAACCTCGAGTACGCGCGGGCGCACTCCGGCGGCCGCAACTAGCGTCGCGCGCGCCGTCTCGCCGCGGGCGCGCGCGCCGGCTTCTTCGGCTTCGCGCGCCGCTTCAGGCCCATGAGCTCGAGCAGCCGGTCCGCCATCGCGTCGGCGAAGGCCGCGTCGTTGATGTGGAGGTCGAGCTCGACGACCGGGACGTCGCCGGCGTTGGCCTTCACGTTGTCGTAGAGGGAGCGGCGCGCGGTCGGGTCGTCGAAGGGCGCCCCGGTCCGGTCGATCGCGGAGAGTCCGCGCGTCGGGAGGAAGATGGCGCGCGGGCCCTTCGCGTTCTTGAGCTTCGTCCCGATCTCGACGCCGAGCTGCGCGCTCTCCATCGCGTTGGTGCGCATGAGCGTCACGCTGGCGTTGTGCTTCTGGAAGAGGCGGCCCGTGAACTTCGCCGGCACCGTCTCGGGCGCGAAGAAGTTGACCATGTCGAGCGCGCCGACCGAGACGACCTGCGGGACGCCGGCGGCGCCGGCGGCGGTGAGGCGCTCGCGGCCGGCGGTGAGGAAGCCGCCGACGAGCTCGTCGGCGAGCTCCGTCGTCGTGACGTCGAGCACGCCCGCGAGCAGGCCGTCGCGTGCGAGCTGCTCGAGCGTCCGCCCGCCCGCACCCGTCGCGTGGAAGACGAGGACCTCGCAGCCCGCCGCCTCGAGCCGCGCGCGCGCCCGCTCGACGCACGGCGTCGTGACGCCGAACATCGTCGCGGCGACGAGCGGCTTGTCGCTCTTCGACGCCGGACTTGAACGATTCGGGGGGCGCTCCCTCGCCATCCCCGCCATCGCCTGCGCGGCGCGCGAGAGGACGACGCGGCTGATGCGGTTGATGCCGGAGACGTCGACGACCGAGTTCAGCATGAAGGTGTCGGAGGTGCCGACGTAGGCGCCCGCCTGCGCGGTCGACGCGAGCGTGCTCACCATGAGCTTCGGCACGCCGATCGGCAGCGCGCGCATCGCCGCCGTCCCGATCGTCGTCCCGGCCGACCCGCCGATCGACATCACGCCGGCGACCTTCCCCTGCGCGTGGCGCACGCGCGCGAGCGCCGCCGCGCCGGCCGCCGCCGCCGTGACCGCGTCGCCGCGGTCGCCCTTGGCGCGCGCGGCGTCGAGCGACGTGCCGCCGAGTTCGAAGAGCTCGGCACGCTTCACGTCGGAATTCACCTGCGGCTCGCCGATGCAGCCGGTGTCGACCAGCGTGACCGCGACGCCGCGCTTCTTCAGCTCGTCGCGGACGAAAGCCGCCTCGTGCCCTTTCGTGTCGAGCGTCGCGAACAGGAGGACCGACGGTTTCATGCGATGGCTCTCTCGCCGCGCGACGTCACGCCTCGAAGTCGAAGGCGAGCGCGCCCTTCACGCCGCCCTTCAGGATCTTCAGCACCTCGTCGACCACCTTCAGGTGCTCGGGATGGGGCAGGTAGGCGTCGCGCGACTTCGCGTCCTTGAAGTTCATGCAGAAGGCGTGCGTGTAGCCGCGGTTCAGCCCCTCCGGCGACGAGTAGGGCCCCCAGCAGTAGTAGGTGATGCCGCGCAGCTTCTTCCGCAGCCCGCCGATCAGGTTCATCACGCGCACCAGCCGCGCGCGGCTCACCCCGGGCTTCACCTTGAAGAGCACCATGTGCACGACCATGGTCACGGCGTCCGCTTGCGCGCGCGCTGGGGCGGCGGCGCCTTCGACGAGGCGCGCGTGCGCGACTGGAAGTCGCCGTGGCGCGCCGCGGCGTCGCTCTCTCTCTTCAGCTTCGCCGCTTCGTCCGCGTCGAGCGTGCCGGTGAGCGCCGCCTGCTCCTTGGCGAGCTTCTCCGCGCGCGCGGCGTCGTCCTTGGCTTCGTGGCACTTCTTGTACTTCTGCCCCGAGCCGCAATGGCAAGGATCGTTGCGGCCGAGCTTCGGGGCGTCTGACGGTCGATCCGCCATGGGCGTCCGCTCTCCAGTTCCGGGATGGGAAAGCTCCCCACGCTACCGTGGACCTCACCCATGGAACCCCATCAACCGAACAACCCGCTCCACGGCGTCACCCTGCAGGCCCTGCTGACGGAGCTCGTCGAGAAGTTCGGGTGGGAGACGCTCGGCAACCGCGTCCGCATCCGCTGCTTCACGCACGAGCCGACGATCGGATCGAGCCTGGCGTTCCTGCGCCGGACCCCGTGGGCGCGCGCCAAGGTCGAGCGGATCTACCTCGAGATGGTGGCGGAGCGGGCGTTCAAGAAGATGGGGAGACAGGGCAAGCGCAAGGCGTAGGGACGGGTCGCGCTTCGCCTCGGCGAACCCTCTTCCCATCGCTCCGTTCCCCGTCCCCGGTCGCGTTGACGCCGCGACCGGAGGTCCGCCGCCATGTCCGATCGCTTCGCGTCGCCCGCGGCCGAGGAGTCGGTCGCGTGCAATCTGATCCCGATGATCGACATCATGTTCCTGCTGCTCCTGTTCTTCATGCTCGGCGCGGACATGACGCAGCGGCAGCTCGAGGAGGTCCGCCTCCCGAAGGCGGAGCAGTGCAAGCCCGACGACGGGACGCACTGCTTCGAGCTGGCGCGCGTGACGGTCAACGTCTTCCATCCGGCCGCGAGCGAGCGCGTCGTCTGCCCCGCGTTCGCGGCCGGCGGGGTGTGCCGCGACGAGAGCCACTGGCAGATCGCCGTGCGCGGCGAGAACTATTCGCAGGAGAGCGTGCGCGGCGTCCTGCGCGACGAGGCCGACCGTCTCCGCTCGACCGAGCCGTCCGAGGACGGCGGCCCGCCCGCCAGCTTGCGCGAGCTCATGATCCGCGCCGACGCCGACGCGCCCTACTCCGTCGTCCAGGGCGTGATCGAGAGCTGCGCCGCCGTCCGCCTCTACAAGATCGAGGTCGGCGCGGCGCAGCCCTCCGCGAGTGCCGCGCGCTGACCGTCCGCGCTACGGCGCCCCCGCCCGCTTCTCCGCCGGCTTGAGCGCCGGCGCGGGCGGCAGCGGCGGCGGGGAGAGCTCGAGCGCGAGGTTCCTGAACCTCACCTCGGTCGGTCCGCCGGAGTGGAGCTGGAGCGCGATGCGGCCGCGCCTGGCGGCGGCGGGGTCGTCGACGTCGGCGGTGACGTGGCCGTTGAGCGCGATGCGGATGCGCGAGCCGGTGGCGACGATCTCGTAGGCGTTCCAGTCGCCCTTCTTCAGGAACGGCTGGCCGCCGACCGTGCCGTCGTTGTCGACCAGGATGCCGCGGCCGTTCTCCTCGTAGAGCTTGCCCCACCAGCCGGGGCCGACGTCGGCCTGGCAGCCCTTCACCTCGAAGTCGTACGGGCCGCCGGGCCCCGGCGGCAGCGGCTCGGTGCGGAACTGGACGCCGCTGTTGCCGGCGTCGTCGACGAGTTTCACGTCGAGCGTGAGCTTGAAGTCGCCGAGCTCGAGGTCGCTCAGCAGGAACGCGTTGCGAGCGATCCCCTTCGCGGTCTTCCCGACGATCTCGCCCTGCTCGACCGACCAGAGCGCCGCGTCGCCGGTCCAGCACTGCAGCGACTTCTGGTCGAAGAGGAGCGCCGCGCTCGCGGCCGTCGCCTTCATCGGCACCTGCGCCGGCGACTGCAGATAGGCGAAGAGGTCGCGCACGTCCTCGGGCGAGAGCGGGTCGAGCTGCCCCTCCGGCATCAGGGAGACCGCGCTCAGCTTGCGCGACTCGACGTCGCTCTTCGCGACGACGACCGTCTCGTTCTCCGCGATGAGCGTGAGCGCGCTCTCGTTCTCCTTGGACGCGATCCCGCTCACGACGTTGCCGTTCTTGAGCCAGACGTTGGTGACCTGGTACTCCTTGCCGATCACCGCGTTGGGGTCGACGACGTTGGAGAGCAGGTAGTCGAGGTCGGCGCGGTTCGCACCGGTCAGGTCGGGCGCGATCGCGCGCCCCGTCCCGAACAGCGTGTGGCACTTCATGCAGATCGTGCTGAAGATCGCGCGCCCGTTCCCGGGGTCGGCGCGCGAGAGCACGTCGGGCGCGAGCGCCTGCTTCAGCGCGGCGATGCGCTGGCGCTTGTCGTCGGGCGATTCGCGCGAGACGCCGAAGTGCTTCGCGACCAGCGCGTCGACCTCGGGGTCCTTCAGGTCGCGCAGCCGCCGCAGCACGGTCGCCGCGAAGTCGGCGCGCGGCACTTCATCACGGCCGAGTGACGCCAGCAGCGGCTTGGCCCAGCTCGCGCGCGCCGACAGCGTGGTGAGCGCGTCGCGCCGCTCGTCGGGCGTGAACGGTCGCTTCGTCGTCTTCATCGTCGAGAGGATCGCGTCCGGCGTCCCGTCGTCGGCGAAGCCGGCGAGCGCGCGCAGCGCCGGCCCGCGCAGCTCGGGATCGTCGAGCAGGGTCTTCAGCAGCGCCGGCGCCTGCGGATCCTTGGCGCGCACGATCGCGTCGAGCGCGCGCTGCCGCCACGCGGCGTCGCCGCGCGCTCCCTTCCCGGTCACCACCGCGCGCAGCTCCGGCAGCGCCGAGGCGTCCCCGAAATCGATCGCGACCTCGAGCGCGTCGCGCCGCAGCTCGGCGTTGCCGCGCAGCGTCTCGTAGACCGCCGGCCAGCCGGCCGGAGTCGCGAGGCCGCGCTGCTCCTTCAGCGCCGTGTGCGCCTCTTCGAGCATCCAGCGCAGCTCGGCCGGATCCTTCGTCTGCGCGAGCGCTTTGACCAGCGTCACGTGCGTCGGCGCGGTCGCCGCCGCGCGCCGGACGATGAAGCGGCGCAGCGATTCGATCGGGCAGCGCTTGGGGTCGAGCGCGAGCGTGAGCGCGCGCGGCGGATCGGCGGGGACGAGGGGCTCGAGCGCGTACCAATACAGACGAGGAAGGTTCACGTCGTCGGCGTCGACTTCGTGGCGGATCAGCGCCTCGACGATCGGCCAGCGGTCGGCGAGCGGCAATCGCTGGGCGGCACTGGCCAGGAAGCGGCGCACGATGGGGGAGTCGTCGGTCGCGGCCGCCTTCGCCATCCGCGCGAGGAGCCCCGGCCCGGCCGACTTCTTCTCGCAGGCGAGCTGCACGCCCCAGCCGCGCACGTGCGGGTCGAGGTCATCGAACAGGAGGATCGCGTCGTCCTCGGTGAACTTCTGGATCGCGTGCAGCGTCCACATCGCGCGCAGCCGCCGCGTCGGGTCGGCGTAGTTGGCGAGGATGCCGCGAAGGCTCTTCTCGATCCAAGGCGTCCAGGGTCCTTCGCCGCGCGCCTGCAGTTCGATGCGCGCCTGCCGGCACCAATAGTCGTTCTTCTGGAGCTGCAGTTGGACGAGCCGGCGGTCCGGATCGGTGTCGCGCGTGATCCCTTTCTTCTCGTCGTTCTCCTTGGAGATGGAGAGCGTCTTGGGGTCCTCGCGCGGCTTCAGGTCGCCGTACCGGATCCGATAGATCCGCCCGTTCGTCCGATCCCACAGCTCGCCCGGCGTCGAGTGGCAGGCGTGCTTGTCGTACCAGTCGATGAAGTAGACCGCACCATCCGGACCGGTGCGTTCATTGATGGGCCGGAACCACTTGTCGTTGCCGAGGATGAAGTCCTGGCCGTGGTGGCCGACGAAGCCCGAGCCCTTGGCTTCGAAGCGGTCGTTGTTCACGCGGTTGCCGTGGATGTTCCCCATGATGATCGTGTTGCGGTACGAGTCGGGGAACTGGTCGCCGAGGTAGATCAGCGCGCCGCAGTGGGCGTGGCCGCCGCCGGCGCTGTCGGAGCGGTCGTTGACGGCCCAGACGTTGGCGCCGCTGACGTAGTGGCGGTGCTTGGCGATGGTCTTTATGTCGTCGTACGTGTACGGGTTGAAAT
>DASRRB010000141.1:0-4616 GCA_035695985.1 Planctomycetota bacterium | reverse complement strand
GTCGTGCTCCGAATGCGCCGAATGCAGCGAGCCCCCCCGTTCATCTTGGGTCTGGGGCGAGCGTGTCCCGTCCTTCGACCTCTTTCCCCTCCGCCCCTCGACCCGCCCTCGCCCGTCGCGCGTTCTCGCACGAATCCCTGCTCCCCGCGCCCTCTTCACCCGCGTTCTCGACGTCCGCTCCAGTTTCAAGACGCGGCCGCGTGCGTCGAACTCGACGCCCTCGCGCTCGAGCAGCTTGCGCTGGATCGTCTCGAAGCGCGGCTCCGCGCGCGGACTGACCTCGCCGCGCGCGTTGACGACGCGGTGCCACGGGACGGGGCGCCCGGCCGGCAAGGCGTGCAACGCGTAGCCGACCTGGCGCGCGCGCCCCGGCAGGCCCGCCGCCGCGGCGACCTCGCCGTAGGTGGCGACGCGTCCGCGCGGGATGCGGGCGACCGCCGCGTAGATGCGTTCGTAGGTCGGATCCACTCGCGTTAATCTCCCGCGCCCTTTCCAGGAGAGCCTTTCGTGCATCCCACTTCCAACGACCTCCCGAAGAAGACGCGCCGCGCGATGTGCGACCTGCTGAACGCGCGCCTCGCCGACGCGATCGACCTGCGGCTGCAGACCAAGCAGGCGCACTGGAACGTCAAGGGCCCGCACTTCATCGCGCTGCACGAGCTGTTCGACAAGCTCTACGAAGTAGTCGGCGACTACGTCGACGAGCTCGCCGAGCGCGCGGTCCAGCTCGGTGGCACGGCGCAGGGGACGCTGCAGGCGGTGGCGAAGCACTCGCTGCTCGACGTCTACCCGCCCGCGACGTCGGCGGGCCACGACCACCTGAAGCTGCTCGCGAAGGCGCTCGCGAAGTTCGGGGCGTCGGTGCGGCACGCCATCGACGCCGCCGCGAAGGCGGGCGACGCCGACACGGCCGACCTCTTCACCGAGATCTCGCGCGGGAACGACAAGCAGCTCTGGTTCATCGAAGCGCACCTCGAGTGAGCGGCGGTCGCTGACCGGCGCGCCGCCCGTGGCGGGATCGCGGCCGCGCCTCGCACGCTCGGTCGTCGCGCTCGGCGTCGTCTCGCTCTTCACCGACGCCTCGAGCGAGATGATCGTCCCGCTCCTGCCGACGTTCCTGCTCTCGCTCGGCGCGGGACCGGCGACGCTCGGCTTCATCGAGGGGTGGGCCGACGCCACGTCGGCGGTGCTGAAGCTCGTCTCGGGCGGGCTCGCCGACCGCGCGAAGAAGCGCAAGCCGCTGGTGCTGCTCGGCTACGGCATCTCCTCGGTGATCCGACCCCTGGTCGCTTTCGCGACGACGGCGACGCAGGTCTTCGCGATCCGCTTCGTCGACCGCGTCGGCAAGGGGACGCGGACGAGCCCGCGCGACGCGATCGTCGCCGACGTCGCAGCCGACGCGCACCGCGGCCGCGCCTACAGCTTCCATCGCGCCATGGACCACGCGGGCGCCATCGTCGGCCCGCTGGTCGGCTGGCTGCTCTTCGCGAAGGCGGGGCTCGAGCTGCGGACGACCTTCCTGTGCGCCGCGATCCCGGCGGCGCTCGCGCTCGCCACGCTCCTCTTCTTCGTGAAGGAGCCGCCGCGCGCCGCCCCGCCGGTGCAGGGCCAGAAGCTCTCGTTCCGGCCGCCCGCGATCCCGCGCTTCCGGCGCTTCCTCGCCGCCGAATTCCTCTTCGCGCTCGGCGGCTCGACCGACGCCTTCCTCCTGCTGCGCGCGCACGAGCTCGGGGTGCCGATCACCGCGCTCCCGCTCCTGCAGGCGGCGCTGCACGTCGTGAAGGCGGGCTGCTCGGTCCCGTTCGGCGGGCTCTCCGACCGGATCGGAAGGAAACGCGTGATCCTCGCCGGCTGGGTCGTCTACGCGCTCGTCTATGCCGGATTCGGCACGGCCACGCAGCCCTGGCACGCATGGGCCCTCTTCCTCGTCTACGGAACCTATTACGCGCTGACCGAGGGGGCCGAGCGCGCTTTCGTCGCCGACCTCGTCCCCGCCGACGCGCGCGGCCGCGCCTTCGGAGCGTTCCATTTCACGACGGCGCTGGCGGCGCTGCCGGCGTCCTACGGCTTCGGCGTCCTCTGGAAGAGCGTCGGCGTCCACGCGGCCTTCGGCTGCGGCGCCGTGCTCGCGGGGATCGCGGCGCTGCTCCTCGCCGCGGGCGTGCGCGGGGACGGGCGCGGAAAAGCGATGGAACGCGACTGAAGTCGGCGCCGCGTCTTGACGAAAAATGGCGTCCAACGCCGCCCCCCTTCATTCGTTCTTTGCGGCCCCCGATTCAGATGGGCACGTCGCACGCGGATCGCGTGGGCGACGACCCGATCGGGAGCGGGGTGAGGGGACCGGGGACACGCGCGGGGACGCGGACCGGAACTCGGAACGGGCGGGTCGTACGGGAAGGCCGAGGTCGCGGAGACGTCCCACTCCAGGCCTCGCGGGAATGAAGCACGGAACAGGGTCATGGCGGCGTACGAGGACTTCAACTTCTTCCAGGTGGCGACCGTACGCGGTTCCGTCGCTCTTCGTCGCGGTGAGACTTCGGCGAGCCGCGACAAGCCGTCCCCCAGCCGCGACGCGCTGCGCGCCGAGCTCGAACGGCTGCACCTCGAGCTGCGCACGATGCGCAAGACGCTCGACCGCCAGCGGCGCTGGCGCGACCGGCTCCGCCGCCTCATGGGCTACGTCGTCCCGAGCGCCCCCTCGCGGCGCTCGCGCGACTCCGGCTGAGCACGGGTCTCGGCGGCCCTGAGGGGTCCGCCCCGCCGCCCGCGCCGGTCCCCCGCGCGGCCGAACTGCTACCTTCACGCGCCGACGGCGGGCGCCGGAGCGCCTCCGTGGAACGGAGGAGGCCGGCCATGCATCCGACACGGCGAGATTTCCTCGGCGGGATCGCCGGCGGCGTGGTCGCCGGGACGCTGTTGCGGAGGCTTCCGTTGCTGCCGGGCCGCGTGCCTGAATCGCCTCAGTCCATCGACGAGCTGGTCACCTGGATCGCCGACGTCAAGCACGAGCAGGCGAACGCGGAGCTGCTCGACCGTCTGAAGAAGGGGCTCGCGGTCGAGCCGCTCTTCGCGGCGCTCTACCTCGCCGGCCTGCGCCACGTCGAGCCGCGCCCGCTCGGCTTCAAGTACCACTGCGTGCTGCAGATGGCGTCGCTCTGGAACGTGATGCAGGCGCTGCCGCCGCCGGAGCGCGCGCTGCCGCTCGTATACGCACTCGATGATTTCAAGCGGAGCCAGGCCGAGCAGGTCGCCGCCGGCGACTGGCGGCTGCCCGCTCCCGACGAGAACGCGCTCCCCGCCGCCGGGAAGGCGCGCGCCGAATTCGACGCGGCGATGGAGGCGTGGGACCTCGCGAAGGCCGACGCGGCGGTGACCTCGCTCGTGCGCAACGCGAAGCGCGAGGAGGTGATCGCCGCGCTCGCCCCGTGGTCGCTGCGCAGCTTCGGCAACGCCGGCCACGGCGCGATCTGCGCCGCGAACGGGATCCGGACGCTCGACGTGATCGGCTGGGGCCACGCCGAGCCGTTCGCGCGCGCGCTCGTGCACGGCCTGCTCGAGCTCGAGCGGAGCGCGGACACGGCGGCGTTCGCGCGGGCGAAGGAGCGCGCGCGCGTGGCGCCGGGCAAGGCGCGCGGCGGCTTCGACGCGGCGCTGCCCGCGGCGCTCGCGGCGCTGCGCAAGTCCGACTCCGCGCAGGCGCAGCAGCTCTTCGCCGACCTCGAGCGCGAGACGGGGTCGATGCGCGCCGGCTGGCTGACCGCCTGCGCGTACGCGCTCGAGCTGCTCGCCCGCACGCCGGGCCTCTTCGCGGTGCACGCCGCGACCGGCGTCGAGTCGATCCAGTGGCTCGCGACGGCGGTCGGCGAGCTCGAGTTCGCGCGCCTCGCGCAGTCGCTGGCCGCCGGCTGGCTGCCGCTCTGGCGCGAGGCGTTCGTGCGCGGAGGAACCACGCGCGACGTCGACGTGGCGCTGCTGCTCGCCCCGGCGAACGACGCCACGGTCGAGGTGCGCGGCGCCGTGCGCGCGCTCGAAGGCCTCGGCCCCGACCGCTGGGCGACGGCGCGCTCGATCGTCGGCGGGCTGCGCGTCGGGAACGTGCGCGAGATCTTCGTCGCACGCGCGCGCGAGCTGCTCGTCGCGAAGGGCGACGAGCCGCACGACTGGAAGTTCTTCGTGGCGCTCGGACAGCTCGCGACGCGCTGCGGCGACGAGATGGCGGGGCCGCTCCTCGCCTGCGGCGTGCACTACCTGCGCGATGCGGCCGACGCCGACTTCGCACCGGTCGCAACGGCACGCGCGGCGCTCGCGAAGTAACACCGCGGCTCGAAACTGGAGCGGACGTCGAGGACGGGGGTGAAGAGGGCGCGGGGAGCAGGGATTGGTGGTTGAACGCGCGACGGGCGAGGGCGGGTCGAGGGGCGGAGGAGAAAAAGGTCGAAGGACGGGACACGCTCGCCCCAGACCAAAGGTGGACGGGGGGCTCGCTGCATTCGGCGCATTCGGAGCACGACTCGACGATGCACGGTGGTCGACCGCCTCTCGCGGCGTCCCGTCCTTCGACCTCTTTCCCCTCCGCCCATTGACCACCGTTCGAGACCGTTGACCTGTCCCCCGGA
>DASRRB010000140.1:0-1980 GCA_035695985.1 Planctomycetota bacterium | reverse complement strand
CGTCGAGTCGCTGCGCGGCGACGCGACGCTCGAAGCCGCCGTCGTCGCGCTGCTCGAGCTCTCCGGGATCCCGTTCACCGGCAACGGTGCGCTCGCCTGCGCGCTGGCGCTGCGCAAGCCGCTCGCGAAGGCGCTGCTCGCGGCGCGCGGCATCCCGGTCGCGGCCGGATGCGTGGTCGAGAGCGCCGACGACCCGCTGCCCGACCCGCGCGCGGCCGATCCCGCGACGCGCTGTCCGTTCCCCTGGATCGTCAAGCCGTCGCGCGAAGACGCGAGCCACGGCATCTCGAAGGAGAGCGTCGTCGGCGACGAGGCGTCCGCGCGCGACCGCGTCCGCTTCGTGGTCGAGCGCTACCGGCAGCCGGCGCTCGTCGAGCGCTTCATCGAGGGGCGCGAGCTCAACGTCGGACTGATCGGCTCCGCCGACGCGCCCGAGCACCTGCCCGTGGCCGAGATCGACTTCACGCGCTTTCCCGCCGGCCGGCCGCGCCTCGTCACCTACGAGTCGAAGTGGGTCGAGGGGAGCGACGACTGGAACGGGACGCCCGTGCAGGACGCCGCGCTCGACCCGCCGGTCCTCGCGCGAGTCCGTGCCGTCGCGCTCGCCTCCTGGCGCGCGCTCGGCCTGCGCGGCTACGGCCGCGTCGACCTGCGGCTGCACGCGAGCGAGGGGCCCTTCGTCCTCGAGGTGAACCCCAATCCCGACCTCTCTCCCGACGCCGGCTTCGCGCGTGCGTGGGGGAGGCGCGGCGCCGCGCCGCGCTCCTACGAAGACCTCGTCGAGGAAATCCTCCGCCATGCCCGCTCCGGCGTTGCGTGAGCTGCGTGAGCTGCGCGCGGCCGACCGCGCCCCGATCGCCGCGCTCCTGCGCGCGACGGCAGCGTTCACGGAGGAGGAGGTCGGCGTCGCGCTCGAGCTGGTCGACGTCGCGCTCTCGAAGCGGGTCGAGCGACCGGACGACTACCGCTTCCTCGTCGCCGATGCGCCGGACGGTGCACGCGTCGCCGGCTACGTCTGCTGGGGGCTCGCGCCGATGTCGGACGGCGTCTTCGACGTCTACTGGATCGCGGTCGATCCGACGCTGCAGCGGCACGGGACCGGGGCGCGCCTCCTGCGCGCCGTCGAGGAGGACGTGGCGCGCCGCGGCGGGCGTACCATCCTGATCGAGACGGGCGGCAAGGAGTCGTACGCTCCGACACGCCGCTTCTACGAGCGCGCCGGTTACTCCGAGGCGGCGCGCATTCCCGACTTCTTCCGCGTGGGCGACGACAAGGTGACCTTCATGCGCCGCGTCGCGAGGCCGGGACCATGACGCACCGCCGCGAGCCTGCGCAGCCGCTGCCGCCCAAGGTCGACGTCGCGAACCTCGCGACCGCGCACTTCGACTGCGTCTATCCCACCTGCGGCGGCATCTGCTGCATGAACGGCCGGCCCGCCGTCGAGAAGGACGAGCAGGAGCGCATCACCGCGAATCTCCCGAAGTTCCTCCCGCACCTGCGGCCCGCGGCGCGCCGCCTCGTCGAGAAGTCGGGCTTCCTCTCCGACCAGGAGAAGGACGGCTTGCCGACGCTCAAGGTGAGCCAGGGCTGGTGCGCGTTCTGGAGCGACGGCTGCGTGCTGCACCAGGTCGGCGCGAGCGAGGGCGACCGCTTCAAGTACAAGCCGTGGCGCTGCGCCCTCTTTCCATTGACCCGCGACCGCAAGAGCGGCGAGTGGTACGTGCGCCAGCGCGGCGAACGCGGCGAGGCGTGGGACCTCTTCTGCCTGAGTCCCGGGGAATCGCCGAAAACGGCCGACACGACACTCGAGGCCGAGGTCGCGCATCTCAACGAGCTTGCGCGCGCGCGCCGCATCCCGCACTCCCCGCGAAGTCCCGACCGTCGCGGGAAATGATGCGGCGCTGCACGGCGCAGCCCGACGTCGGGCGCGTGCAGGAAGATCCGGTCTTTGAAGCACTTGCGAATCTGTAGTAACTTGGT